>DATJJH010000259.1:0-27424 GCA_035492395.1 Trinickia sp. | reverse complement strand
CCATCAAGCCGAGAGCAAACTCCCACTGCGCAGCGGCGTGGCGCCTGCGATCCGAGCCACTTCCATCCCGGCGGTCGCGAACCGTGTACGATGCCGCGCATAGAGCACCCCTGCCGTCCCGCTCTTGATCGTTTCCACCCGATCCGTCAGCGGATCGACGATATCGGCCACTTCCTGGCCTTTTTCGATCCAAATACCGGCTGGCGTGCGAAATACGAGCACGCCAGAAATGGGTGCGATCAACGGCTCGGTACCCGCCAGCGGCGTAGCGGGGAAGGCGAGCGGCGGCAGGTGCGCCGGTGTGCCGTCGATAAGCCCTCGGTGCGTCAAATATTCGACGATCGCTTGCGAATCGTGTTCGGCGTGGGGGTACGACACGTCGGCTTGGCCGCGCAGTTCGACCGTTACCGAAATCGAGCCGTTCGGAATGGGATAGCGATGGCTGAAACGCGTGCGCAGTTCCGACCAGCAGAAGCTGTGAATTTCATCGAACGGATTGCCGATCGAATTGAGCGCGAGCAGCGAGGCTTTAGCGTCGAGATAGCGGGCGAGGGGCTCCACGTCCTGCCACAGCTCAGGATTCGTGTAGAGATGCATGGCGCCTTCGAAGTCGCAATGCAGGTCGAGCACGATGTCGGCGTCATACGAAAGCCGCTGCAGCGCCAAGCGCTGCGATTCGAGTTCGGTGCGCGGCTTTTGCGCATCGAGCGCTTCGCGCATGGCGCCGCGCACGGCGCGCAAATTGGCCTCGGGCTCGCCGGTCAGGAGAGATTCGACGCTCGGCATGACGAGCGCGGCGAGATCGTGGAAATTGCGGTTGAAGTTTGTTGCCGTATTCGCTTCGAAGCGGCCGATCATTTGCCCGAGCACGTGCTGGTTGAGACCGATCGGGTTCGGCACCGGCACGACCACGATTTCGGCGCGCAGCTTGCCGGCGGCTTCGAGCGCGGCCAGCTTGCGGCGCAGCTCCCATGCGACGAGCATGCCCGGCAGTTCGTCGGCGTGCAGCGAGGACTGCACGTAAACCTTCTGCCCGCCCGCGGGGCCGTAGTGAAAGCTCGTCAACGTGCGCTCGGTGCCGAGCGACGGGGAAATCAAAGGATGGAGCTTCTTTTGCATGGCGATTGGCGGCGCCGCTCAAGCACGCCGCGCAACGAGTGGACGATTTTCGATTGTACGTCGGCGCGCTGCACGGCGGCAGCCAAAACGTCAATGCGGCGCACAAGCAAAAAAGCCCCGCTTCGTGCGAAGCGGGGCTTTCCGTATGACGGACGGGCGGTAGACCCGTGGGCGATCAGCTCTTCGGCGCGACGTCGAAGTCGAAGTACTTCTTCTCGATCTTCTTGTACGTGCCGTCCTTCATCATGCCGTCGATGGCTTTGTCGACGCTCGCCTTCAGGTCGGTATCTTCCTTACGCAGGCCCATGGCGGCGGCGCCGCTCTTGATTTCGTCGCCTACTTGCGCGAATTGCGCGCCGCGCGGTTGCTTCAGGAAGCCGACTTCCGCCTGCACCTTGTCTTGCAAGGCGGCGTCGAGGCGGCCCGAGGTCAAGTCTTGATAGACCTGGTCCTGGTTTTGATAGGGGACGACCTTCACGCCCTTCGATTCCCAGTTGTCCTTCGCGTATTTTTCCTGCGTCGTGCCTTGCTCGACGCCCACCGATTTGCCCTTGAGCGAATCAGCCGTCGGCAGCAGGCCCGAGCCCTTCTTCGCGACGAGCGCGGTGGGGGTATCGAACAGCGGCTTCGAGAACGCGATTTGCTGTTCGCGTTCAGGCGTGATCGTCATCGACGACAGCACGCCGTCGAACTTCTTGGCCTTCAGGCCCGGGATCATGCCGTCGAAGTCGTTTTCAACCCAGACGCATTTCGCGTGCAGACGCTTGCAGATCTCATTGCCGAGGTCGATGTCGAAGCCGACGAGCTTGCCGTCAGAGGCCTTGGATTCGAAAGGGGCGTAGCTCGCGTCGACACCGATGCGGATTTGTTTCCAGTCTTTGGCTTGCGCCACGCCCGCCGACATAGCGAGCGTGGCGATGGTCACGGCGGCTAACAATTTTTTCACGTTGACTCCTCGAGTGGTTCGATCGACCCCGACGCGACGGCTCGCGCATCGAGGCGCCGTCCTGACAGGCAGGCGGCCGGTGGTTTTACAGGCTGCCGTAGGCCGGCAGCGCGGCGCACAGCATACCAAGCCAAAATAGGGCGTTGCTAGTAAAACACCGCTCGGCGACGAAATGCAACAGATCGATATACGCGTATTGCACGCTCAATCGAAGCTGCGGCATTGCGTCGCCGGTTTTCGAATCATTCCTCGAATGGCCACGGACGTTTCACATCGATTCAAAATGCACCGATAAATCAATGTGTTAAATCGATTAGCGACTTAAACGCCCATGCACAGGTACTTGACGACGACGTATTCGTCGATGCCGTAATGCGAGCCTTCTCGCCCGAGGCCCGATTGCTTCACACCGCCGAACGGGGCGACTTCGTTCGAGATGAGGCCGGTGTTGATGCCCACCATGCCGTACTCGAGCGCTTCCGCCACGCGCCAGACGTGGCCGATGTCGCGGCTGTAGAAATAGGCGGCCAGGCCGAATTCGGTGTCGTTGGCTAGGCGTACGACTTCCTCGTCGCTGGAAAACTTGAACAGCGGCGCGACAGGGCCGAACGTCTCTTCTTTCGCGATCTTCATGGCCGACGTGACGCCGGTCAGCACCGTCGGCTCGAAGAAGTTGTGGCCGAGCGCGTGCCGCTTGCCGCCGGTAGCGATGCGGGCGCCCTTCGACAGGGCATCGTCGATATGCGATTCAACTTTCAACAGGGCCGCTTCGTTGATGAGCGGTCCTTGCGTCACGCCGGGTTCGGTGCCTTTGCCAACCTTCAGTTGTTCGACGGCCGTGCGCAATTTGTCCGCGAAAGCTTCGTACACTTTTTCATGCACGTAGAAGCGATTCGCGCAGACGCAGGTCTGCCCGCTGTTGCGGTACTTCGAGGCGAGGGCGCCCGTCACGGCGGCGTCGAGATCGGCGTCCTCGAACACGATGAACGGGGCGTTGCCGCCCAGTTCGAGCGACAGCTTTTTCACCGTCGATGCGCATTGCTGCATCAACAGGCGGCCGACACCGGTCGAACCCGTGAACGAAAGCTTGCGCACGAGCGCATTGCTCGTCATCTCGCCGCCGATCGCCTTCGGGTCGCCCGTGACGATGCTCAGCACGCCGGCCGGCACGCCCGCGCGCTCGGCCAGGACGGCCAGCGCCAGCGCCGAGAGCGGCGTGGCTTCGGCCGGTTTGACGACGATCGGGCAGCCGGCGGCCAACGCCGGGCCCACCTTGCGGGTGATCATGGCAGCCGGGAAGTTCCACGGCGTGATGGCGGCGCAGACGCCCACCGGCTCTTTCACGACGACGAGCCGCTTGTCGGCGGCCGGGCTGGGAATCGTGTCGCCATAGACACGCTTCGCTTCCTCGCCGAACCACTCGAGGAACGAGGCCGCATAGCCGATCTCGCCCTTGGCCTCGGCGAGCGGCTTGCCTTGTTCGGCGGTCATGATGGCGGCGAGGTCGTCCGCGTTGGCCATCATCAAGTCGAACCACTTACGCAGCACCGCGGCACGCGCTTTCGCCGGCTGGGCGCGCCAGGCGGCCCATGCCTCGTTCGCCGCTTCGATGACGCGGCGCGTCTCTGCCGCGCCCATTTGGGGCACGGTCGCCAGCACGCGGCCCGTGGCCGGATTGCGTACTTCGAAGGCGGCGCCGTTGTCGGCGTCCAGCCAGCTTCCTGCGATGAATGCCTTCGTCTTCAGTAAAGACGGGTCTTTCAGTTCGATGGTTTCCAAGGTCTGCATGTTCACTCCAACGGCGTCAATCGAAAGAATCGAAATAATCGAAAGAATAGGAAGAATCGGAGAGCGTAAAAGCCAGCTTACGCCATCACGCCGACGCTTTCTTTCAACGCCTCTTCGAGCAGGCCAAGCGCTTCATCGAACACCGCCGTTTCGATGGTGAGCGGAAACAGGAAGCGAATGACGTTGCCGTAGGTGCCGCAAGCGAGCAGGAGCAGGCCGCGCTCCAGCGCGCGCGCTTGCACGCGCTTGACGAACGCGGCGTCGGGCGTACGCGTGCCCGGCTGCATGAACTCGGCCGCCACCATCGCGCCGGGGCCACGCACGTCGGCCAGTTGCGGCACGTCGGAGCGCAGCGCTTCCAGGCGGGCCTTGAGCTGGTCGCCGAGCTTGGTGGCGCGCGCGCACAGGTCTTCTTCCTCGATCACGTCGAGCACAGCATGGGCCGAGGCGAGCGCGAGCGGGTTGCCGGCGTAGGTGCCGCCGAGCCCGCCGGGGGCCGCGGCGTCCATCAGGTCGGCGCGACCGACGACGCCCGACAGCGGCATGCCGCCCGCCAGGCTTTTCGCCATCGTCGTCAGATCGGCAGCGACATCGTAGTGCTCCATGGCAAAAAGCTTGCCCGTGCGCGCAAAGCCCGTCTGCACTTCGTCTGCGATGAGGACGATGCCGTGTTCGTCGCACAGTCGGCGCAGGCCGCGCACGAAATCGGGCGGCGCAACGTAGAACCCGCCTTCGCCTTGAACCGGCTCGAAAATGATTGCGGCGACGCGGCTCGCTTCGATATCCGCTTTCAGCAGCGTTTCGATCGCGCGCAGGGAATCGGCCGTCGACACGCCGTGAACCGCGTTCGGATACGGCGCGTGATAGACGTCCGAGGGGAACGGCCCGAAGCCGATCTTGTACGGGGCCACTTTACCGGTCAGCGCCATGCCCATCAGCGTGCGGCCGTGGAAGCCGCCCGCGAAGGCGATGACGCCGGGGCGGCCCGTCGCCGCGCGCGCGATCTTGACAGCGTTTTCGACGGCTTCGGCGCCGGTCGTAAAGAATGCCGTCTTCTTCGGGAATGCACCCGGCGCCCGGGCATTGATCTTTTCGGCCAGCTCGACGTACGATGCGTACGGCACGATTTGATAGGCCGTGTGTGTAAAGCGGTCGAGCTGCTCGCGGATCGCGGCGACGACGCGCGGGTGGCGATGGCCGGTGTTGAGCACGGCGATACCCGCGGCAAAATCGATGAAGCGGCGGCCTTCGATGTCCCACAGCTGCGCATTCTCGGCGCGCTGCGCGTAGAAGTCGCACATGACGCCCACGCCGCGCGGCGTGGCTGCGTTCTTACGGGCTTGCAGGTCGGCATTCTTCATGGGGTTCTCCTCGTCGTGCCTGATCGATGGTGGCGTGGAAGGCGCAGGCGCCGTCCAACTCGGTTAGGGCGACTATAGCCAGCTTTGGCTCTTAGCTTCAGAGCCATTTTCGCTAGAACCATGGGGCCACTTGGGGCTGAGGCGAACGGCGTGAAGGCGCCGAAGGCCCGCGCTCATTGGCTCGGCGTCAAAGCCGAACCGTCAGAGCCGAATCAAGACGGCGCCGGCCGTCACGAGCGCGCAAGCCGCGATACGGCGGGCCGTCAACGACTCCCGCAGGCACAGCCAGCCAATCAGCACGGCGAAGATCGAACTCAGTTCGCGCAGCGCGGACACCATCGCGATCGGCAAATAACGAAAGGCGAACACGATCAGCGTATAGGCGGCGAGGGCCAGTGCGCCGGCCAGCATGCCTTTGGCGGCCTCCGCCCGCGAGGCGAACAGCCTTCGGAACCCGCCGCGAAGGGCTGCGACGAGGATGAACTGCGGCACGTTCCAGATCAGATAGACCCACGCGATGTAGGAGAAGGCGTTGCCGGCCGCGCGCACACCGATCCCATCGACGACCGAGTAGGTCGCGATCAGAAGCCCCGTCAGCAAGGCGTACGGCACGCTTTCTCCCGAGAAGCGCAAGTTGCGCTTGAAGGCAAGCGACATGATGCCGAGCGAGACGCAAGCGACGCCCGCCACAGCGGACGGATGCAGCGTTTCGCCGGCGAATACCGCTGCGAGCAGACAGACCACCAGCGGCGAGAGCCCGCGCGCGATCGGATAGATTTGGCCGAACTCGCCGGCGCGGTAGGCGCGGATCAAGGCGAGACAGTAAGCGCACTCGAGCACGGAAGAGGCGGCGATGTAGGGCCAGCTCGCCCGGGCGGGCGCCGGCAACAGCGCCACGCCCAGAAGGCCGACGGCAATGTACGGAACCGACATCGCGCCGAGTAGCGACACGCGATCGCCGCTCAAATGAAGGAAGGCGTTCCAACTCGCGTGCATGAGCGCGGAGACCAGCACGAGGACGATGACGGCGGCTTGCATTCGAAGCGGTTTCCTACGCGAGAAGGAAAAAGAAGGAGAGGAAAAGGCCGAGGCGCAATCGAGCGCGCGATTATCTCAGACGTAAATGACATTCGTTGCGCGATGCGCATCGGCGCCTCGCGCGCATGACACGTCGAAAACGTGCGGACGACGTCCTTTAGACGACCGAAATCGGCCTATATTGAGTAAGTCTTCCGCCGTGCCGGCCGCACGCTCTTACCTCGACGCTCGGGTTGCAAGCGATGACCGCCGTTCTCCCTTCGTTGCCCGAGACCACCTTCGCCGAGTACGAAGCGCTCAAGACCATCCTAGATGCCGGCAGCCGACGCATGACGGTGCGCACCGTTTGCGAAGTCAGTGCGGGCGGCAATCGATTTCCGATTTACGTCGCCACGATCGGCTCGCTCGACCCGCAAGCGCCCGCCATCGGGTTTTTCGCCGGCATTCACGGCCTCGAGCGAATCGGCACGCAGGTGCTGCTCGACTACATGCGCGCCTTGATCGGGCGGCTCGAGTGGGACGTGCTGCTGCATGATCAGCTCAGCACGATTCGCCTGGTTTTCATGCCCATCGTCAACCCCGGCGGCATGTGGGCAATGACGCGATCCAATCCCAACGGCGTCGATCTCATGCGCAACGCGCCGCAAAACGCGGACGGCCGCGTGCCCTTTCTGGCCGGCGGCCAGCGCATCGGGCCGTGGCTGCCTTGGTATCGCGGCGCGAGCGGGGCGCCGATGGAGGCCGAGGCCGCAACGCTGTTGCGCGTGGTAGAGGAGGAGCTGATTTCGCGGCCGCTCAGTTTCGCACTCGATTGCCACTCCGGTTACGGCTTTCATGACAGCATCTGGTTTCCTTACGCGAAGTCGACAAAACATATCGCGCACTTGCCCGAGATGTTCGTGCTCAAGGCGATGTTCGAGCAAGCGCACCCGCATCACGGCTATTTGTTCGAACCGCAGAGCATGCAATATCTCGCGCACGGCGATCTGTGGGACTGCGCCTACGACAAGAGCCGCGCGCCGTCGATCTTTCTGCCGATGACGCTCGAACTCGGCTCGTGGCTTTGGATCAAGAAGAACCCTTTGCAGATTTTGCGGCGCGAAGGCATGTTCAATCCCATCAAGGCGCACCGGATAGAGCGCGTGCTGCGCCGCCATACGAACTTGCTCGATTTTCTGGCGCGTGCGGCCTACGCCTCGCAGCGCTGGCTGCCGCGCGAGCCTAGCCGCCAGCAGATCATGACGCGCGCCGTCGAGCATTGGTACCGCAGGCGGCGTGCATGAGCGCATGGATTTTGCTGCGCGGTCTGACGCGCGAATCCGGACATTGGTCGCATCTACCCGAGTATCTACGTGCTGCCGGCATCGAGGGCGATATTGCCTTTGCCGACCTGCCGGGTAGCGGTCGCCATGTGCTCGACCGTGCGCCGTTGGAGGTGGGACGGACGACCGATTTCGTTCGTGCCCGGCTGGCGGCGACCGGGCCCGTGGCCCCGTACCGTCTGATCGCGCTGTCGCTCGGCGCGATGGTGGCCGTCGACTGGGCGCAGCGCTTTCCGGAGGAAATCGAGGCGCTCGTGCTCATCAATACGAGTATGCGGCGCTACAGCGGGCCGCTTGAGCGTCTGCGGCCGGCCGCGTGGCCGGCCATCGTGCATATCGCTCGACGTTGGGGGACGCGTTCGACCGAGGGTTCGACATCTGTCTCGGCCTCGGCCTTGGTCGAAAGGCGGAACGTCGAGACGATCATTCACGCTTTGACCTGTGCGCGCATCGATACGCGCGATATGGATTTGGCTGCATGGACCGAGATCTTCGAGCGCGCCTCGCCCACGCGAGCGAATGCGCTACGACAGCTCTGCGCGGCCGCGCGATTTCGAGGCGCACCGATTGCGCCGCATTGCCCGACGCTTTTGTTGGCCTCGCGCGCCGACGCGCTCGTGCATCCCGCTTGCTCGGCGAAGATCGCGGCTGCGTGGGGCGTGGCGATCGGGGAGCACCCCTGGGCCGGCCACGATCTTGCTCACGACGATCCGGTATGGCTTGCCGAAACGATCGCGGCGTGGGTGGGGAATGCCTTGGCTGTCGCCGCGCCGCCTGCGAGCGCATAATCGCTCACGCGGCCGAGCAGGCCGAGCCGGTCAGGCTGAGCCGACCGGCGCACATAAAGCATCTCAGCATCGTCACCCGCCGCGGAGGGCACCATGCTAGCGAATAACGAAGAAGCCGTCGCCCATCTGCTCGCCGACGTCGTCGAGTACGCACGAGGGCGATGGCCGCAAGCCTCGTTCGCGCCGCTCGAGTCGTTTCTGAGCTTCTACTACGACCTCGTCGACGCGCAAGATTTGCAAAGCCGCGCCATTGCCGATCTGTACGGCGCCGCCATGGCGCACTGGCAGACGGCGCAGCGGTTCTCGCCGGGCATGGCGGCGCTGCGCGTCTACAACCCCGTGCTCGACGAGCATGGATGGCATTCGGATCACACCGTCATCGAGATCGTCAACGACGACATGCCTTTCCTCGTCGATTCGGTGACGATGGAGGTCAATCGCTGCGGCCTCACACTGCATTCGGCGATTCACCCTGTCTATCGCGTCTGGCGCGACGCGCAAGGCGCGATCGAGCGGATAGAACCCGGTGGGGCGAACGGCGACGATGCCGCGATGGGCGGTTCGCGGCTCGAATCGTTCATTCACTTCGAGGTCGATCGCTGCAGCGAAGCCGCGAAATTGGCGGAGCTTCGGACCGGCATCGCGCGCGTCTTGGCCGACGTACGCGCGGCAGTCGAGGACTGGCCGACGATGCAGGCCATGGCCAAGGACACGATCAAGGCGCTCGCCGCGCGCGGCGAGTCCAGCGACGAAGCGTTCGAGGCCCGGGCCTTTCTCGAGTGGATGGTGGCCGATCATTTCACCTTTCTGGGCCTGCGCGACTACGCGCTCGTGCAGCACGAAGGCGGATTCGCGCTGCGCGGCGTGGCGGGCACGGGCGCGGGTATCCTGCGCGAAAGCCAGCGCGATGCCGATGATGCGCAGGAATTGACGCCGTTGCCGCGCGCGGCGGGGGAGATCATCGATGAAGCCATGCCGATCTTTCTCACGAAGGCCAACTCGCGAGCGACGGTGCATCGGCCGGGCTATCTGGATTATGTGGGCGTCAAGCTGTTCGGCCCGGACGGCAAGCTCGTCGGCGAGCGCCGCATGCTGGGGTTGTATACGTCGACGGCCTACACGGGCTCGATCAACGATATTCCGATCGTTCGACGCAAGTGCGCGAACGTGGTTCGGCGCGCGGGCTTCCTGGCCAAGGGACATTTGCACAAGTCGCTCGTCACGGTGCTCGAACAGTACCCGCGCGACGAGCTTTTTCAAACGAACGAGGACGAGCTTTACGACATCGCGCTAGGCATCTTGCGTCTGCAAGAGCATCAGCGCACGCGCTTGTTCGTGCGGCGCGATCGCTTCGAGCGGTTCGTCTCTTGCCTCGTGTTCGTCGCGCGGGAAAAGTACAACACTGATTTGCGGCAACGCATCGCCAAGCTGCTCGGCGGCGCATTCAACGGTACGAGCGTCGAGTTCACGCCGCTGCTGTCGGAATCGCCGCTCGCGCGGATTCACATCGTCGTGCGCACGACGACAGGCGTGCTGCCGGAAGTCGATACGCAAGAGCTCGAAGCGCGGCTCGTGCAAGCGACGCGGCGCTGGCAGGACGACCTCGCCGATGCGTTGCTCGAGCGTTTCGGGGAGGAGGAGGGCAACCGGCTTCTGCAGCGCTACGGCGGTTCGTTCCCGGCCGGCTATCGTGAAGACTACGTTGCGCGTACGGCCGTGCGCGACATCGAATTGATCGAAGCGGCCGAGCGTAGCGCATCGCTGTCGATGAACCTCTATCGGCCGATCGAAGCGTCTGCCCGGGCGTTTCGATTCAAGGTGTATCGGGTCGGACAATCGATCGCGCTGTCGCGCAGCTTGCCGATGCTCGAACATCTCGGGGTGCGCGTGGACGAGGAACGCCCCTACCTCATCGAGCCGCCGGGCGCGGCCCCCGCTTGGGTGCACGACTTCGGTCTCGAACTGACCGACGATGTCGAATTCGACATCGAACGCGCGAAGGCGCTGTTCGAGGAAGCGTTCGCCCGGGTCTGGGCCGGCGAAGCCGAAAACGACGACTTCAATCGGCTCGTGCTGCGCGCCCAGCTGGCCGCGCGCGAAGTCTCGATTCTGCGTGCGTACGCCAAGTACTTGCGCCAAGTCGGCTCGACGTTCAGCGATGCCTATATCGAGCGCGCGGTGACCGGCAACCCGGCGCTCGCGCGCGGGCTTGTCGACTTGTTTCTCACGCGCTTCGATCCCAGCCTCGGCCCGGCGCGCGCCACGCGTACGGATGAGCTGTTGCGCGGTATCGAAGCCGCGCTCGATCAAGTGCCGAATCTGGACGAAGACCGGATCTTGCGGCAATTCCTCGGCGTGATCAGCGCCACGGTTAGAACGAACTACTTTCATCGCGACGGCAGTGGACAGCCGTTGCCGTACCTTTCGTTCAAGCTCGATCCGTCGCGCGTGCCGGGGCTGCCCGAGCCGAAGCCGATGTTCGAGATCTGGGTGTATTCGCCGCGCGTCGAAGGCGTGCACCTTCGCGGCGGCCGCGTCGCGCGCGGCGGCCTGCGCTGGTCCGATCGGCGCGAGGACTTCCGCACCGAAGTACTCGGGCTCATGAAGGCGCAGATGGTGAAGAACACGGTCATCGTGCCCGTAGGATCGAAGGGCGGCTTCGTCGTCAAGAATCCGCCGGCGGGCGGCGATCGCGAAGCGGTGATGCGCGAGGGAATCGCCTGCTATCAAACGTTTTTGCGCGGCCTGCTCGATGTGACCGACAATCGCCAAAGCGGGACGATCGTCGGTCCGCCCGACGTCGTGCGGCACGACGGCGACGATCCCTATCTCGTCGTCGCGGCCGACAAGGGCACGGCCACGTTTTCCGACTATGCGAACGCCATCGCGCGCCAATATGGCTTCTGGCTCGACGATGCATTTGCCTCGGGCGGATCCGTCGGCTACGACCACAAGAAGATGGGCATCACGGCGCGCGGCGCATGGGAATCGGTCAAGCGCCATTTTCGCGAGATGGGCGTCGACACGCAGACGACGGACTTCACCGTGGTCGGCGTGGGCGACATGTCGGGCGACGTGTTCGGCAACGGCATGCTGCTCTCGCGCCATATCCGCTTGGTCGCGGCGTTCGATCATCGGCACATCTTCCTCGATCCCGAGCCGGACCCCGCCGTGAGTTTCGCCGAGCGCGAGCGTATGTTCGCGTTGGCGCGCTCGAGCTGGGCCGACTACGATCACGCGAAGATTTCGGCGGGCGGCGGCATTTTTCCGCGCACGGCCAAGGCGATTCCTGTTTCGCCCGCGGTGCAGGCCGTGCTCGGGATTACGGCGACGTCGCTCCCGCCGAACGAGTTGATCCGGGCGATCCTGCTCGCGCCCGTCGACCTGCTCTATAACGGCGGCATCGGCACGTACGTGAAGGCGACGCGCGAAACGCACGCACAGGTGGGCGACCGCGCGAACGACGGCGTGCGCGTGAACGGCGCCCAGTTGCGCGCGAAGGTGGTGGCAGAGGGCGGCAACCTGGGGCTCACGCAATTGGGGCGCATCGAGTACGCGCAAAAGGGCGGACGGATCAATACCGATGCGATCGACAACTCGGCCGGCGTCGATTGCTCCGACCACGAGGTCAACATCAAGATTCTGCTTGGACTCGTCGTGGCGGACGGCGAGATGACCGAAAAGCAGCGCAATGCGCTGCTCGCGGAAATGACGGATGAAGTGGGCTTGCTCGTGCTGCGCGACAACTATCAGCAGACGCAGGCGCTTTCGATCGCGGGACGCCGAGCGCCCGAACTGCTGGAAGCCGAAGTGCGGCTCATGCGCTCGCTGGAGCGCGCGGGCCGATTGAATCGGGCGATCGAGTTCCTGCCGAACGACGACGAGATCGCCGAGCGGCAGGCGGCAAAGCTTGGCCTCACGTCTCCCGAGCGAGCCGTGCTCCTTGCCTACAGCAAGATGTGGCTCTACGACGAGCTGCTCGATTCGAACCTGCCCGAAGATCCGCTCGTGGCCGACATGCTGCGCGATTATTTCCCGACACCGCTGCAGACGCGCTTTGCCGCCGCGGCCGCGCGGCATCCGCTCAAACGCGAGATCCTCGCCACGCACTTGGCCAATGCGCTGATCAACCGCGTGGGCTGCGACTTCGTGCATCGTCTGCGGGAGGAGACCGATGCGAAGGCGAGCGACATCGTCCACGCGTGCATCGTGGCGCGGGACGTGTTCGACATCAACGACGTTTGGCTGCGCATCGATGCGCTCGACAATCGCGTCGCCGACGACGTGCAGGCGCGGATGTTCGTCGACGTGGCGAGGCTCATGGAGCGCGCGGCGCTTTGGTTTCTGCGTCAGCTTCAGACCGCGCAAATCGGGCGCGACAGCGAGGGCGTACGCGCGCTCATCGAGCGTTGCCGCGATGCGGCCGCGCGGCTGGGCCCGCGCTTGCCGACGCTGTTGCCGAGCGCCGAACTCGAAGCGCTCAATGCGCGCCGGGGCGAGTTGGAAGAGGCCGGGGTCGATTCCGAGTTGGCCGCGCGCGTCGCGAGCGGCGACATCTCGGCGGCGATCCTCGACGTGGCCGACGTGGCAGCCAGCGCCGCGCGACCGCTCGAACTCGTCGCGAGCGTCTACTTCGAACTCGGCACGATGCTCGATTACGGTTTCATCGGCGAGCGCGCGAGCGCCTTGCCCACGCACACGCATTGGGACATGCTGGCGCGGGCGGCGGCGTTGGCCGAACTGGCGCGCCTGAAGCGCACGCTGACGGCGAGCGCGCTCGCTCACGGGCCGGAGCGGGCGAGCGCCGATGCGATCGCGGCGGCTTGGCGCGAGCATCGCGCGCCGCAGTTGGAGCGCTTCGCGCAGCTGGTGGCCGAGCAACGTGCGTCGGGCGGCGCGAGCTTGTCGATGCTGCTCGTGCTCGTGCGTGAAATGGCCGTATTGGAAAGAGGGTGACGAAGGCATGAACGATCGAAACGACGGCGCCGAGCCCATAGGAGAGCCTCACGGGGCTGCCATGCCCCCGCGCTTGACGAGCTTGTCCCATGGCGGCGGCTGCGGTTGCAAGATCGCACCGGGCGTGCTGGCCGAATTGCTGGCGACGCAGGCTGCGCGCTCGCCGGCCGCCGCCTTCGCTGATTTGTTGGTCGGCCGCGAGACGGCCGACGATGCAGCCGTGTACCGGCTGAACGACGAGCAGGCGATTGTCGCGACGACGGACTTCTTTATGCCGATCGTCGACGATCCCTACGATTTCGGTCGCATCGCGGCGGCCAATGCGCTGTCCGACCTCTATGCAATGGGCGCGCGGCCGATCCTTGCCCTCGCACTCGTGGGCATGCCGATCAACGTGTTGCCGCGCGAGACGATCGCGGCCATCCTGCGTGGGGGAGAAAGTGTCTGCCTCGAGGCCGGCATTCCCGTGGCGGGCGGGCATTCGATCGATTCGGTGGAGCCGATCTACGGATTGGCGGCGCTCGGCATCGTGCATCCCGAACGCGTGAAGCGCAATAGCACGGCGCGAGCGGGAGACGTGCTCGTGCTGGGCAAGCCGCTCGGCGTCGGCGTACTCTCCGCCGCGCTCAAGAAGGGCGAACTGGATGTGGCAGGATATCGCGCGATGATCGACGCCACGACGCGGCTGAACCGCCCGGGCATCGCGCTGGCCGATATGCCCGGCGTGCATGCGTTGACGGACGTGACCGGGTTCGGACTGCTCGGCCATACGCTCGAGTTGGCACGCGGGGCAGCGGCAAGTATTCGTCTACGTTATGACGAATTGCCCTGGCTACCGGGCGTCGAGGCGCTGGCGGCGCGAGGCATCGTGACGGGCGCGTCGGCGCGCAATTGGACCTCGTACGGGGCCGAGGTCGAACTCGACCCGGCGTTGCCGGCCGTGGCACGAGCGTTGCTTACCGATCCGCAGACATCGGGCGGTCTGCTCGCCGCATGCGCGCCTGAGACAGTCGACGACGTGCTCGCCTGCTTTCGCGCCGAGGGTTTCGATCGCGCCGCGGTCATTGGAGAAGTCATCGGCGGCGCGCCGCGCGTGGCCGTGACCTAACGATCGCTGCCGCATTCGGGCATATCGAGGGGATCGTTTGGGCGGGAACGAAGTCAGATGGGGATCGAGCGAGCGGCGGCCCGACGGCTGAGCTCGCGATTCGTCATTGCCGTTTCTTGCTTACGTCTCTATGCGCAAATTTTTGCTCGCAAGTCTCCTACTGTTGTCGTTTTGTTTCTCCCTCGCGCAGGCCGCGCCGGCTTCGGCGCCCACCGCGCCCCAGCCGAGTTCCAATCCCTCCACCGTCGTTTTGACGCCCGAGCAGGCTAAACGGGCGCTGCAGGTGCTGGGCGACCCAAAATCGCGCGGGCAAATGGAAGATACGCTTCGGGCCATTGCGGCCGCCGGCGCGCTCGCGACGCCGCCTGCCGCGAGCGCGCCGGCGGCCGCGCCGGCCAGCGGCGCATCGGCGGTACTGTCGGCCATCGCATCGAACGGGCTCGTTTCGCAGGTGTCGCATCAGATCGTCCACGTGCTTCGCGAGGTGGGCACTTCGTTGCGGCACTCCGCGGGCGCTTTGCTCGATGTGCGTTCCGTCCGCGCCTGGTGGCGCTATGAAATGACGAGCAACGAGGGGCGTGCCCAACTCGAGCATCTCACCTGGACGATCGCGGCGACGCTCATGCCGGCCTGGCTCGCCGCCTGGCTCTTGGCGTGGCTGCTGCGCAAGCGGGTCGCGGCGCTGGCGACGGGGCGCGCCGAGGACGGAGCCCCGATCGATGCAGCCGGACCTGGCGGCGCCAACTTCGATGCCGGGATTCCTTCCGATGCCAATGCCAATGCCAACGCAAATGCTCAGGCCGATGCCGCCGTCCGGCAACTGAACGCAAACGTGCCGGCGACGAGCATCGACGAGGCCGCGTTGCGCGCCTCGCGCAGTCAACGCAATGCAGCGCACGCGGGGCAGCACTGGTCGCTGCTGCAGCGCTTGCCCTTCGCGTTGCTGCATACCTTGCTGAAGACGCTGCCGCTGGCGGCGTTCGTCGGCGTGGCGTTTTTGGCCATGTCGTGGTTGACCGACGACGGTACGCCCGAGGCCGACGTCATCGAAACCGTCATCGAAATCTTCGCGGTTGCGCGCGCCGTCGTGCTCGCGAGCGGGTTCTTGTTCGCGTGCGAGGCGCCGAGATTGCGGATGCTGCCGCTCGGCGACGTGTGGGCGTGCTTCGGCGAGCGCTGGGTGATGCGCCTCGCGATCGTGCTCGGCATCGGCGTTGCATTGGCGGAGACGCCCGTGCCGCTCGGCCTGACCGACGCCGCCCATATGGGCATCGCAAAGGCTGTTGCGCTGGTCGGTCACTTGATGATCGCGGCGCTCATCTTGCAGATTCGCCGGCCCGTACGAGATTGGATCAGATCGAAGTGCGCGCAATCGCGCGCGTTCCGGTTCCTGATGAACTGGCTTGCCGACGTATGGGCCGCGGTAGCCGTGTTTCTCGTCATGGCGCTCTGGTTCATCTGGGCGCTCGACGTGCGCAACGGCTATCAAGCGCTACTCGAACATGGCGGTTTGTCGCTGCTGATTCTCGTCGGCGCGCGGGTCGTCGCCATCGTCACGTTCGGCGTGCTCGGCCGGATCTTCAAGCCGCGCGAAGGCGAAAAAGCGTCGATCGCATTGTTGCGCGCACAACGTTACTACTCGGTGCTGCGCCGCGTGGTCTGGCTCGTCATTCTGGTGGCGGCGGCCGCGCTGATTCTTCGGGTCTGGGATATCCACGTTTGGCGCTTCTTCTCGGGTAGCTTCATCGGCCGCAGGCTCGTATCGGCGTGCGCGACGATCGCGGTCGCGGCATTCGTCGCACTGCTCGTTTGGGAGACGATCAACGTATCGATCGAACGCCGTTTGCATCGATGGACGGATGCGGGCGATCTCATGCGCGCGGCGCGCCTGCGCACCTTGTTGCCGATGTTGCGCACGACGCTGCTCGTGGGCATCGCGCTGGTCGTCGGGCTGACCGGGCTGAGTCAGCTGGGTGTCAACATCGGCCCGTTGCTCGCCGGCGCGAGTATCTTCGGCGTGGCGCTCGGTTTCGGCTCGCAAAAGCTCGTGCAGGATTTCATTACGGGGATGTTCCTGCTGATGGAAAACGCCATGCAGGTGGGCGATTGGGTGACGCTCGCAGGGGTATCCGGAACCGTCGAGTATTTGTCGATTCGCACGGTGCGCTTGCGGGGCGGCGACGGTGCGCTCCATACCGTGCCGTTCAGCTCGGTATCGACGGTGACGAACTCGAACCGCGGGCTCGGCAATGCGGCGGTCAAGGTCAGCATCGCTTACGGGCAGGACATCGAACTCGCTGTCGCCACGCTGACCGAAATCGGCGCCCAGCTGCGCGAGGACCCGAAGTTCAAGGACGGCATCGTCAACGACTTCAGCTTCTGGGGCGTCGATCAGGTGGACGGCTCGATGGTGGCGCTGCTCGGCCAGCTGCAATGCCGCGATACGGCACGTTGGCCGATTCAGCGAGAATTCAATCGGCGTATCGCTGAAACGTTCCGCGAGCGTGGGATCGTTATCGCCAATCCGTTGCGCAACGTCCTCGTCCCGGGCGAAGGCGCTAAACCGGGCGATGTCGAAGATAAAGGCAACGAGGGCGAAGCGAATGCACGGGAAGACGGCGACGAGCCCGCCGTGAAACGCGAGCAGGCGAGCGAAAAGGCCGAGCCCGGCAAGCCCTCCGCCGAAAAGTGACGGGCCGATGACGGGCGATGGGCGTCCCTCTATACTGACGCGCGCAGTACCAGCATCAGCGAGCGGTTCTCTTAAACAAGTTATGACGAATCAAAGGAACGCCCATGCTTACTCGCACCATTTTGTCGATCGGCGCCGTCGCGCTGACGGCCTGCGCGGCCACGGCCTCGAGCGCGCAGGACAACGACGCCGCCTTTGCCGAATCCGGCGCGCACGGCCGGCACGTCAAAGTCATGATCATCTCGATGTTCGCGCCGGAAGGCCAAGTGTGGCTGGATCATCTCGGCCCATGGCAATCGATTCCCGTGGCCGGGCTTTCTCCCGACTATCCGGACGTCCACTGCAACAAGCAGGATATTTGCGTGATGACGACGGGCATGGGCCACGCCAACGCAGCCGCTTCGACCATGGCGCTGACGTTCTCGCCGCGCTTCGATCTGCGTCATACCTATTTCATGATCGCGGGCATCGCCGGCATCGACCCGGCTCAAGGCACGCTCGGCTCCGCGGCCTGGGCGAAGTACCTGGTCGATTTCGGCATTCAATGGGAACTCGACGCGCGCGAAATTCCGCCGGGTTGGACCACCGGCTATCTCGGCATCAATACGACGAGCCCTGACCAAAAGCCGCCGCTGGACTACAAGACGGAAGTGTTTCAACTCAACGCGAAGTTGGCCGATGCGGCCTACGCATTGTCGCGCAACGTCGTGCTGACCGACAGCGCGCAAGCGCAAGCGGCACGCGCGAAGTTCAGCTATGCGCCCGCGAATCAGCCGCCTTCGGTGATCCAATGCGACACGCTGGCCGGCGACACCTGGTTCTCAGGCACCGACTTAGGCCAGCGCGCACGCGACTGGACGAAGATCATGACCGACGGCAAGGGCACCTACTGTACGACGCAGCAGGAAGACAACGCGACGTTCGAAGCGCTGACGCGCGCCGCGAACGCGCACCGCGTCGATCTTTCTCGCGTGGCCGTGTTGCGCTCGGGCTCGGATTTCGATCGGCCGTACGCAGGCCAGACGAGCGCCGACAATCTGCTCAATTACCAGGCGCAGGGCGGGTTCCCGCTGGCGATCGCGAACTTGTACTTGGCGGGCAACCCGCTCGTGCAGGAAATTGCGACGCATTGGGGCGAGTGGCGCAGCGGCGTGCCGCAGCACTGATCTCGTCAGCCGCGGCGGCGCTCGGCCGCCGCGGTTCGAACGGCATCCAAACTGGCGTGTCGCTGTCCCAATGATCGAGCATGGAAGTCGATACGTCGAACATTTAGGTGTCCTTAGTTTTTGACGTACTGCTACTTATTGTCCGGCGCGAGCCAGCTCGACGCGGGCACCGGCGGCGTCGCTCAATGCCACGCGTGCTGCTTGCGTCTGGCCGGCCAAGCTCAGGTTCGGATAGCTTTGCTTGTTCATCGAGGGCAAGGTGCCGTCGCGGTGCGCGGCGACGATCTCGGCGCGAACTTCCGCGCGCGTCTTGGTGCTCTTGCCGACCCACGAAGAATCCTGATACGTGCCGTTGTGACCGATGCCGCCGTCGGCGAATGCGGCCGTGCTGGCGAAAAGCGAAACGAAAAGGGCGGCTGCGAGAGTGCGCTTCATGATGTGCTCCTGTCTTTATCGGTGCGACGCCGGTGATCGGCGTCGCGACAGAAGCAAATGTAGACTTCCGCGAAATCAGGATAAACCCGCATTTCGCGAAATGATTTGTCGCCGTGGCAAAACAATCGAAATCAGGCGACCCACTCCGTGAGCACGGGCGTGTCGAGCGTCGGCGCGCTCTCGCGCTCTTCCGGCGTACGCTTGCTGCACGGCGTATCCAGGCTTTGCCGTCCGCTGAGCAGCGGGCAGCGATCGAAGATCTCGGCCACCCAGTCGACGAAAACGCGCACTTTCGGCGAGAGATGCCGGCTGTGCGGATAGACGGCCGAGATCGGCATCGGCAGCGGCTTCCATGCGGGCAGCACCTCCTTGAGGGCCCCCGAACGCAGATGCGGCAGCACCATGAACAGCGGCGCCTGAATCAGGCCGAAGCCTTCGACCGCGCAAGTCACATAGGCGTCCGCATCGTTGACGGACACCGAGCCGGGCATCTTCACCTCGACCTCTTTCCCGTCCACGAGGAAGTCGAAGTTGATGATCCGGCCCGTTCGGCTGGAAAAGTAATTGACGGCTTGAAATTGACTCAGTTCGTCGATCGCCTTCGGCTCGCCGGCGCGCGTGAGGTATTCCGGCGCGGCGCAGGTGACGCCTTCGAACAAACCGATGCGCCTTGCGACGAGCGAGGAATCTTGCAGCGCGCCGACTCGGATGACGCAATCGACGCCTTCCTGCAGCAGGTCGACCGGCCGATCGGAGAAGCCGAGTTGCAGATCGATATCCGGGTAGCGGTGATGGAATTCGCAAAGCGCTGGAATCACGATGGTCCGCCCCAGTGCACCCGGCATGTCCACCCGCAACTTACCGTGCGGTTTCTTGCTGCCGTTTTGCAGGCTGCTTTCCGTTTCGTCGACATCCGCCAAAATACGTACGCAGCGTTCATAATAGGCGGCGCCGTCGGGCGTCAAACTGAGCCGCCGCGTCGTGCGGTGCATGAGCCGCACGCCAAGGTACGCCTCGAGGTTCTGAATGATGGTCGTGACGGATGCGCGCGGCAGGTCGAGCGTCTCCGCGGCCTTCGTGAAGCTGTTCGTGTCGACCACACGCGTGAACACTTGCATGGCCTGAAGCCGATCCATTGCGGTTCTCCGAAACAAAATGATCCACTGCTCGCCGGCGTCAACGCGTGCGCCGGCCGTCCCAACTAATGAGAACAGAACAATTGTTCGGGCGCAGTGAATTGTGTTGCCGGATTATAGGCATTTATCCGAGAGTCTGCCGAACCGACAATTCGCACCATCGTGAAACTGTCGCGCCTTGCGCGTTCGATCATGCGAACTACGCATTCCCGTGGGTTTTCCGCGGGGTCACCCTGGAGCACATCGCCGCTCGAGGTCAACGAACTGCAGATTGCAGGATATGAGAGCAATATCCGGTTACGGCTTTATCGCCGGGCTGGCTTACGCTCATTGCCGGTCATGCTTTATTTTCATGGCGGCGCATTCGTCTCCGGATCGCTCGACGATGCCGATATTGCCGCTCGGCATTTCGCCGAACATCTTTCGGTATTGGTCATATCCGTAGGGTATTCGCTCGCGCCCAAGCATCCGTTTCCGGCCGCGCTCGAAGATGGCTATCGGACGGCGCGCTGGGTGGAAGGGGCGGGCCGCGGAATCGGCGGCGACGGCAAGCGGGTACTGCTGGCCGGCCACTGCGCGGGCGGGCACGTCGCCAACGGTCTGGCATTCGTCGCGCGCGATCGCGGCGACGTGCGCATCGCCGCGCAGGCGCTGTTCAGTCCGATGCTGGACCCGAGCATGACCTGCTTGGCCGACGAGCGCGTGGTCGATTCGGATATTTCGCCGCGTCAGTGCTTGGCGAGCTATCGGGCGTACCTGCCGCAAGCCTCGCAGCGCATGCATCCGTACGCGGCGCCGCTGGAATCGTCGCGCCTGGCGGGGCTGCCGCCGTCGTTCATCGCCACGGCGCGCAACGACGTGCTGCACGTCGAGGCGGAAACCTACGCCGCGCGGTTGATCGGCGCGGGTGTGCCGACGCAGGTGATGCGCTATCCCAATGCGACTCACGAGCGAATCGCGTACGATCCGCAAGCTTTGCAAGACGCAGTGCGATTTTTCGAGTGCCATCTCGAACCGCGCGCTGTCACAGTCGGTTGATCTCGAACGTCATACAACAACACCACACCGGAGCCTCGTCATGCCAAAGAAGCAATTTACTCGTAGCCGTATCGCCTACGCGGTGCTGGCGGTCGCCGCGGTCGCGGGCGTCGGCGCGTTCAGCGCGATCCGCGTGAACGCGAGCGCGCCCGCGCAAGCCGCGCCGATGGCGCCCGAGGTCGACGTGGCCTCGGTGCTGAACAAAACCGTCACCGATTGGCAGAGCTATTCGGGCCGGCTCGAAGCCGTCGATCGCGTCGACATTCGTCCGCAGGTGTCCGGAACGATCGTATCGGTCAATTTCAAGGACGGCGCGCTCGTGAAAAAGGGCGAGACGCTGTTCGTGATCGATCCGCGTCCGTATGCGGCCGAAGTCGATCGCGCCAAGGCGCAGCTCGCCGCGGCCAAGGCGCGCGAGAGCTACGCACAAACCGACTGGCAGCGCGCGCAGCGCCTGATGGCCGACAACGCCATCGCCAAACGCGACTACGACGAAAAGCAGAACAATGCCCTCGGCGCCGCGGCCGACGTGAAGGCGGCGCAGGCCGCGCTGGAGACGGCCCAAATCAACCTGGGCTACACGACGATCGTCGCACCTGTGGCCGGTCGTGTTTCTCGTGCTGAGATCACAGTTGGCAATGTCGTCTCGTCCGGGGCGAACGCAGCGCCGCTGACGACGCTCGTGTCGGTCTCGCCGATCTACGCCTCGTTCGATGTCGACGAGCAAACGTACCTCCGGTACATCGGGCGCGCGCGCAGCGGCACGAACGTCCCGGTCGAGCTGGGCCTGGCGAACGAAACGGGCTACTCGCGCAAGGGCACGATCGCGTCGATCGACAACCGGCTCGA
This sequence comes from Trinickia sp., assembly GCA_035492395.1. Lineage (GTDB taxonomy): Bacteria > Pseudomonadota > Gammaproteobacteria > Burkholderiales > Burkholderiaceae > Trinickia. Next base: position 5,682 of record DATJJH010000259.1, on the reverse strand, counting down.
TACGACGTCGGGCACGATCCGCGTGCGCGCGCGCTTCGACAATCCGGAAGGCACGCTCGTGCCGGGCCTGTACGCGCGCGTCAAGGTGGGCGGCGGCGAGCCGCATCCGGCGCTGTTGATCGACGAAGCCGCGATCGGCACCGATCAGGACAAGAAATATGTCCTCGCGGTCGACAAGCAGGGCGCGGTGGCGTATCGCGAGGTCAAGCTCGGTGCGTTGCACGGCAACTTGCGCGTCATCACGGCGGGATTGAGCGCGGGCGACCGCATCGTCGTGAACGGCGTGCAGCGCGTGCGTCCGGGCCAAACGGTCCGCGCGCACATGGTGCCGATGACCGACGATCCGGCGGGCGGCAACAACGGCAGCGAGAGCGCCGATGCCGGCCAAGGCGCGGGCCAATCGACGAATTCCTGAGACACCGCTTCGAGACCCCATTCGAGAAGCGTCAAATCACTCAGAAAGCGACATGAATATTTCTAAATTTTTCATCGACCGACCTATCTTCGCGGGGGTGCTGTCGGTCCTGATCCTGCTGGCCGGCGTGATCTCGCTGTTCCAGCTGCCGATCTCCGAGTACCCCGAGGTGGTGCCGCCGTCGGTCATCGTGCACGCGCAGTATCCGGGCGCGAACCCGAAGGTGATCGCCGAAACGGTCGCTTCGCCGCTGGAAGAGCAGATCAACGGTGTTGAAAACATGCTCTACATGCAGGCGCAGGCGAACAGCGACGGCAACATGACGCTGACCGTCACGTTCAAGCTCGGCACCGATCCCGACAAGGCGCAGCAGCTCGTGCAGAACCGCGTCTCGCAAGCCATGCCGCGTCTGCCCGACGACGTGCAGCGGCTCGGCGTGACGACGATCAAGAGCTCGCCCACGCTGACGATGGTCGTGCACTTGATCTCGCCCGATCATCGCTATGACATGACGTATCTGCGCAACTACGCGCTGCTCAACGTCAAGGATCGTTTGGAACGGATCGCGGGCGTAGGCCAAGTGCAGCTGTGGGGCGCCGGCGACTACGCGATGCGGATCTGGCTCGATCCGAACAAGCTTGCCGAGCGCAACCTGACGGCGAACGACGTCGTGAGCGCCATTCGCGAGCAGAACGTGCAAGTAGCGGCGGGCGTGATCGGCGGATCGCCGTCGTCGGCCGACGTGCCGCTGCAACTTTCCGTGAACGCGCGCGGCCGCCTGCAGACCGAATCGCAATTCGGCGCGATCGTCATCAAGACTTCGCCCGACGGCGGCGTGACGTACCTGCGCGATGTCGCGCGCGTCGAGCTGGCCGCGTCCGAGTATGGTTTGCGCTCGTTGCTCGACAACAAGCAGGCCGTCGCGCTCGGTATCAACCAGCAGCCCGGCGCGAACTCGCTCGCGATTTCGGATCAAGTCCGCAAGGATATGGCCGATTTGAAGAAGGACTTCCCGGCCGGCGTGGACTACGAGATCGTCTATGACCCGACGCAGTTCGTGCGCTCGAGTATCGAGGCGGTGATCCACACGCTGCTCGAAGCGATCTCGCTCGTCGTCATCGTCGTGATCGTGTTCCTGCAGACGTGGCGCGCATCGATCATTCCGCTCGTCGCCGTGCCCGTGTCGATCGTGGGGACGTTCTCGCTGTTGCTGGCGTTCGGTTTCTCGATCAATGCGTTGTCGCTGTTCGGGATGGTGCTCGCGATCGGGATCGTGGTCGACGATGCGATCGTCGTCGTCGAAAACGTCGAGCGTAATATTTCAGCAGGCTTGAGCGCCCGAGCCGCGACCTATCGAGCGATGCGGGAGGTGAGCGGGCCGATCATCGCGATTGCGTTGACGCTCGTTGCCGTGTTCGTGCCGCTCGCGTTCATGAGCGGTTTGACCGGGCAGTTCTACAAGCAGTTCGCGATGACGATCGCCATCTCGACGGTGATCTCGGCGTTCAACTCGCTCACGCTTTCGCCGGCACTGTGCGCGATTCTGCTGCGCGGTCACGATGCGCCGAAGGATTGGCTGACGCGTGCGATGGATCGCGTGCTGGGCGGGTTCTTCAAGCAATTCAACAAGGTCTTCAAGCGCGGCTCGCAGTCGTACGGCCGCGGGGTTACCTCTGTTCTGGGCCGCAAGTCGCTGATGCTCGGCGTCTACGCGGTGCTCGTCGGCGCAACCTTGTTCGTCACGCATGTCGTGCCGGGCGGGTTCGTGCCCGCGCAGGACAAGGAGTATCTGATCGCGTTCGCGCAACTGCCGAACGGTGCGACACTCGATCGGACCGAGAACGTCATTCGCGAAATGGGCGACATGGCGCTCAAGCAGCCTGGCGTGGAACATGCCGTGGCGTTCCCGGGCTTGTCGGTGAACGGGTTCACGAACAGCTCGAGCGCGGGCATCGTCTTCGTGACGCTCAAGCCGTTCAAGGACCGGGGTTCGAAGGCGTTGTCGGCCGGCGCCATCGCCGGTGCGCTCAATCGGCAATATGCGGGGATCAAGGGCGCGTTCGTGGCCGTGTTCCCGCCGCCGCCGGTGCTCGGGTTGGGGACGTTGGGCGGCTTCAAGCTGCAGCTCGAGGATCGCGGCGCGCTGGGGTATGCGCAGCTCGACGAGGCGACGCAGGCGTTCATCAAACGCGCGCAAGCGGCGCCGGAGTTGGGCCCGCTCTTCACGAGCTACCAGATCAACGTGCCGCAGCTGAACGTCGATCTCGATCGTGTGAAGGCGAAGCAGCTCGGCGTGTCGGTTACCGACATCTTCAACACGATGCAGATTTATCTGGGCTCGCTGTACGTGAACGACTTCAACCGTTTCGGCCGCGTCTATCAAGTGCGCGTGCAGGCGGATGCACCGTTCCGTGCGCACCCGGACGACATCTTGCAGCTGAAGACGCGCAACGCCGCGGGTGAAATGGTGCCGCTGTCGTCGCTCGTGAAGGTCACGCCCACGTTCGGGCCCGAGATGGTCGTGCGCTACAACGGCTATACGGCTGCCGACATCAATGGCGGCCCAGCGCCCGGCTACTCGTCGGATCAGGCACAAAGCGCGATTCAGCGCATCGCGAAGGAAACGCTGCCGCGCGGCGTGAGCTTCGAATGGACGGACTTGACGTATCAGCAGGTGCTGGCCGGCAACTCGGCGATCTGGGTGTTCCCGATCAGCGTGCTGCTCGTGTTCCTCGTGCTGGCCGCGTTGTACGAGAGCTTGACGCTGCCGCTCGCGGTGATCTTGATCGTGCCGATGAGCGTGCTGTCCGCGCTGACCGGCGTGTGGCTGCTGCGCGGCGACAACAACATCTTCACGCAGATCGGCTTGATGGTGCTCGTGGGCCTGGCATCGAAGAACGCGATCCTGATCGTCGAATTCGCGCGTGAGCTCGAACACGACGGACGCACGCCGGTTGCGGCGGCGATCGAGGCGAGCCGCCTGCGGCTGCGCCCGATCTTGATGACGTCGATCGCGTTCATCATGGGTGTGGTGCCGCTCGTGCTGTCGACGGGCGCCGGCTCCGAAATGCGCCATGCGATGGGTATCGCGGTGTTCTTCGGGATGCTGGGCGTGACGCTGTTCGGTCTCATGCTCACGCCTGTCTTCTACGTGGTGCTGCGCACGCTTGCGGGCGGCAAGATCCACGTCGCGGGCAAGGACTCGAAGGAAGATGCGGACGTCGACGCCGAACTGACGGACGCTTGAGGCTTAGAGGAACGATAACGATGAAACGAAATGATTCGGTTGCCGGCATCCAGCGCTTGGGCGTACGTGCGCTGGCCGGCGGCCTTTTGATGACGCTCGTGGCGGCCTGCTCGATGGGGCCGACCTACAAGCGGCCCGACATCGACACGCCGGCGGCGTTCAAGGAAGCGCCGCTGCCGGCCTCCGAGGCCGGAACGTGGAAGAGCGCGCAGCCGGCGGAAGTGCTCGAGCGCGGCCAATGGTGGACGACCTTCAACGATGCGACGCTGAACAAGCTCGAAGATGAGGCCTTGGCGGCGAACCAGGACCTGAAGGCCGCGGCCGCGCGCCTGCGCGAATCGCGCGCTGGGCTCGATGCCGCCCGCTCGGCTTGGTTCCCGTCGCTGGACGTGGGCTTCGGCCCGACGCGCGAGCGCCTGTCGCCGGCTTCGCAAGGGCTGCCGCAAAACGCCTATGTGCCGCCGGTCACGCTGTGGCGCGCGCAATCGACGGTATCGTACGAGGCGCCGCTGTTCGGCCGCGTGAGCGATAACGTCGCGGCGAGCCGGGCCGATGCACAGCAGTCCGAGGCGCTGTTCCGCTCGGTGCAGCTTGCGCTGCAGGCCGACGTAGCGTCGAACTACTTCTCGCTGCGCGAACTCGATACGGAGCAGGACTTGTATCGCCGCACAGTGCAATTGCGCGAAGAGGGGCTCAAGCTCGTCAAGCATCGCTACGATGCGGGCGAAGTGAGCGAGCTCGATCTTCAGCAAGCGACGAACTCCCTCGCCACCGCGCGCGCCGAGGCGGCGGGCGTGGCGCGTCAGCGCGCCGCGTCGGAGCATGCGCTGGCGGTGCTCTTGGGCAAGCCGCCGGCGGAGTTCTCGTTCGCGCAGCAGCCGCTCCAGCCTGTCCTCGCGCGCGTGCCGGCGGGTCTGCCTTCGGCGCTGCTCGAACGTCGTCCCGACATCGCGGCGGCCGAGCGTGCGATGGCGGCGGCGAACGCGCGCGTCGGTTTGGCCAAATCGGCCTTCTTCCCGCAGTTGAATATCACCGGTGCATTCGGCTACGAGTCGTCGGGCTTGAGCGAACTGTTCCGTTGGTCGAGCCGCACGTTCTTGCTCGGGCCGTTCGCGGGCACTGCGCTCACGCTGCCGATTTTCGACGGCGGACGACGCAAGGCCGATCTCGCGCGTGCGCGGGCCCAGTACGACGAACAGGTGGCGAATTACCGTTCGCAGGTGCTGAACGCGTTCCGCGAGGTCGAGGATAGTCTTGCCGACTTGCGTCTGCTCGACGATCAGATTCGTGCGCAGAACGATGCGGTCACCGCCGCGGCGCGCGCCGAACACTTGTCGGAGGCGCAGTATCGCGAGGGCGAGGTCAACTACCTCGATGTGCTCGACAGCCAGCGCACGGTGCTGCTCGCGCAGCGTCAAGCGAGCCAGCTCGCGGGGTCGCAGGCCGTGGCGACGGTCAGTCTCATTCGCGCGTTGGGCGGCGGCTGGGGCGATATGAAGCCGGGCGATACGCAGCAAGTCGCCAAGCAGTAAAAGGGCGCGCTGCCTGGGCTCGGCTGGATTTCGAATTCGGGTTCGAGTTCGAGTTCGAGCGAAGGCAGGGGGTGGCGCGTTGTGGATCAGCGGGGCTCGCGAGCGTGCGTTTGTACGCGATCGGCGCCCCGCATGTGCGCAATCGTGTGCACATCGATGCGAGGTGGAAAGATGAACTCGATGGTTGACGTTGAATACATCGCGCAGGGCGCAAGCTTCGATCAATTCATGAATTCGTTGCGGGATCCCGCGTTTGAGGCGCCCATCGTATCGGCGCGCCGTTTCTCCGACGCGTTGCACATCGATTTGCAGACGCTGGCGAAGCAGGCGGGCGTGCATCGCAATACGTTGAGCCGCATGCCCGCATCGGAGAGCGTGCAGCGTTTCCTACGTGAAGCCTTGCGCGTGATTCGCGCGGCCACCGATGTCCAGGGCTGCGTGAGGCAGGCGTTGTTCTGGTATCGGAACGAGCCGCTCTCCGAATTCGG
>DATJJH010000258.1:0-2559 GCA_035492395.1 Trinickia sp. | reverse complement strand
ATGCCACTTGAATACCAATCAAAGTCCACCTAAGATCCTGCAGGGATCGGTGTGAAATCTGCCTCGATCACCAGGGGACCGCTTCGCACCCGTCGCGTCACCCCCGCTCTCCCGTTCCAGCTTCCTTGAAAGACCCGATCGCAGCGACGTAATACGCGGCGTCGTATCGCCGTTTTTTCCCGAGGAGCCTTCATGAATCGCCTTTCCCATTTCCTGCGCGTCGGCCTCGTGGCCGCGGCGGCGACGCTCGCGCCGCTTGCCGCGCATGCGCAAGCCGCGACAGCGCAAACGAGCACCGCTGCAGCCGCCTCGCCCTCCGCGCTGGCCACGCGACTGGCGCACGATCTCGCCTTGCGCATCGCCATCGACAGCAATCATGGCGCGGCCGTCGGGGCGCCCTGCGCCGATCTCGGCGCCGATTGGGCGACGTGCGCAACCGGCCGCCTGATCCTGACGAACCAGGGGCGTCAAACTATTTCGGCCGGCGGCTGGAAGCTCTACCTGCACAGCATTCGGCGCCTGCTGAAAATCGACCGCGCGGGCATCGCCCTGCAGCATTTGACCGGCGACCTCTACGAACTCGCCCCGCAGCCAGGCTCGCTGCAGCTTGCGCCTGGCCAAAGCGTGGAGCTGCCGTTCGTCGGCGAATACTGGTACCTGCGCTACAGCGATTTGCTGCCGCGCCCGTTCGTCGTCGTGCCCGGCGCGGCGCCGGCTATCTTGCAGTTCGACAACACGGACGACGAAACGCGCTACGTCGTATCGCTGCCCGCCGACGCGCAAAACAACTCCACCGGCAACGCGCCGCCCGTCGCCGCGCAGCCGATCGCTTATCGGGCGCTGCCGAGCGTCAAACGAGAACGCCCGCTCGACGGCGCACTTGATCTGCGCGGCGTGCGCCTGATGCTGGCGAATCTATCGCCAGGGCAAACCGACGCGCTGCGCCAGCGAGCGCAAACGCTGGGCCTCGACGACGCACGCACGCCCGTCGTGGGCATCGTCGCGCCTAGCCGCCTACCCGCAGACATCGCCATGCCGGGCGGCTACCGCCTCGCGATCGGGCCGCGCGGGGTATTCATCGAAGGCTACGATGCCGCGGGCGTCTACTACGGCGTGCAGACGTTGTTCTCGTTGTCGCCCGCCGGCGGGGGCCGCATTCCGGCGATGCTGATCGAAGACGCGCCGCGCTTCCCCTACCGCGGCGAGCACGTCGATCTCGCGCGCAACTTCAAGCACGTGCCGACGCTGCGCCGCCTGATCGACCAAATGAGCGCCTACAAGCTCAATCGTCTGCATCTGCACTTGTCGGACGATGAAGGCTGGCGAATCGAAATCCCGGGCCTGCCCGAGCTGACGGAAGTCGGCGGCCGCCGCTGCTTCGACACCAGCGAAACTCACTGCTTGCTGCCCGAACTCGCCTCCGGTCCCGAGAATCAATCGGGCGGCGGCTATCTGACACGCGACGATTTCGTGAGCCTGCTGCGCTACGCAGCCGACCATTTCGTCGAAGTCATTCCCGAGATCGATATGCCCGCGCACGCACGCGCGGCCGTCATGTCGATGGAAGCGCGCTACCGCCGCCTGCACGCGCAAGGACGCGAACAAGAGGCCGCGCAATATCGCGTGCTCGATCCGCAAGAGAGCACGACCCTCACCACGGTGCAGTTCTACGACCGGCATAGCGATCTGAACCCATGCGTGCCCGGCACGCTGAACTTCACGTCGAAGGTGATCCGTGAAATCGCTTCGATGTACGCGGACGCGCAGGTCCCCTTCCACACGTGGTACTTCGGCGGCGACGAAGCGAAGAACATATTTCTAGGCGCCGGCTTCCAGCCGCTGAACGGAACCGACCCGGGCAAGGGCCGCATCAACCTCGCGATCCAAGACAAGCCCTGGGCGCGCTCGCCGGCTTGCACCGCGTTGCTGGCCCGCGGCGAAATCAAATCGATCGATGAGCTGCCGACTCGCTTGGCCAAGCAGGTCAGCGCGCAAGTCGCCGCCAACGGCATCGACACGATGGGCGCATGGGAGGACGGGTTGAAGGGCGCGACCGGCGCGCAAGATTTCAGTACGCGCCACGTCAACGCGCTGATCTGGGACACCGTGTTCTGGGGCGCCGCCGACAGTACCCGCGACTACGGCGCGAAAGGGTTCCGGACGGTCCTCGCGCTGCCCGACTATCTCTACTTCGACTTCCCCTACACGCTCAACCCGCATGAGCGCGGCTACTACTGGGGATCGCATGCGACCGACGAGTACAAAGTCTTCTCGTTCGCACCGGAGAATCTGCCGCAAAACGCCGAAGTGTTCGGCGACCGCGACGGCAATCCATTCCAAGTGACGGGCACGGGCGCCGCGCCGACGATCCACGGCATACAGGGACAAGCGTGGGGTGAAGTCATGCGCAACGACCGCTTCCTCGAGTACATGGTGTACCCGCGTCTGCTGGCGCTGGCCGAACGCGCGTGGCACAAAGCCGATTGGGAGCTGCCGTACGCCGCGGGCGTGAGCTTCGAACTCGGCGTCACGCATCACGTCAATATGCCCGCGCTCAAT
>DATJJH010000257.1:0-20041 GCA_035492395.1 Trinickia sp. | reverse complement strand
CCGATCACGTCGCCGCGATCAACATTTTAGCGGCGGGGCACGCCGTTTTAGCCTGTGGAGAGCCGGTGCAGTCGGGCCGCTCAAAGAAGCAGGAACCCACCGAAGCGACTCAGGCCATCGCGGCCTAAGCGCAGTAGGAATGCCCTTCCTTTAGGGAGGGGAGGATGTCAAACGCAGTCGCGCGATGCGCGGTTGTAGCGGACCGGCTCAATCCGCCGATTCCAAATCCGCGATGACCGCCGCCAAGAACCGCGCTGCCTCGCCGCCGGTGACGACGCGATGATCGAACGTCAGGCTGAGCGGCAAGACCGCGTGAACGGCAGGTTTGCCTTCCGAGGCGACGACAGCGTCATGCACGCGCCCGGCGCCCAGAATTGCCACCGTGGGCGGCACGACGATCGGCGCCGCGTATTTCCCCGCGATCATCCCGAAGTTCGAGAGCGTGATCGTATTGCCGCGCATCTCCTCCGGCGGAATCTTGCGGGCCCGTACGTCGGCGCGCATGCGGTCGAGGCCGGCGCGCAGGTCGGCTGCATCGCGATGGGCGACATCGCGCAGAACGGGGACGAACAAGCCGTCGGGCAGGTCCACGGCAATGCCGACGTCGATTTTCGCCAGTGTGCGCCGCCTTGCGCTGCGTCCATCGAACCACGAGTTGAGCCCCGGTTGCGCACGGCACCCCGCCACTAACGCGCGGATAAGCCGGATGGTGACGTCGGCGCCAGGCCGCCACGCGCCGATATCGGCATCGTCGATGACAGTGGCCGCCGCCACTTCGCTCTGCGCTTGCGCCATGTTCTGCGCCATCGCGCGTCTCACGCCGCGCAGTTGCTCGGGCGGTCCCAGTTCGGCCAAGAGTTTCGCGGTGCGCTCGATATCGCTCGACGTGACGATGCCGTCCGGCCCGGTAGGCATCACCATCGTCAAATCGATGTCGAGTTTGCGCGCCAGCGCGCGCACCGCGGGCGTCGCCTTGACCGAGGCCGTTCCGACGCTCAGGCCGAACGGCGCGGCAACGGGCGGAGCGGCTTCGTGCACGACGCGCTCGCTCGTTTCCATGCGGCCGACGACGGTGCCCGTATCGGCCTGGCCGCCTTCGCCTTCGAAGCCGACGAGCGCCGCGCCCAAATGCACGATATCGCCCTTGTCGCCGTACAGTTTCGCAATGCGTCCGGCCTGCGGGGATGGAATATCGACGATCGCTTTGGCCGTTTCGACCGACACGATCGGTTGATCGGCTTTGACTTCGTCGCCGGCCTTCACGTGCCATTGCACGATCTCCGCTTCCTGCAAGCCTTCTCCTAGGTCTGGCAGCTTGAAGATATTCATGATGACGCCTCGAGCGTTTTTCGGACGGCGCTCACGATGCGCGCGACGCTCGGCATGTATTGCGCCTCTAGTCTGAATAGCGGCACGACGACGTCATAACCGGTCACACGCTCGATGGGCGCGAGCAATGAATAAAGGCCGCGCTCGGCGATCGCAGCCGCGATCTCCGCCCCGAGACCGCAGGTGCGCGGCGCCTCGTGGACGATGACGCAGCGCCCGGTCTTGGCAACGGACGCCAAGATCGTATCGATGTCGAGCGGTTTGAGCGTCGCCACGTCGATGACTTCCGCTGCCACGCCTTCGTCGGCCAATTGATCTGCGCTCCTGAGGACTTCTTGCAGCATCGCGCCCCACGATACGAGCGTGACGTCCGTGCCTTCGCGCAGCGTGAAGCAGGTGTCGAGCGGCAATGCTTCGCCGTTGTCTTCGACACGTTGCTTGAACAAGCGATAGAGCCGCGTCGGCTCCAAGAAAATGACGGGATCGGGATCGCGCACGGCTGCAAGCAGCAGCCCATAGGCGCGCGCGGGCGAAGACGGCATCACGACGCGCAAGCCCGGAATATGCGCGAACAGCGCCTCCGGGCTTTCAGAATGATGCTCGGGCGCATGAATGCCGGCGCCGCAAGGCGCGCGAATCACGAGTGGGCAACTCAAGCGGCCGCGCGTGCGATGACGCAGACGCGCCGCATGATTGAGGACCTGATCGATGATGGGATAGATGAATCCCGTGAACTGAATCTCGGCGACGGGACGCAGGCCCATCGCGGCCATGCCGACCGCCGTGCCGGCGATGCCGCACTCGGCGAGCGGCGTATCCACGACGCGCTGCGCGCCGTAGCGCGCCTGTAATCCCGCGGTTGCGCGAAACACGCCGCCGTTCACGCCGATGTCCTCGCCGAGCAGCACGACCGACGGATCGTGCTCGAGCGCGTGAGCCAAGGCGAGGTTGACCGCTTCGACCAACGCAAGGTCAGCCATGACCCTGCTCCGCGTTGCTTGCGAACTGCCCGGCGTATCGCCGCGCGGTTTCCAGTTGGTCGCCCAGCGCATGCGGCAGAGCGGCATAGAGATGATCGAACATCGCCGATACCTCGGGCGGCGCGACGGCGAGATAGGCCTGCACGGCGGCGTCGACCGCTCGTTGGCAGTCTTGGACGAGCGCGTCTTCACGCGCCTTGTCCCAAGCGTTCTGCGCGAGCAAGTACTTGCGCAGGCGGACGATGGGCTCGGCCAGCCACATCTTGGCGACGAGTTCCGGATCGCGATAGCGCGTGGCGTCGTCGGCCGTCGTGTGATCGCCCAGGCGGTAGCTCAGCGCTTCGATCAACGTGGGGCCGCCGCCGCCTCGCGCTTTGAGGAGGGCGGCGCGCGCCGCTTCGTGCACGGCGATCACGTCGTTGCCGTCGACCTGTTGGCCCTCGATGCCGGCTGCGATCGCTTTTTGCGCCAACGTTCGAGCGGCCGTTTGACGCTCGCGCGGCACGGAGATCGCCCATTGGTTGTCGTTGACGACGATGACGAGCGGCGCCTGCCACACGCCCGCCATGTTCATGGCTTCGTAGAAGTCGCCTTTCGATGTGCCGCCGTCGCCGACGATCGCCACGGCTGCCCGGGCCTCGCCGCGCAATCGAAACGCGTAGGCCGCACCCGCCGCGTGGCACATTTGCGTGCCGATCGGCACGCAATTCGGAAAATCGTGCGGCGCGGCGCCAAAGCAGCTGCCGCGCTCGTCGCCGCCCCAATAGAGCAGGCTCTCGACGATCGTGACGCCGCGCAGCAATTGCGCCGCATGGTCTCGGTACGAGGGAAAGAGCGCGTCTTCGGGCCGCATGGCTGACGCGAGCCCGACGCCGATCGCCTCCTGTCCCACCGAGGAGGCGAACGTGCCGAGCTTGCCCGTGCGCTGCAGCGCCACCGCTTTCGCATCGAAAGCGCGCGTGAGCGTCATGTCGCGATAAAACCCGATTAGCGTGTCCGGGTTCTTCGCGAAGTCGGGCAGGGGATGAATCGGTATGCCGTCAGCATCGAGAAACCGTGTGTACTCGATATGAAAGCTGGCGACCGTGGTCATGATCGATGTCCTCGATGAGCGCCTCGCCGATGATGCTGCTTTTGTTCTTGGTAGAACGTTAGTACGTTTGCGACTGAAAACAAGGTCGGTGCGTCGCCATGCGCGCGTCGCGTCACGTGGCGCTGCATCAATCGCCGGCGGGGGCCAAAAAGGAGCATTCAGCCGACGAATGAACGGCGGCGTGCGCAGGATGGCCGCACGCTTAGGCGTCGGGCGCCGCCCCCTGTACGCTCGGCGGTACGCCGAGCAATTGCAGCGCACCGCCGGCGACGGCTGAGAACACGGGGCCCGCCACCGCGCCGCCGTAGTACGACGGGCCCGTCGGTTCGTCGATCATGACGGCGACGATGAGCCGAGGTGCGTCGATCGGCGCAATGCCGACGAACAGCGAGCGGTATTTGCCTTTCGCGTAGCCGGCTCCGGCATGCTTCCAAGCGGTCCCCGTTTTGCCGCCGACGCGGTAGCCGTCCACGCGCGCGGCGCGACCGGTGCCGCCTTCAAGCGTCGCCGCTTCCAGCATCGTCCGTAGCGTGGCGGCCGTGCGCTCGCGTGTGACGCGCACGCCGGCGAGCGCCATGACGTTGCTCGCGTTCGCCGGTTCGCGTTCGGCGGTTGCGTCGGCTTGCTCGGCTTGCTCTGCTTCGTCGCCCTCGTCGCTTTCATTGCGGGACACGAGGGTCGCGGGCCGCAGCGTCCCGTCGCCCGCCAACGGCGTATAGGCTTGCGCCATCTGCAACAGCGACGTGGACAATCCGTAGCCGTACCCCATCGTCGCCTGCTCGACCGCTCGCCACCGCCGCCACGGACGCAATGTGCCCGCGGCCACGCCCGGGAACGGCAGCGGCGGTGCGCGCCCGATACCGTACTGGCGATACGCCGTCCACAGCGTTTCGGGCGGCAACGTGAGGGCGATCTTCGCCAGCGCGATATTGCTCGACGTGGCCAGTGCTTGCGCCACGCTCACCGTGCCGTGATCGGACGTGTCGTGGATCGTATAGCCTCCGATCCGATAGCGGCCGGGGGCCGTATCGATCAACGTCTCGGGGCGAACTTGTCCGGCGTCGAGCGCGGTCGCGATCGCGAGCGGCTTGATCGTCGAACCCGGTTCGAACGTGTCGATCACCGCGCGATTGCGCATCGTCCGCGCGGTCAGGACGGCGCGGGAATTCGGGTCGAACGACGGCGCATTGGCGAGTGCGAGGATTTCGCCGGTGCCCGCATCGAGCACGACGACGCTGCCGGCCTGAGCGCGATGGCGTTCGAGCGCAACCTGGAGCTGCGCGAAGGCGAGTTGCTGGATCCGACGGTCGATCGTGAGGCGCACGGTCTGCCCCGGTCGTGCGGGCACGAGCGGGCGCAGATCGGCAACGATGCGCCCGAGCCGGTCGCGTATGACTTCGCGCGTGCCGGGCTGGCCGGCGAGCAGCGTGTCGGATGCGAGTTCGATGCCTTCTTGCCCGACGTCGTCGACATCGGTCAAGCCGACGACGTGTGCAGCCGATTCGCCTTCGGGGTAGAAGCGCTTCGAGGACGCGACTTGGGTGATGCCCGTTAGGCCGAGCGCCGCGATGCGGCTCGCGGTTTGGGCATCGACGTGGCGCTTGAGCAGAACGTTGGGACGGCCGATATCGAGCCGCGCCCGCAATTGTGCCGGCGACATCGTCAAGGCCCGCGCGAGCGGTTCGAGTAACGCGCGTTCGACACGCTGCGGCTCGACCCAGATTTCGTACGTGGTGAGGCTGACGGCCAGCAATGCGCCATGGCGATCCACGATCGGCCCACGCCGCGCGTCGAGTTCGAGCATTTGCCGATGCCGCTTCTCGCCTTGCGCCACATGGAATTCGTGTTCGACGATTTGCACCCAGCCCGCGCGAGCGGCAAGACCGGCGAAGGCCAGCGTGATAACGGCCATCAGCAGTGTGGACCGTCGTTTATGCCACCCGGGGGCGAGCAGGGCTTCTGAAGCGCCCGGCCCGGGCGAGTAGGGGGCGGGCCGTTTTCTGTGCGGTTCGGTCATCGAGGGGGACGAGCGTCATGAACGAAGGCGCCGGGCAGCGCGGGGCTTGTATTGTAAACAAATTGTAATGATAGAAGCGAACGGCGCAGTCAGCGGACCCCAAAAAACAAAACCGCCGCGAAGTGCGGCGGTCGGGTGAGCAGAGTGAAACGGCGAGCGCGGCGACGGCTAGGCCGGCAGCGAGAATCCGGAAATCGCTTCGCGCAGCACGCTCGCCTGATCTTTCAGCGATTGCGCGGCGGCCGCGGCTTGTTCGACGAGTGCCGCGTTTTGCTGTGTCACCTTGTCCATTTCGCCCACGGCGCGGTTCACCTGCTCGATGCCCGCGCTTTGCTCGCGCGAGGCGTGGCTGATCTCTTCCAGAATTTCGTTGACGCGGCGGACCGATTGCACGATTTCGCCCATCGTCGAACCGGCGTTCGCCACGAGCGCGGCGCCTTGATCGACGGTGTTCGTCGACGATTCGATGAGCGCCTTGATCTCCTTGGCGGCCGTGGCCGAACGCTGAGCGAGGCTGCGCACCTCCGAGGCGACGACGGCGAAGCCGCGTCCCTGCTCGCCGGCGCGCGCTGCTTCGACCGCCGCGTTGAGCGCGAGGATGTTCGTCTGGAACGCGATGCCGTCGATGACGCCGATGATGTCGCCGATCTTTTGCGAACTCGACGTGATTTCGTTCATCGTGCGCACGACGTCGTCGACGACGCTGCTGCCGCGCGTGGCGACGTCGGCGGCTTGCTCGGCGAGCTTCGCCGCTTGCGATGCGCTGTCCGCGTTCATCTTCACGTTCGAGGTCATCTCGTCCATGCTCGACGCCGTTTCGACGAGGGCGGCGGCTTGCTGCTCGGTGCGCTGCGACAGATCGGTGTTGCCTGCCGCGATTTCGCTCGCGCCCACGTTGATGTTTTCGGTGCCCGCACGAACGCGCGCGACGGCATCGGCCAAGCCCGCTTGCATCTGCGAGAGCGCCGCCATGAGGCTCGTGTCGTCGTTCTGGTGAACGGGGATGCGCATGGTCAAATCGCCGTTGGCGATGCGCTGTGTGGTCTCCACGGCCACTTCCAGGTCGCCGCCGAGCCCGCGTCGCACGCTGCGCAGCAGCAGCATCATCGCCACCGTAGCCAGCGCGCCAAGCACGGCGATGATGATCGCCCAGTGGACGATGTTCGACACGAAGGCGGCGTTGACGTCATCCATATACATGCCGGTGACGATGTCCCAGTCCCACGGTGCGAAACGCAGGCCGTACGATAGCTTCGAGACGGGCTCCTCGCTGCCGGGTTTGGACCACAGGTAGTGAACGAAGCCGCCGTGCTCTTGCCTGGAGGCCTTCACGATGTCGAGGAACAAGTGGTTGCCCGCCGGATCCGTAAAGTCGGCCAGATTCTTGCCGACCAGTTGCGGCTTGATCGGGTGCATCAGCATGACCGACTGTGAATCGTTGATCGAGTAATAGCCGTCGGCGCCGTAGCGCAAGATGCCGATGGCCTGCATCGCTTGCTTCTTGGCGTCTTCCTCGCTCATCGCGTGCTGCTGCGAGGCGTCGTAGTAGTGCTGGGCGACGCTGGTCGCCTCGTGCACGAGGGCGACGAGACGATCCTTGCGATCTTCGATCATCGAGGTGCGGTTCTGCCACACGCCCGCGATGCCGATCAAGATGAGACCGGTCCACAGGACCGCAATCATCGATCCCAGCCGTCGATTTAAAGTCATTTTCCGCATTAGGTCGCTCACGAATGTCGATCAGTCAACGGCTTCATCAGAGGAAATACATACGATGAAGCCGCGCGTGCCCGGTATATCGACGCATCGTTTCAAGCGGCGCAGACGGGGAAACCCTGACTGGACAAGGAATGGCGCGTGCTGGCGCGGCCCAGGCAGGCACGCCGATGCCGACAGCGCCGACGACCTATTGGCCCGTTTAAACGCTCTCGTTCCTGGGCGGCGTCACGCCGGCGATCGAATCGGATTCGCTCGCCATGCGATCGAAGGCGTGCGCGCCTTGCCGCCAGTTTTCCGGCGTGAACTGACCGAGGGCTTCGCCCATGTCGACATAGCTGCCTTGCAACGCTTCGCGCATGACGGGCGAAAGGAGGGAGGACGTCGAGATACCGCCGTTGGCGCGCTCCTTTTCGATGCCGGCGGCGTTTTCATCGGCAAACGAGGCGATGTTGGACATCGTCGTTTGCAGGCTCCTCAATTGCGGACTCGTTGAGCAGCCGACCGATTGCGCATGAGCGAGCAGATCCTGCACGACGGGGCTTTGGCTCAAGAACGCGCCCGCGTCGTCAGGGAGCAAACCCGTATTGAGCCAGTCGTACGTCCCGATGAGTTGGCCGAGGCCGGCCGAGGTGGCCGCCGCGCTGTTCGTGTCCTTGGGCGACGCCTTCATTTCGGCTTGCGCCACATCGTGCTCGACGCTCAACGCTTTCGTCGCGTAGTCGATGGCATTCATCCCGTCGTCGACTTGCTTCGGACCTAGCGCGTTGACGTCGAGATGCCCGATCAAATCGTCTTCCGCTGTGCGCATGCCGGCTTGGTCGCCTTCCATCTGCTCGATGGTCGCGTTTTTATTGACGTCTTGGCGGTAGTACTTGAACAACCCCTGTCGAACGGAATCGAGCAGATCGCGCTCGGCGCCGCGTAGGGCGTTGACTGCGTTCGATCCTCCCTTTGCATCCGGAGCATCGGGTTTCGCGCCGGCTGTCGCGAGATAGGTTTGAAGTGCGTGCTGCGTTGCGTCTACGGGGTTGACATAGCACAAACCGCCGCGGTCGAAATTGACGGCCACGTAAGCTTTCCTCCGAATGATGGATGCGATTGAGTGGCCGATACTTTGAGGGATGACGACGAAAACCGGGCACACGATTTTCGTAGACTTGCGCGAGGTCCGTGGTTTTTGCGGGGGGCGGTCTACGCGATGGAAAAGAGCGCGAGGCGGTTGGCGCGGGGAAGGGAGGCGAACAGAACGGGAATGAAGCCGCGACGCGTGCGCTGCTATGCAGTAAGCGCTTTCAGAATTCGACGGTCAGGATACGGCTGTGCGCGCCGCACGGTCGGTGCGGCAACGTGGCGACTGTGTGACGATGGCCGTCAGGCCTGCGAGGGATTCTTATCCGGCGGCCCCTCCGGCCGTTGCGGCTCGTCGTTGTGGTGGCCCGGCGCGGGCGGGACGATCGGCTCGCCCTCAGGGTCGCGCGTGGGGTCCGCGAGAGGGTCGGGGATCGGCGTGGTATGCATGCGATAGTCCATGGCGTATGCGTTTCGTTGGCGGTGACGGGCACATCCGAGGCGTCGTTGAGGCTGCTTCTTTTATACGCCATCCGTTAGCGCCGCGCCACGGCGCTAGTCGTCCACCTCGGCCCCGATCGCCAACACCGCGGGCAGGCGCGCCGCGAGGATGTCGATCGCGATACGTACGCGGGTGGGGAGATGCCGCGTGCGGCGCCAGGCGAGATGCATGTCGATACGCGGGCCCGGCGCACCAGACAAGATTTGAACCAGCGAACCTTCGCGTACATCGTCGGCGATGAGCCAACACGGCAAACGCGCGATTCCCGCTCCCGCTTTGACGGCGGCGACGATCGTTTCCAAATCGTCGAAGCGCAGCCGATGTTTCATCGTCACGCCGCGCATGTCCGCCGCATCGTCCGCGAGCGGCCAGGCGGCGTCCCGCCTGCCCGATGCATACAGCACGCCATGGTGACCGTCGAGTTCGCCCACCGTCCGCGGCGTGCCGTGGCGCGATAGATAGTCGGGACTGGCGCACAGCCTCATCGTCTGCTCACCAAGCTTGCGTGCGACAAGATCAGCCGGCGCATCGCGCAACGGCCCGCTGCGCAGAACGAGGTCGATGTTTTCGTCGACGAGATCGATCACGCGATCGGTCAACGTCATCTGCAACTCGAGTTTCGGATAACGCGAGGCGAGCTCGAGTAGCACGGGCGCGACGCAGCGCCTTCCGAACAGGACTGGCGCGCTGACGTGCAGCCGGCCTTGCGGCGACAACCGCGCGGCGTTGAGCGCCGCTTCGCCCGCATCGAGTTCGGCCAAGGCGCGCACGCAGTGGTCATAGAACGCCTGCCCGTCGGCCGTCAACGTTTGACGCCGCGTCGTGCGCAGGAAGAGCCGCGTGCCGAGGCGCTCCTCCAATCGCGCGATGCTTTTGCCTACCGCCGAGCGCGTGAGGTGAAGCCGCTCGGCCGCGAGGGCAAAGCTGCCGGCCTCGGCGGCCTGAACGAATGCGGATACGCCTGTCAGTCGATCGGTCATGGTGTTTGAATCGGGTAGCGAGGTCCATTGCATTGATTCCATCAAGTCTACAATCAAACGAAAATTTGCCGTCACTGGAGACAATCGTTCGTCGTTAAGCTCATCTTCATCGATCTAACCGTTATAGGAGCATGAAGATGAATTCGGCGAATTCGACGATGAAGAAGTGGACTGTCACGAGCCCCGGCTTGGAGCATTTGCGGTTGGAGTCCGCGCCGCTACCGAGCTGCGGCGAGCACGAAGTGCTGGTGCGAGTCGAGGCCGTGTCGCTCAACTACCGAGATCTCGGGGTCATACAAGGCGAGGACGGGGCGGCAATGCCGTTCCCGTGCACGCCCGGCTCGGACTTGGCCGGCGTCGTCGTGGCATCGGGTGCGCGCGTGACGCGCTTTCGCGAGGGCGACGCTGTCATCGGCACGTTCTGGGCCGGCTGGCTCGACGGCGAATGGCCGACCACCGCGAGGGTGCTGGGCGGGTCGCTGCCCGGTGTCCTGGCGCAGTACGTCGTCCTGCATGAAGACTGGCTCGTGCCCGCGCCCAGCACGCTCGATGCCGTGCAGGCCAGCACCCTGCCTTGCGCGGGGCTGACGGCCTGGTTCGCGCTCGTCGAAAAAGGCGGCTTGCGGGCGGGGCAGACGGTGCTCGTGCAGGGCACGGGCGGCGTCGCGCTGTTCGGCTTGCAACTCGCGCGGGCGCACGGCGCGCAAGTCATCGTCACGACAAGCAGCGAGGACAAGCGCCGCCGAGCGCTTGCACTGGGTGCATCGCATGTCATCGATCGAAACGCGCATCCGCGGTGGGACGTAGAGGCGCGCGCGTTGACGGGCGGGCGTGGCGTCGACCATATCTTCGAGCTGGCCGGCGGCGATAATCTGGCCGCCTCGCTGCGTGCGTTACGGCAAGGCGGGCGCATCTCGTTGATCGGCGTGCTCGGCGAGCACTCGATGACATTCCCGAGTGTGCCGTCGTTTTTGACTAGGCCTGTGATTCAAGGCATCGGTGTGGGGCATCGGCGGGCATTGGAAGAACTCGTGCGCGCGGTGGATGCGCTCGCGCTCGAGCCCGTCGTCGACGCGTGCTATGCAGCGGATCAATTGCCGCAGGCACTAGCGCATTTGAAGCGCGGCGCGTTCGGCAAGATCGTCGTCACGATGCATTGACGCGCGGCAGCCGTAGTCGCGGTCGAACGCGCTATGACGGCCGTTGGCGGTGTAAGTCAGCGTACGTGTCGATGTCGGCCAGTATGCCGGCGTCGTCCACGTCGATCGACGTCACATCGTGTGTCGCGAGCAGCGCACGCGCGCCGACATCGCCATCGAGCAACGAGAGCGCTTCGCCATGCATGGCGCCGAAACCGACCGGATGCCCTCGTCGTCCGTTATGGACGGGCGCGACGATCGACGCGCCGCCGTCGAGGCGACGCGCGATCGCTTCGATCGTCGCGGGGGCGACCCAGGGCATGTCGGCCAGCGCAACGATCCAGCCGTCGGCGTCGCGCGTGGCGCGGACGCCCGCGGCGAGACTCGCGCCCATGCCGCGTGCGGCTTGCGCCGCGAATACCACGTCGCAGCCCGCTTCGTTCAGCGCATGCGCCAGGGCTTCATTGCCGGGCCGGACAACGGCGGTGACATGCGCGAGCGTCGTCAGCAACGCATGGGCGGCGGCGCAGGCCACGGGCGTGCCATCCGGCAGGAGCGCGAGCAGTTTGTTCTGCAAGCCTTCGGGATCGAAGCGTGTCCCGCGGCCGGCCGCGAGCAGCAGCGCCGTGGCGGATGAGGCGTAGGTCATAGCGGCGCGTGCCCGTGCGAAAAATGAGGATGGCTTGGATTGTGCGGCGCGGCCGGTGCTCGACGCAAGCACCTTCGGCGCGCGCACGTCGCGGCGCAGGTAGGTCGCCCGATTGCAGCAGCCTCACGCGCGGCCTGCGCCGTAGTTCAAACGCTGCCCGGTTGCAGAACTTTGTCGAGCGTGATGGGAAGATCGCGCACGCGCACGCCCGTTGCATGATAGACGGCGTTCGCAATGGCCGCGGGTACGCCGGTGATTCCGATCTCGCCGATGCCGCGCGCCCCGAGCGCATTGAAATAGGGATCGGGCACCTTCAACACACTGACATCGATCGTGCCGATGTCGGCATTGACGGGCACATGGTACTCGGCCAGATTCGCGTTGACGATCCGTCCGTAGCGCGCATCGAGTTCGCTGGCTTCTTCCAGCGCCGCGCCTACGCCCCAGACGATGCCGCCCATCAGTTGGCTCTTGCCCGTCTTCTCGTTCAGCAGTTGGCCTACGTCGTACACGGCGACGATGCGCGGCACGCGGATGGTGCCGAGCGCCGCATCGACATGAACTTCTACGAACACGGCGCCGAACGAATGAAACGAATAGCGGCTGGCTTCTTCGCCTCGCTTGGCCGTGGCATGCGCTTCGATCGGTCGCCCACCCGCGCGCGCCAGAATGGCCGCCGCCGGATCGCGGCGCGAGGCATCCGCGCGGCTGGCGACCCAGCCGTCCACCACGGCTAGGTCGGCCGCGGCCATGCCGTAGAGCGGGGAGCCGCGATCTTCGCGAGCCATGTCGATCAAGCGCATGCGAGCTGACGTGGCGGCTTCCCTTACCGCGGGCGAAACGCTAGCAACCGACTGCGACCCGCCCGATACGGGGGCATGCGGCAGTGACGAATCGCCGAGGGCGAAACTCACGCGCTCAAGCGGGAAGCCTAGCGCGTCGGCCGCCACCTGCGTCATGACCGTATACGTGCCGGTGCCCAGGTCCTGCGTGCCCGAGGCCACGACCGCGGTGCCGTCGGGCAAGATGCGCGCGAGCGCGGATGCTTCACTGCGTCTGGCCGGATACGTGGCCGTGGCCATGCCCATGCCGATCAGCGTCGCCCCGTCGCGCATCGAGCGCGGCGCCGATGTGCGCCTGGACCAACCGAATCGCTCGGCGCCTACGCGGTAGCAGTCGCGCAGTTGCTTGCTCGACCAAGGCTTGCGTTCTTGCGGATCGATGTCGGCGTAGTTCTTCAATCGCAAAGCGATGGGGTCCATCTTCAATGCGACGGCCAATTCGTCGAGCGCCGATTCGAGCGCGAACGAACCGGTCGTCTCGCCGGGCGCGCGCATGAACGTCGGTGTGCCGACGTTGAGCGGCACGAGCCGGTGCGATGTCGCGAGATTCGGTACTTCGTAGAGCATGCGCGTGACGAGGCCCGATGTTTCGGTCCAGTCCTCGAACGTGGAAGTAGTCGAATACGTGTCGTGACGCATGCCGGTCAGCGTCCCGTCCGCGCGCGCCGCGAGCGCGAGATGCTGTTCGGTGTGGGGCCGGCCGCCCACGGGCCCGAACATTTGCGGACGCGTCAGCGCCAGCCGCACGGGCCGGCCCGCTTGGCGAGCGGCCATCGCGCAGAGCACCACATGCGACCACACGGAACCCTTGCAGCCGAAGCCCCCGCCGACGAATGGCGAGATGATGTGGACGTCGTCCGGCGGGATGCCCAGGAACGTCGCGACGGCTTGCCTGGCATTGCCCACGCCTTGCGTCGTGTCGTAGAGCGTCAAGCGCGGGCCGTCCCACGAGGCCATGACGGCGTGCGGCTCCATGGGATTGTGATGTTCCATCGGGGTCGTGTAGACCGCATCGATGCGCACGGCGCCCGCATGCAGGCCGTGCTCGATGTCGCCTCGTTCCGTGTCGGCTTTGCCGCCGATCATCGAGGCGGGCGGATGGCCCTGAGCCTTGGCCCGCGAAAAATCCAGCGTAGGGGCAGAGGGGGCGTAGTCGATCCGAAGCTTAGACGCCGCATCGACGGCGTGCTCGAGCGTATCGGCGACGACGACGGCGATCGGTTCGTTGTCGTAGCGAACCTCGTCGTCTTGCAGCAGCGATAGCCGGCGCTGCGCGGGCGGTGCCACTTCGGGACGTCCGTCGTTGGGCAAGCGCGGTGCGTTGCGCGAGGTCATGACCAGCAGCACGCCCGGCATTGCATCGGCGTGCGTCGTATCGATCGCCGATACGCGGCCGTGCGCGATCGTGCTCGTGACCAGCACGGCATGCGCGAGATGGGCCGCCGGAAATTCCGCGGCATACTGCGCTCTGCCCGTGACCTTGAGGATGCCGTCTGTGCGGTCCAGCGGTTGGCCGATCGTATTCATGCGCTCGCTCCCGTCACGCCGATGCTTTCGCGGCCGGCGGCGATGTTGAGGGCGCGCACGATCGCGCGCTCGGCCAGCAGCACTTTGAAGCGGTTGCCGGGCAACGGATGCGCGTCGCGCAATTGAGCCGCCGCTGCTTCGTGCAGATTGGCGTCGGTGAGGGGTTGCCCCGTCAGTAGGCCTTCCGCGATGGCGGCCCGCCACGGTTTGTGGGCGACGCCGCCGAGTGCGACGCGCACGCCCGCGATCCTTTCGCCTTGCATTTGCAGCGCGGCGGCGACCGAGACGAGCGCGAACGCATAGCTCGCTCGGTCTCGGATCTTGAGGTAATACGTGTGCTCCGCCAAAGACGTCGACAAAGGCGGCAAGTCGACGGCGGTGATCAATTCGCCGGGCCGCAGCACGGTGTCGATGTCGGGCCGATCGCCGGGCAGGCGATGGAATTCGCCGATGGGGATGCGTCGCGCTCCCGCTGGACCCACCACTTCGATCGTCGCATCCAGCGCCGCCAATGCAACGCTCATGTCCGACGGATTGACGGCGATGCACTGCGCGCTTGCGCCGAGAATGGCATGCATGCGCTGGTAGCCGTCCTGCGCGGCGCATCCGCTGCCCGGCGTGCGCTTATTGCACGCCGCGAACGCCGTGTCGTAGAAGTAGGGGCAACGTGTGCGCTGCATCAGGTTGCCGCCGATCGTCGCCATGTTGCGCAACTGCGCCGACGCACCGGCTACGAGGGCTTGCGTGAGCAGCGGGTAGCGTTCGCGCACGAGTGGGTGATCGGCCGCGTCGCTGTTGCGCATCAGCGCACCAATGCGAATGCCGCCGTCGGGTCGCGTTCGTACCGTATCGAGACCGTCATCGCTCAGATGCGTGATGTCGACGAGCTTGACCGGTCTTGCAACGCCGCCCTTCATCAAATCGAGCAGATTGGTCCCGCCGCCGATGAACGCGACGCCTGCCGTTTGCGCCGAACGGACCGCGTCGGCGACGTTCGCCGCACGCTCGTATGCGATTGCCTCCATGCGTCGACTCCTTTCGTCGTCAGCCGCGTTCGTGCACGATGCGCACGGCCGCGACGATGTTCGGATAGGCGCCGCAGCGGCAGATGTTGCCGCTCATGCGTTCGCGAATCTCGTCTTCGGTCAACTCGCTTGGCCGAGCGCGGACGTCCCGCGTGACGGCGCTCGCCGCGCCTGCCTGAAATTCGTCGAGCAGCGCCGTGGCGGAGCATAACTGCCCGGGTGTGCAGTAGCCGCATTGAAAGGCGTCGTGTTCGACGAACGCCCGCTGCATTGGGCTGAGTGCTTCGCCTTTAGCGAGTCCTTCGACCGTCGTGATCGATTGACCCTCGTGCATGACCGCCAGCGTCAAACAAGCGTTGATTCGCCGGCCGTCGACGAGCACCGTGCACGCCCCGCACTGCCCGCGATCGCATCCTTTCTTCGTGCCCGTTAAGCCGACGTATTCACGCAGTGCATCGAGCAGCGTCACGCGCGGCTCGAGCGGCAGCACATAGGGGCACCCGTTGATCGTGAGGCGCACCGGGCGTGCGGGCGGCGTGGGGTGGGCGGCGGGCGGGGGCGCGCTCTGAGCCATCGGCTGTTCCTCTGCGGACAGATGCGGCGCGGCCCCGACAGTGGCGGCCGCTGCGGCGGATTGCAGAAAACGTCGGCGCGCGAGGTTCGGCTTGCGCTCGTCGTCGTCGGGGGAGGCGGGCTTGGACATGGCGGATGAACGAAGCTCCGTGAAAGCCGGCGTGCAGAGCGCAGCACTGCGCAGCGACCGCGGCGCCGGATCGAAGACGAGCGAGCAAGCGCGATGCCCGGGTGAAGCCCCCGAAGTCAGTCGATGCCGTGAAATACCGCGTCGTCGGGCCCGAGGTAGGCGGGCGGCCGCCATGCCGCGTCGCGCATGGAGTGCTGCACGAGGTGATCGACGCCGAGCAGCACCGCGAAGATCGCCATGCGGATGGGAATCCCGTTGTCGGTTTGCCGGAAGATGGCGAGCCGCGCATCGTGATTGAGATCGGTGCTCAGATCGTTTGCGCCGGGCCGGCTGTCGCGCGGCAGCGGGTGCATGATCAGCGTTTCGCGTCCGCAGACGGCATCGACGAGCGCTTGATTGATTTGAAATTCGGGCGTGTAGCCTTCGAACGATTCGTCGGTAAAGCGTTCCTTTTGAATGCGCGTGGCGTAGACCACGTCGGCGCCGCGCAGGCCGGCAGTCAGATCGTTCGATTGCTCGATCACGTGACCGTTGCGTGAAATCTGCTCAACGATGTAGGCCGGCATCTCGAGCGTGGGCGGCGAGACCAGCGTGAATTTGATGCCGCGGTAGAGCGCGAGCAGCTTCACGAGCGAATGGACCGTGCGGCCGTACTTGAGATCGCCGACGAGCGCGATATGCGCGCCGTCGACTATTTTTCCGAGGCGTGAAAATTCGCGCTGAATCGTATAAAGATCGAGCAACGCCTGGCTCGGGTGCTCGCCCGGGCCGTCGCCGCCGTTGATGACGGGCAAATTCGTCGCGCGGGCGAATTCCGCCACCGAGCCCTGCTCGGGGTGTCGCACGACGAGCGCGTCGACATAGCCGCTCATGACGCGGCTGGTGTCGTAGATCGACTCGCCTTTCGCCATCGATGAAAACGTGAACCCGGTGGTATCGCAGACCGAACCGCCGAGGCGGCAGAACGCCGCGCCGAAGGACACGCGTGTGCGCGTGCTGGCTTCGAAAAACAAGTTGCCGAGCACCGCGCCCTCGAGCACGCGCGATATTTTCTGACGGCGGGCGATCGGCTGCATGACGTCGGCCACGCGAAACAACGCTTCGACCGATTCGCGCGAGAACTGATCGACCGACAGCAACTGCGGTTTGCCCTCGAACAGGATCTGACTAGCCAGCGACGAGATATCTACGCGCTGCGTATATCCTTCGTCTCGCGCGACATTGACGACGATCTCCGAAACGAAGCGCTCGACGATCTCGGGCATCGAGCGCGATTCTTGCGAATCTTCGGGCAAAAGCCACGTATCTAGGGCTCGGCGGCTTACGCCGATACGGTTGGCGAACGCATCGCGCGTTAGGTTCATACGACGCATGGCGTCGCGCAGGAAGGCTTGCTGGGGAACGGTCATCGGCGGGCCTGGGCAGAGTAAAATATGCGCGCTGCGTATAGTACGTCGCGGTTCGGGGAAGTCAAGCCCTCTTCACAAAACCGTTGGCTTTGGCCCGCGCAACCCTGTACACTGCGCCGAATGGAAACGCGCCCCGTTTATTTCTCGTCGGTTGTTGCAACGCCCGCTTCGTGCCACGTGCATGACGCCGCGGCGGTGCTTGCCGTTTCCAAAGCGAAAAAACAGTCGCACGTCTGACCGGTGCGCTGTGCCGTCGGACGCGCGACGGGACAGCAACAACGCACCACCTCTTCTTTTCTCTGCCGCCCCGGCGCCTCCCTCGGATTCGATTCGGTCACGTTTCGAGGTAAGGCAATGTCGATTTTTTCAGGTATTTGGATTCCGCTCATTACGCCGTTTCAAGCCGGCGCCGTGGATCATCGCGCGCTCGCGGCGCTCGTCGAGCACTATGGCGAAGCGGGCGTGGCGGGGTTTGCCGCGCTCGGCACGACGGGCGAGCCCGCCGCGCTGTCCGGCGAGGAGCAGGACGCCGTGCTGGCGACGGTGCTGCGCGCGGCGCATGGGTTGCCGGTGATCGCGGGCATCACCGGCAACCGAGCCGTGGCGCTGCGTGAACGTGTGCTGCAGTTTAACGACCAGGACATCGCCGGGGTGCTCGTGTCCGCACCGTATTACATTCGGCCGTCTCAAGCCGGACTGCTCGAGCACTTCATGTCGCTAGCCGATGCAAGCGCGAAGCCGATCGTCTTGTACGACATTCCCTATCGAACCGGCGTGCGGATCGAACTTGAAACGCTGCTTACGCTTGCGGCGCATCCGCGGATTCAGGCGATCAAGGATTGTTCGGGCGTGCCGGAGACAACGCTGGCGCTGATTCTCGATGGCCGGCTGAAGGTGATGTGCGGCAACGACGACGCCGTCTTCACCACGTTGTGCATGGGCGGCGCGGGCGCCATCGCGGCGACGGCGCATGTTCGCACGGACCGCTTCGTTGCGATGTACCGAGCATTGGCCCAAGGCGACCTGAATACGGGCCGCGCGATCTATCACGAACTCGCGCCCCTGCTGCGAGCGTTGACTTCAGAGCCGAACCCCGCGCCGGTCAAGGCGGCGCTCGCGGGGCAAGGGTGGCTGGCGAACGAGTTGCGTTCGCCGATGATGCCCGCGAGCGAGGCGCTGGCTAGTCAATTGGCGGCGTTGTCGGCGGCGTGAAGTAACGAGCGACCCCGGCGGGTGACGCGTGAGGCCGGTGCGCGAGGTTGGTGCGCTATGCGGTTTGCCGAGCAGGGTGCATCGGCTCGGATCCCGCTTCCTCGCGCGTCAATGCGAAGCCTTCGTCGAGCCAACCCGTGATCCCGCCGATCATCACCTTGACCGGACGCCCGAGCCGGGCGAGGCGGATCGCGCCGCGCGTCGCGCCGTTGCAGTGCGGGCCCGCACAGTAAGTGACGAACACCGTATCGGACGCGTACTCGGCAAGCTTCGAGGCGATGATCTTTCCGTGCGGCAAATTGAGGGCGCCCGACACATGGCCTTCGGCGTACAGGGCGGGGCTGCGCACGTCGAGCAGCACGAAGTCGGGTTGGCCCTTGACGATGAGCGCGTCGTGCACGTCGGAGCAATCCGTTTCGAAGCGCAGGCTCGATTCGAAGTGGGCGAGCGCGGTCTCGCTCGGCGCCGGGGCGACGGCTGTGACGGACGTTGCGGTAGGCATGGGCGGTTTCTCCTTGTTCGTCGTAGGGCTCGTTGTGCGCTTGTCTCGGCTCGCATCGAAACCGATCGAGCGGATGGAGAGAGTATTGCGCCCGACCGTTGCGCGAGACAGTGGCGCAATCGACAACATCCGGTAACATCGCGCCATGCGCTCTCATCTCGTCGCCGCCGTTGCCTACGATCGGCTTTGCACCTTCGAGTTCGGCTGTGTGGTCGAACTGTTCGCGTTGCCTCGCCCCGAACTCGGCGTCGATTGGTATCGCTTCGCCGTTTGCGCGGCGGAGCCCGGGCCTATCCGCGCCGCCGGCGGCGTGAGCTTGACGGCTTCCCATACGCTTGCGCTGCTCGACCGCGCGGATACGATCGTCATCCCCGGCTGGCGCGATGCGGACGAAGAGCCGCCCGAGCCGCTGCTGCGCAAGCTGCGGGCGGCGTCGCGGCGCGGGGCAAGAATGTGTTCGATTTGCTCCGGGGTATTCGTGCTGGCGGCGGCGGGCGTGCTGGAAGGCAAAACGGTGACGACGCACTGGCGTTACGCCGATAAGCTCAAGGCGCGCTATCCGTCGCTGCGCGTCGAGGCCGACGCGCTGTATATCGATGAAGGCGCGATCGTCACGTCGGCGGGTTCGGCGGCGGGGCTGGATATGCTGCTGCATCTCGTGCGCCGAGATTACGGCGGCGCCGTGGCCAATCGCGTGGCGCAGCGTCTCGTCGTACCGCCGCATCGAGAAGGCGGGCAGGCTCAGTTCGTCCCGAGGCCCATGCCGCCGGAGGACGACGGCGGCCGGCTCGCCCGTCTCATCGATTGGATGCGCGCGCATGCGGCGTCGTCTCATACGATCGAATCGCTCGCGCAGAGAGCGGCGATGAGCGGAAGAACACTGCAGCGCAGGTTTCGTGAGGCGACGGGGCTAGGGCCTTACGAGTGGTTGATTCGCGAGCGGGTCGCGTTGGCGAAAGACATGCTCGAGACGCGGCCGCGGCTGTCGATCGCCCTCGTCGCGCAGCGCGCGGGCTTCGGCTCGGAGGAATCGATGCGCCGTCATTTCCGTCGCATCGTGATGACGAGCCCCGCGGCGTATCGACAGCGATTTGGCGAAAAGCGCGCAAGCCTTTGAGCGGGCGAGCGCGACGGCCGCAAGTCAGTTTGCGACCGAATGTTCGTGCCGGCTCGCGAGCGCGGCCAGCGCGTGCGTCACGGCATCGATCACGCTATCCCAATCGCCGAGGGTGGGCTGCCGAAACAGACGCGCGCTAGGGTACCAAGGGCTGTCCTCCCGCTCGAGCATCCATCGCCAGCAGGTGTCGAGCCGGTTCAGAATCCACACGGGTTTGTTCATCGCCCC
>DATJJH010000256.1:0-4644 GCA_035492395.1 Trinickia sp. | reverse complement strand
CCAGTTCCTCGAGCCCCTTACCTTGCGGGCCATGCGGCGCTGGTACCTCTCGAGCCGTTGCTCGTGTTGCTTGAAACTGCTGCGTGGCGCGATGAAGGTGCCGTCGCTCAACGTCGCAAAGCGTGCCACACCGACATCGATGCCCACTGCCGGGCCGTTCGGCGCGGGCTGCTCGACCTCGCGTGCCGTGAGGATCGAGACAAACCACTTGCCCGCGCGAAGCGATACCGTAGCGCAGCGAACTTCGCCCAGTACCAGACGGCTATTGCGATAGCGCAGCCAGCCTAGCTTGGGCAGCGAGATACGGCCGTGTTTGCGGTCTAGCTTGATTTGCTTGGCGTCGGGGTAGCGAAAGCTATCGTGCATGCCCTTGCGCTTGAAACACGGGTAAGCCGCACGCTTTTCGAAGAAGTTGACGAAGGCGCGATCCAGATCCTTGAGCGCCGATTGCGACGTGTGAACCGGCGCATCCTTCAGCCACGGCGTCTCCATCGAATTGCGCCATGCGGTTAGATGCTTTGCCATCGGCACGTAGCCGATGAACTTTCCGCCAGCCTCGCGGGTTTCTTTCTGCAACGCAAGGGCCTTGTTATAGACGAAGCGACGCGCGCCCGCGAACCGGCGCATCTTGCGCGCGTGCTCGCCGCTGGGCATCAGTTCGAATCGGAAGGCTTGGAGTCGTTGCATGCGGACAGTATAAATATCCCGAAAAACGTCTCCCATTCGCCTTTTGGAGAAAAAGAAAAGCGCGATCACCCGTAGTACTAAGTACGGTGCTCTGCCGACAGCGTTATCCGCCAGTGCATCGGACAAACAGCGAACGTCGTACTAGCGCCTCAGAGGGACGCCTGCGGCGTCCGCGCTATCCTTCCTCGCCCTGAAGGACGAGGTTTGACGCGCATTTCGATCAACACCGCCTACGGCAAGATACTGACGATGTGGAGCAGCAATCCACAAGCGATCGAGCAGCTCAATAACGCACAAAAGGCGTGGGTACTGTGGAGGAACGGCACCTACGGTTTGCTGCAAGAAGCGGGCGGCAGCAATGGTCAAGTGGCGTATATCGTCAGTTCCCAGTTCCTGCTCAAATCGCTCGTCGATCAAGCGCAACTGCTCGAGGGTATTCTCGCGGCGAACGGCGGCTAGCGCGGCATCACTTCGCTTCCGCGACGATCTGCCTGATAGCCTGTTCGAACACCTCCGGCGGCTGGCCGCCGCTGACCAGGTAGCGCCGGTTGAAGATCACAGCCGGCACCGATTGGATACCCATTGCTTGATATTCGTGCTCTTCGGCGCGAACCTCGTCCGCGAACTGCCCGCTTTCGAGCACCGCGCGCGCACGTTCGGCATCGAGGCCCACCGAACGCGCTGCCTCGACCAACACGTCGTGGTCGCTCGGATCCTTCTCGTCGCCATGGTAAGCCTGCAGCAGCGCCGCCTTGAGCGGCACCTGCTTGCCCTCGATCCCAGCCCAATGCAGCAGCCGGTGCGCATCGAAAGTGTTGTGCACACGCGTGCGCGCACCGAATGCAAAGCCGACCGCCGCGCCCCGCTCACGAATCATCGCTTGCGTCTCGGCGATCTGTTCAGGCGTACGCCCGTACTTCTTCCCGAGATACTCGATCACGTCCTCCCCCTCCGGCGTCATTTCCGGATTGAGTTCGAACGGATGCATCACCACGCGCGCGTCGACGTCATCGCCCACACGGGCGAGCGCTTGCTGAAGCGAGGAAAGCCCGATCGCGCACCAGGGACAGGCCACATCGGAGACAAAATCTATTTCAAGCGGCTGTGCTGTCATGACTGCTTCCCAACAAGAGTGACGCGTCGCGAAATGCCCTAGCCTCTTCTCGCAACCACGCCGTGAATAAACGGAGCCCCTTCTTCGGCCGCGCCGTCGACGCCGGCACGAGCCGGTATGCAAACCCCGGCAGACTCGGGCCTTCGACCCTACGCAGGCGGCCGCTACGCAACGGCTCCTCGATCAACACATTGCTGCATATCAACGGGCCGAGGCCGCATTCCGCCGCGTACAGCGCAAGCATTTCCTCACTGTACCAAGACAGGCGAAAGTTCGCCGTCTGATCGTGTTCGGCGCGTGCAAGCCACGTCGACCAATCCGGCGCATTCAGCGCACGGTTTTCCCACTTGTAGGCAAGCAACGGACACCCACGAAAATCATCGATCGTCGGGTTCCTGCCCTCGGGACAAATACTGCGATCGGCCACGGCGATATAGCAGTCTTCCAAGATCACCGACCCTTGGAGTTCCGCTTCGACGGGCCCATAGCGAATCGCAAGGTCGATATCTTCCGCGCGCAAGTCGACGAGGTTCTCCGAACCGTGAATGTGGACGGTGACGTCCGGATGCAGCGCATTGAACCGCGCAAGCCTCGGCATCAGCCAGCGCTCCGCGAACGCGCGGGTGGCCGAGATTTGAATCGAGGCTTCATCCGCGGGCGCATTGACGACCTCGAACGCCTGAGCGATCTGGTCGAAGCCGTCTCTCACGAGCGGGTAGATCGTCTTGCCCACGAGCGTGAGCGTCACGGCACGCCCCGTTCGTTCGAAGAGCTTGTGGCCGAGGCGTGCCTCGAGCTGTCGAATCTGGTGGCTCACGGCCGTAATCGTCACGGAAAGCTCCGCCGCGGCCGCCGTGAAGCTTTGATGCCGAGCCGCGGCCTCGAAGGCGCGGATCGAATTGAGCGGTGGCAGCTTACGCATCGCGAAACACCTTCATCCGTAAATCAGCCAATTGCGGTAAGGGCATTCTACCGAAACCGACGTCGCCACGCCGATCACTCACGTCCTTTCAAACGATCGCGTAATGCGCATCCGTCGGCATCATTCCGTTGACCGCCGTGACGTCCTGAGGGCATGCCGACATCACGATGATTAGGTCCATTTCGGCGCGCAATACGACGTACTCGCCCGGCTGACTGACCGGCGGCTCGAACTTCAGCGCGCCGTCGCCGCCTACCGGTACGTTCATGAACAGGTTCAGCGGGCAAGGCGTTTCGTGCGTCTTAAGCCCAAGACTCGCGAGCGCGTCCGCCAAGTTGTCGGTGCAGTTGTCATGGTGGCCGACGACTCCCAATTGCGCGTATCGGTGTCGGTCGCACGCGGCGATCAGGGTGTCATGCACGCCAGGCGTCGTATCTTCGACCCACGTCAATATGGGGCGCCGGCGGTTCGTCAGCAGCGTGTCGCCCACCCGCGGGATGACCTTGAGCATCGCCGTGCGACTGTGCTCCATCGACATCGATTCGCCGATGTCTTCGCGATTGAACGCCCAGGTATCGACTACCTGGCGGCCGTGCGTGTTGATCACCTTGATCGCCTCGCCTTGGACAAGCCGTACCGCCACGCCGCGGCGCGCGGGAATAACAATGGGAGCACCGTCGGCGCCCGGGGATGTCGCATTCATGCGGATTCTCCAGAGGGATTTCAATGAATGGGCTGTTCCCGCAATACGCGCTCGATCGCAAGAGAACTGCGCAGCAGTCGATCGTCGTGCCCTTGCGGAACGGAAATGAGCATCGAGGTCGGCAATCCCTCACGATCGAGGCCGGAGGGCATCGCGATTCCGGGCATGTCGAGCAGGCTGCCCGGCATGGTCAGCGAGAGCGTTTCGAGATTGAGCGCGGCGAACAGCGCCTCGTCGGCCTCCAGCGGGGCGAGCAATGGCGCGACGTGTTTGACCGCCGGCGTAATCAGCACGGCGTCCTCGCCCAGCTCATGCCGGATGCTCCGCATCAGTTCGATACGTTCGGCGCGAATGCGCTGCTCCGCTAACGCATCGATCGTCTTCGCCGCCAATAACCTGTCGCGCACGCGGGGATCGAGTCGATCGCCACGCTCGCCTTCAACCACACTGCGCAGCAGCGACCACGCTTCGATGGCGCCGAGCCAGCCTTGCGTCGCGATCAATTCGCGGGCGCGGACAAACGCTTCGACCGGCCGCTCTTGCACCTGTATGCCGCATTGACGCAGCCAGTCGACAGCGCGGCGTAGGTTGTCCCCGATCTCGGGCTGCAATCGTGGATCCTCCAACACCGACGCCTCGACGACGCATCGAATCCGGCGGAGCGACACCGGACGCGCATCGACAGTTGCGCAACCGCGCATTGCGCCGTCGAGCAGCACACAGTCTTCCACGGTATGCGCGATCGGCCCGATCGCATCGAGCGTGACGGCGAGCGGATGTACGCCGCGCATGTCGTAACGCGCTTGCGATGCACGATAGCCGACCAATCCGTTGAACGCCGCGGGCACGCGCACGGACCCCGCGGTGTCCGTACCGATGGCCGCCGCCACGATCCCGCGTTGAACCGCAATCGCAGACCCCGAAGACGAACCGCCAGGCACGCGCGGGGCGCCGTGATAAAAGCTCGCCGCAGGCGTGCCGAAGTGCGGATTGAGCCCCAGCCCGGAGAACGCGAATTCGCTGAGATTCGTCTTGCCGATCGGAATCATGCCTATCGCACGCATCGCGGCGATCACAGCGGCGTCCTCCGAAGCCGGCGGCGCATTCGAGCGCATCATCGATCCGCACGTCGTCCTGCTGCCCGCCACGTCGATATTGTCTTTCACGGCGAACGGAACGCCGTCGAGCGGGCCAAACGGTACCCCCTCGCGGCGGCGG
>DATJJH010000255.1:0-22910 GCA_035492395.1 Trinickia sp. | reverse complement strand
CACGAGCGTCTGCTGCGTTTCGGCCAGGCCGAGTTCCCACGGCGTGCCCGCGTGCTTGACCGAAGACAGCGGCGATGCGCCCGTGCCGCCGTCATGGCCGGCGATCACGACGTGATCGGCTTTCGCCTTCGCGACGCCGGCCGCCACCGTGCCCACGCCCACCTCGGACACGAGCTTCACCGAAATGCTCGATGCGGGGTTCACGTTCTTCAGATCGTGAATGAGCTGAGCCAAATCCTCGATCGAATAGATGTCGTGGTGCGGCGGCGGCGAGATGAGACCGACGCCCGGCACCGAATAACGCAGCTTGCCGATGTAGTCGGACACCTTGTGCCCCGGTAATTGGCCGCCTTCGCCGGGCTTCGCGCCCTGCGCCATCTTGATCTGAATCTGATCGGCCGACGCGAGATACTCGGCCGTCACGCCGAAGCGGCCCGAGGCCACTTGCTTGATCTTCGAGCGCAGCGAATCGCCGTCCTTGAGCGGGATGTCGCGCACGATTTCATGCCCGATCACCGAAGCAAGCGTGTCGCCGTTCTTGATCGGAATGCCGCGCAGCTCGTTGCGATAACGGTTTTCGTCCTCTCCGCCCTCGCCCGTGTTCGACTTGCCGCCGATGCGGTTCATCGCGATCGCGAGCGTCGCGTGCGCCTCCGTGCTGATCGAGCCGAGCGACATCGCACCCGTGGCGAAACGCTTGACGATCTCCTTGGCCGATTCGACTTCGTCGAGGGGAATCGCCTTGGCGGGTTCCACCTTGAATTCGAACAGGCCGCGGAACGTCATGTGACGGCGCGTCTGATCGTTGATCAGGTGCGCGTACTCCTTGTAGGTCTGATACGAATTGCTGCGCGTCGAATGCTGAAGCTTGGCGATCGCATCGGGCGTCCACATGTGGTCTTCGCCGCGCACGCGATAGGCGTATTCGCCGCCCGCGTCGAGCATATTGGCCAGGACCGGGTTGTCGCCGAATGCTTCCTTGTGCAGGCGAATCGCTTCTTCTGCCACGTCGAACAGGCCGATGCCGCCGACCTTAGAGGCCGTGCCCTTGAAGTATTTTTCGACCAGGTCGCTCGCCAGGCCGACCGCCTCGAAAATCTGAGCGCCGGTGTACGACATGTAGGTCGAAATGCCCATCTTCGACATGACCTTCTGCAGGCCCTTGCCGACCGCCTTCGTGAAGTTGTAGACCGCCTTTTCGGGCGAGAGATCGCCCTTGAGCCCTTGCGCCAGCTGCGCAAGCGTTTCCATCGCGAGATACGGATGAACCGCTTCCGCGCCGTAGCCGGCGAGCAGTGCGAAGTGATGGACTTCACGCGCGGAGCCCGTCTCGACGACGAGGCCCGTGCTCGTGCGCAGCCCGTGCGACACGAGATGCGTGTGGATCGCGGCCGTGGCGAGCAGCGCCGGGACGGCGACGTTGTCGCGATCGGTGCGGCGATCGGAGACGATCAGCATGTTGTAGCCGGACCGGACGGCATCGACGGCCTCGGCGCACAGCGACGCGAGTCGCGCTTCGATGCCTTCTTTGCCCCACGCGACCGGATAGCAGATGTTCAGTTCGTAGGAGCTGAACTTGCCGCCCGTGTACTGGTCGATCGCGCGGATCTTCGCGATGTCCTTGAAGTCGAGCACCGGCTGCGACACTTCGAGCCGCATCGGCGGGTTGATGTTGTTCGTGTCGAGCAGGTTCGGCTTCGGACCGACGAACGAGACAAGCGACATCACCATGTTCTCGCGGATCGGATCGATCGGCGGGTTCGTGACCTGGGCGAACAACTGCTTGAAGTAGTGATAGAGCGTCTTGTTCTTGTTCGACATCACGGCGAGCGGCGAGTCGTTGCCCATCGAGCCGATCGCTTCCTCGCCCTGCTGCGCCATCGGCGCCATCAAGAACTTCACGTCTTCCTGCGTATAGCCGAACGCCTGCTGGCGATCGAGCAGCGCGGCCGCCTCGCGACGCTCGGTCGCGACGTCCTCGGCCTTCGGCTCGATTTCATCGAGCTTGATGCGCACGGCGTCGATCCAGCTCTTGTAGGGCTTGGCGTTCGACAGGTTGTCCTTCAGTTCCTTGTCGCCGATGATGCGACCGTGCTCCATGTCGATGAGGAACATCTTGCCCGGCTGCAGGCGCCACTTCTTGACGATCTTCGACTCGGGAATCGGCAGCACACCCGATTCCGACGCCATGATCACAAGGTCGTCGTCGGTGATGATGTAGCGCGCGGGACGCAGACCGTTGCGGTCGAGCGTTGCGCCGATCTGACGGCCATCGGTGAACGCGATCGCGGCGGGGCCGTCCCAGGGCTCCATCATGGCGGCGTGATATTCGTAGAACGCGCGGCGGTTCTCGTCCATCAGCGTGTGCTGCTCCCACGCCTCCGGAATCATCATCATCATCGCGTGCACGAGCGGATAGCCCGCCATGACGAGCAGCTCGAGACAGTTGTCGAACGACGCGGTGTCGGACTGGCCCGGGTAGATGAGCGGCCACAGCTTGGGCAGATCGTCGCCAAGCACGGCGCTCGCGATCGCGCCAGTGCGGGCGTTGAGCCAGTTGACGTTGCCCTTGACCGTGTTGATTTCGCCGTTGTGCGCGATCATCCGATACGGGTGCGCGAGCTCCCAGGCGGGGAACGTGTTCGTGGAGAAGCGCTGGTGCACGAGCGCGAGCGCAGAGACGACGCGCTCGTCTTGCAGATCGCGATAATAGACGCCCACTTGCCCGGCTAGCAGCAGCCCTTTATAGACCACCGTGCGCGCCGACATCGACGGCACGAAGTACTCCTTGCCGTGCTTGAGCTTGAGCGCCTGGATGCGGTGGCTCGCCGTCTTGCGGATGACGTAGAGCTTGCGCTCGAGCGCGTCCGTCACCATGATGTCGCGGCCGCGGCCGATGAATATCTGGCGAATGACCGGCTCGGTCGCCTTGACGGCCGGGGAAATCGGCATCGCGTGGTCGACCGGCACGTCGCGCCAGCCCAGCACGACCTGGCCTTCCGCCTTCACCGTCCGTTCGAGTTCCTGCTCGCAGGCGAGACGCGATGCGTGCTCCTTCGGCAAAAAGATCATGCCCACGCCGTACTCGCCGGCCGGCGGCAGCGTCACCCCTTGGCGGGCCATTTCCTCACGGTAAAAGGCATCGGGAATCTGAATCAGGATGCCTGCGCCGTCGCCCATCAGCGGATCGGCGCCGACGGCGCCCCGGTGATCGAGGTTCTCCAGAATCTTCAGCCCTTGCTGAATGATGCCGTGACTCTTCTGGCCCTTAATGTGTGCGACAAAGCCGACGCCGCAGGCGTCATGCTCGTTGCTCGGGTCGTACAGACCTTGGGCGGCGGGTACCGAACGGATCGGTTGGTGGTCGTTCATGGGGGACACCGTGTATCAGAGGGCCTGGCGGCCGTTCGCATTGGGCTAATTGCTAGTCGCGGATGACCGGGGGGTGGGGAGGCGCCGCGGCGGCGGATCGGGCTTATGGCCCTGGCATCCGCCGGAAATCGGAATATACGCGACGAATCAATGGAATAGCAAACAAAACGTGCTGATCTGACACCATTAAATAACATGCATCGACTTGGTGCTCATTTAATAGGGCCGTATCAACATGGGGCAAATAAAAACGGCATCGGTCGGATGCCGCGGCTGCGAACGAGCGAGCGCGGCCACACGGGCGTTTTACCGCCCTTCGCGGCCCGCCTCGGCTGCGCTACTGCTGGGAGGTGTGAGGCGAATGCGGCGCCTGCGCCGATTCGCGCACCTTTTTGGGGCGCCCACGCGGCAAGGGCGACACGCGCCGGTTTGCCTCCCGCGCCGCCCACTCGCGGTACGAGTCGCCGCCCAGCACCCACCCTTTCAGCGTGGCCTGCTGCAATTCGTTGGCCTCGCGCTCATCGAGCGGCTGTTCGCACAAGTCCTTGTACGCGCGCTGCCGCTCGAACGGCGTGTTGCCGAGCGACCAGTACAGCGGGTGGTCGGTGACGAGGCTGTCCACCGTGAGCCCGATGTGGTGCCGGTAGCTCGACCAGCGGTAGTCTTCCGCCGCGCTCACGATTTGCGCTCGTACCGGGCACATCTCGATAACGCGGCTGGCGAGCAAGAAGTAGCGCTCGCCCTCGATCACCGTCGCGCGGTACCGCCCCTCCCAGAGCGTGCCGCGCCGGGAGTACCGCCGATTGAAATGCGCGACGTAGCGCCTGCCCACGGCCTGCATCGCCTTGGGCAGGCTCGTCTCGTCGCTCGGAGTGACGAGCAATTGCACCGCGCCGGGCATGAGGACATAGGCGTGAACGTCGAGGTGGTGGTCGCGCGAAGCGGCTTTCAAGCAATCGACGAACAGCTCGTAATCCTGCTCGTCGACGAAGGCGGGCTGCTGATCGAGTCCGCGCAGGATGACGTGCTGCGGCTGTTTTGGGACGTAAAGACGTGCGAGCCGTGCCATGCTGGATTCCGTTTAGTACGTTAGTGATTACCCCAAGGGACGATGCGTCGCTTCGAGCATTCGCGAAGACGCGCGTGGCGTTGAGCTGACACTTGCCACGCTTAGGGAGAATGCTCTAGCGTGCGCGCTTGGTTTGTTTGAAACCTTCTACTCATAATAGGCGGGCCTTTCATGGAGGAGCACATTAATGAAATTAAAACAGGCCATCACAGGGGCCGTGGCGGCGCTCGCTTGCGCACAAGCGGCTCATGCCCAAACGGCCGGGACTTTTTACGTATCGTCGGGGTGGTTCCATTTCGCACCTCAAAGCGATAGCGACCCGCTCGAAGTCTTGAGCGTCGGCGGCACGACCCTGAACAGCTACCAGGCGAACACCGGCGCGCGCATCGATCAATCCGACACACTCGGCTTGAGCGTCGGCTACTTCGTTACCGATCACATCTCCACTGAGTTGGAACTCGGTATCCCGCCGAAGTTCGACATCGACGGCAGCGGACAACTCGCGGCGTTCGGCAAGCTCGGCAGCGCGAAGCTCTGGTCGCCGGCGCTCCTGTTCAAATGGAACTTCATGAGCCCGACGGACAAGTTCCGTCCGTACATTGGCTTGGGCGTTACGCGGGTCTGGTTTACGAACGCACAGATCACGAACGGCGCCTTCGAGCAAAACGTTCTGCACGGTCCGACCTCCGTCTCGACGGATCGTTCCTGGGCGCCTGTGTTCAATGCAGGCTTCAACTACTCGTTCAATAAGCATTGGTTCGCCGGCCTGTCGATTTCGTACATCCCGGTGAGCGTGACTGCCAACTTGACGTCGACGAACGCCGGACCCTTCGGCTTGACGGTTCAATCCCAAGCAAAGATCAGGCTCAACCCGATCGTCACCTTCGCGAAGGTCGGCTACGCCTTCTAAGCCTAGGCGGAAATTCGACGCGTGCCTATACGCCGCCGCCCTCATGCGGCGGCGTTGTAATTTCAACCGTCGAGATGTCCCTCCGATCACCTTTCTACGCGGTTTTCATCGCACGGAATCAGCGGGCGACCGTTCGAGCCGCGAGGCCGAGCGCGCCTCGATTTCGCCGCTTTGCGTCAGTCTTCGTCGGGCGGCGGGCGCCCTGCCAACGGCCTTGCGCCGCGGCTCGCCCCGGCGCGCGAGGCGCCACGCGACGGCTCGGCAGCGCGCTCGGCACGCCTCACGACGGTGAGCAGATGCCCGCCACCCCGGCCACTGGCATCGAAGTTGCGGCGACAGGGTTCTTCCCCGCATCGGATTCGCGGGTTCGTTCTTCCCGTTATTCCTTACTGACGGAGCGACCATGACCGCACTACCGAATACGCGAGACGCGCTCGAAACTTCGTGGAACAGCGCCGGCCGCCACGCACGACGTATGGCACGGCACAGCCGACATGCCGCAGAGGACATCGGCAGCGAAATGCGCGAACTGCTCTCGGAACTCGAACAAACGTTGGCCGACGGCACGCAGGCCGATGCCGCCGTCCTGCGCGATCAGATGAAAAAACGCCTCGATGCCGCCCGCGCGCGGATGGACGGCGCGCGCGAAACGATTCGCGGCCGCGCTGTGGCGACGCTCACCGACGCTCAAGGCTATATTCGCGAGAACCCGTGGGAAACGATGGCCGTCGTCGGCGGCGTCGCGTTGCTGACGGGATGGCTGCTCGCCCGAGGTCGTTGAGGTAACGCGGCCATTGGCCGCGGTCGCTTAGGCGAGAAAGTCCGCGCCGATCAGATCGATGCGGTCGGTGCAGATCGCATCGACGCCCCACTGCGAGAGCAGCCGCGCGCGCGCCGGGTCGTTCACGGTGTAGGCCAGAATGCGCAGCCCGGCCGCCTTGATTTGCGAGACAAGCGGCGCGTCGAGCTTGCGATGGTCCGCGTGCAAAGAGACGCAGGCAAGGGCTTCGGTCTGGGCGCGCCAATCGGCGGGTACCGCGCCAAACAGCAACCCGCGCGGCAGCTCCGGCTGCGCAGCGTGGGCCGCCGTCAGCGCGTCGAAAGAAAACGACGACAGCAACGGCGCAACGCCGGCGCCCTGCCACAACCGCGCCGCCTCCTGCGCGACGAGCCGGCCTGTCGCCGCATCGCGCCCCGGGCACGGCTTTATCTCGATATTCGCCGCGAGGCCTAGCGCATCGCATCGCTCGCGCACTTGCGCAAGCGTGGGCATGTGCTCGCCCGCGAAGCGCTTGTCGTACCAACTCCCGGCATCGAGCGCCGCAAGCTCCGCGTACGGCTTGCCGGCCGCGGCGCCCCGGCCGTTGGACGTCCGGTCCACAGTGTCGTCGTGCAGTAGGAACACGACGTCGTCGGCCGAAAGCTTCGCGTCGAATTCGATCATCGTGAGGCCCATCCGGGCCCCGGTGTCGACCGCCGCGAGCGTGTTCTCGGGGGCCAGCGAACCGCCGCCGCGATGGGCGACGATACGGGGATATCGCCAATCTGGCGTGGTGGTGTGAGTCGTCATGGCTGCTCCGATTCGGCCGGCCCGGCGGGCAACGCCCGCGCGCATCGGCCCGTCGTTCAAAACGCGCGTTTGCCCGTTGCCGGATCGAAAAAGTGAATATGCTCGAGGGGCAACGCGGCCGGCACGACATCGCCGCGCTGCGGGCGGTCCGCGTGCGCGAGCCGCACCGTCACGTCGTGCGCGCCCCAGCGGCCGTGCGCGAGGTTGTCCGCGCCGAGCAACTCGCACGAATCGACGGCCAACGGCGCTTGCGCGCAACCGCCGCGCGGCGTCATGTGCTCGGGACGAATGCCGAGAATCCACTCCCGTCCGCCGGCAATCTCACGTCCCACGCCTGGCGCGCCGGCCACCGTCAGCCGCGGCCCGCCGCCCGAGACCTCGAACGTCGCGCCGTCCTCGCCAAGCGTGCCGGAAAGCAAGTTCATGGCCGGCGATCCGATGAAGCTGGCCACGAACACGGTCGCGGGGCGCTCGTACACTTCGGTGGGCGCGCCGATCTGCTCCGCGTGTCCGCGGTTCATGACGATCACGCGCTGCGCAAGCGTCATCGCCTCTATCTGATCGTGCGTCACGTACACACTCGTCGTCGCAAGCCGTGCATGCAGACGCTGGATCTCGAGGCGCATTTGCACTCGCAGCTTCGCGTCGAGATTCGAGAGCGGCTCGTCGAAAAGAAAGACCGACGGCTCGCGCACGATCGCTCGGCCCATCGCCACACGCTGCCGCTGCCCGCCCGAGAGCGCTCGCGGCTTGCGCGCGAGCAGCGGCTCGAGCTCGAGTATCTTGGCTGCGGCGGCCACGCGCGTATCGATCGTCTCGCGCGCGATGCCGCGAATCTTGAGGCCGTACGACATGTTTTCCTTCACGCTCATATGCGGATAGAGCGCGTAATTCTGGAACACCATCGCGATGTCGCGATCCTTCGGCTCGAGCGTATTGACAACGCGCTCTCCAATCGAGATCTCCCCCTCCGAGACGCTTTCGAGCCCCGCGACCATGCGCAGAAGCGTCGATTTGCCGCAGCCGGAAGGACCCACTAGCACGATGAATTCTCCGTCGGCCACATCGACGTCGATGCCGTGCAGAACGAACTGCTTGCCGTCGTACGTCTTACGCACCCGCTTTAGCGTTAGCCCTGACATGCTCAAGGATTCCTTTCAGTTATTTTTCAGCATCGACGAGGCCACGCACGAACCAGCGCTGCATCGCGATCACGACGACGAGCGGCGGCAACATGGCGAGTAGCGTCGCCGCCATCACGAGATGCCACGCCGTTGCAGTGTCCCCGCTTGCGATCATCGCTTTGATGCCCACCACCGCGGTCGTGAGCGATTGCTCGTTCGTGATCAAAATGGGCCAAAGGTATTGATTCCAGCCGTAGATGAACGTGATGACGAAAAGTGCCGCGATGTTCGTCTTCGACAGCGGCAGCACGACGTCGAAGAAGAACCGCAATGCGCTTGCGCCGTCGATCCGCGCGGCATCCATCAATTCGTCGGGCAGCGTGAGGAAGAACTGGCGAAACAGGAACGTTGCGGTCGCCGAGGCGATGAGGGGCAAGGTCAGCCCCGCGTAGGTATTCGTCAGGTGCATCGACGAAACGACTTGCACCGTCGGAAATATCCGCACTTCCACCGGCAGCATCAGCGTGATGAAGATGAGCCAAAACGCCGTATTGCGAAGCGGAAAACGAAAGAAGACGATCGCGTACGCGGAGATGATCGACACGGCGATCTTGCCCACGGCAATCGCGAGCGCCATGACGAAACTGTTGAGCAGCATGCGCCCGAACGGGCTCGCCGCGTTTCCGCTGCCCTGCGACCAGACGGTGGCGATGTTTTGGAACAGATGCGTGCTCGGCACGAGCGACAGCGGCACGGTGAAGACCTCGTGCTCGCTCATCGTCGCCGCGCAAAACGCCACATAAACGGGAAACGCGACGATCACGACGCCGAGAATGAGCATGGCGTGGCAGAAGAGATCGAAGCCCTTGCGATTTTCGATCATGCGTATTGCACCCTGCGTTCGATGAAGCGGAACTGGATCACCGTCAGGCCGACGACGATCGCCATCAGCACGACGGACTGCGCGCCCGAGCTGCCGATGTCGAGGCCTTGAAACCCTTCGGCGAAGATCTTGTAGATCAGCGTTTTCGTCGCTTGCGCGGGGCCGCCGCCTGTCGCCGCGTCGATCACGGGGAACGTGTCGAAGAACGCGTAGACCACATTGACGACGAATAGAAAGAACGTCGTGGGTGAAAGCAGCGGCAACGCGATGCCGAAGAAGCGCCGCACCGGCCCTGCCCCGTCGATCGCCGCAGCTTCGATCAGCGAGCGCGGAATGGCCTGCAGCCCGGCATAGAAAAAGAGGAAGTTGTAGCTCACTTGCTTCCATACCGAAGCAAGCACGACGAGCGTCATCGCTTGGGCGCCGTTCAGGGCATGGTTCCACACGATGCCGCCCTTGGCCAGCGCATAGGTCACGAGGCCAATGCTCGGGTTGAACAAGAACGCCCACAGCACCGCCGCGATGGCAGGCGCGACGGCATACGGCCAAATCAACAGCGTGCGATACGCCTTCGCACCGCGCGTCACCCGATCGGCGCAGGCCGCGAGCAGCAAAGAGACGACGAGCCCCGACCCCGTCACGAGCGCGCTGAAGACGAGCGTCGTCTTGAACGAATCGAGGTAGAGCGGATCGGCGAACAGATGGGCGAAGTTGGCGAATCCGACGAATTCGCTCGACGTGCCGAATGCATCCTGGGTTTGCGTCGATTGCCAAAGTGCGACGCCGGCAGGCCAAAGAAAAAACAACCCGGTGATGAGGAGTTGCGGCGCGACCAGCAGGTAAGGCAGCGCGCTCGCGGCGAAACGGGAACGTTCGTGCATAAGTGGTCAGTCGATCAAGGCCCTGCGCCGCCGCTCGGTAGGCTCAAACCGATCGGGCGGCGGCGCAGGGCGGGTGGCGGACGCCTTGCTCAAGCGAGCCGCCCGGCCGCCGTGAACGGCACGCCGAGCCGCGAGCGTGAGAATGTTGCATGCAAGGCCCGCCCGCGTTTATTGCGCCGATTGCTCGAAGCGACGCAGCAAGTCGTCGCCACGATTGACGGCCGAGTCGAGCGCGGCCTGAGGCGTCTTCTTCTGCGCCCATACCTGCTCGAGTTCCTCGTCGACGACCGTGCGGATCTGAGGCATGTTGCCCAGCCGCAAGCCCTTGGTATAGGGCAGCGGCGGCTTGTTCAACATTTGCTTGATGGCCGTATCCGCACCCGGGTTCTTCTCGTAGAAGCCTTGCTTGCGCGCCAGGTCATAGGCTGCCGTCGTCACGGGCAAATAACCCGTATCTTCGTGCCACTTGGCCGCGACGGCCGGCGAGGACAGATACGCCAGGAATTTCGCCACGCCCTTGTAGACGGCCGGATCTTTGCCCGCCAGCACCCACAGGCTCGCCCCGCCGATGATGGCGTTCTGCGGCGCGCCCTTCACGTTGGCGTCGTACGGCATCATGCCGGTGCCGAAGTCGAACTTGGCATATTTGCGAATCGTGGCGAGCGAGCCCGACGAATTGGTCAAGATGCCGCAATCGCCGCTGTAGAACTTCGAGACGGCTTCATCCTTGCGGCCCACGTAGGTAAACGTGCCTTGCTTGGCCATATCCTGAAGGAATTGGATATGCGCGACCTGCTGCGGCTTGTTGAATTCAAGCTTCGCGTTCAGGCCGTCGAAACCGTTGTTCTCCGAGGCGAACGGCAGACCGTGCCACGCGCTGTAGTTTTCGAGCTGAATCCAACCCTGCCAGCCCGTCGTGAAACCGCAGCTCAAACCCGAGGCCTTCAGCTTCTCGGCGTCGGCGCGCACTTCGTCCCACGTCTTCGGCGGCTTGTTCGGGTCGAGGCCGGCCTTTTTGAAGGCGTCCTTGTTGTAATAGAGGACAGGCGTGGAACTGTTGAACGGCATCGACACCAGTTCGTTCGTCTTGGCATCGCTGTAATAGCTGGCGATAGTGGGCACGAACGCCTTTTGGTCGAGCGGCGTACCCGCTTGCTTGAAGACTTCGGAAACCGGAACGACAGCTTTCTTCGCCGCCATCATCGTGGCCGTGCCGACCTCGTAGACCTGGAGGATCGCCGGCGCGTTGCCGCTACGATACGCGGCAATGCCGGCCGCGAGCGTCTGGTCGTAGGTACCCTTGAAGACCGGCACGATCTTGTAGTCGCTCTGCGACTTGTTGAAATCGTTGGCGATGTCGTTCACGCGCTCCCCGAGCGCCGCCTCCATCGCGTGCCAAAATTGAATCTCCGTCGCGGCCAGCGCCGCATGGCTCGCGCCGACGAGCAGCACTCCCCCGACCACAAGCGAGCGAACCA
The DNA here is from genome assembly GCA_035492395.1 of Trinickia sp. Taxonomy (GTDB): domain Bacteria; phylum Pseudomonadota; class Gammaproteobacteria; order Burkholderiales; family Burkholderiaceae; genus Trinickia. Next base: position 11,623 of record DATJJH010000255.1, on the reverse strand, counting down.
GCGTCCTGCATCCGTTCATTTAGTTCTCCTAAGGTTGACATATACCCGCCCGGCTTGAATTTCCCACCCCATGAGAATTAGCCATGCAGCCGGCCCGGGCCAGTAGTCTAGCTATCGTTGATGACAAACAAACGTTGGTACTCTTTCAACGCATACCGGTCCGTCATTCCGGCAATGTAATGCGCGATAAGGCGAGGCTGCGCCGCTTCGTCCTCGGCCAGATAGGCCGGCGGCAGCAGGCGCGGGTCTTCGCTGAATGCTTCGAACAGCCCGCCGATGACACGCCGCGCCTTGCTCGCCATGCGCATGACGCGGTAATGCCTATACAAGTTCTTGAACAGAAACCGCTTCAACTGTGCCGCCTGCGCCGCGACTGCACCGCTGTGCGCGACCAGGGCCGGCGCCGCGCGGACCGCGTCCAACGACTGCGGCGCATGGACGGCGAGGTTGCGTCGCGTCTCGTCGATGAGATCGACGATCAGCGTATTGATCATCCTGCGCACCGTCTCGTGCACGATGCGGCGCCCATCTAACCGAGGATGCTCCCGCATGGCATCCTCGTAGTGAGCTTGCCAGAGCTCGACTTGCGACAGTTGCTCGATCGTCAGCAGCCCCGAGCGCAAGCCATCGTCGACATCGTGATTGTTATAGGCGATTTCGTCGGCGATGTTGGCGATTTGTGCCTCTAGCGACGGCCGCTTGCCGCTCAAGAAGCGTTCGCCGAGATCGCCGAGCCTCGAAGCATTCTCGCGCGAACAATGTTTAAGGATGCCTTCGCGCGTTTCGAAGCAGAGATTCAGGCCGTTGAAGCCGCCGTAGTGCTCCTCGAGTTCGTCCACGACCGCCAGGCTTTGCAGGTTGTGCTCGAAGCCGCCGTGCTCGCGCATGCACTCGTTCAATGCATCTTGGCCGGCATGACCGAAGGGCGTATGTCCGAGATCGTGCGCAAGCGAAATCGCTTCGACGAGATCCTCGTTTACACGGAGATTGCGCGCGACGGAGCGGGCGATCTGCGCCACCTCCAGGCTGTGCGTGAGCCGCGTACGAAACAAGTCGCCTTCGTGATTGACGAAGACTTGCGTCTTGTATTCGAGGCGTCGGAAAGCCGTTGAATGAACAATGCGATCACGGTCGCGTTGAAACTCGGTTCGCGCCGAAGGCGGCGCTTCCGGAAAGCGGCGGCCGCGGGAATTCGCCGAGTGCGCGGCGTAAGGAGCGAGATGCGCCTCGAGCATGGCGGCCGTCGGCGGACTGGCCAGCGCCGCGTGCCGCGTGCCGCTCGCCGATGCGCCTATTGCCGAATCCTGCGCCGGGTCCGCTCTATCGCACATCGTCTTCCCTCCCGCAACGTCTGTCGCGCGGCACACCGCGCGGCTGGGTTCGCTTGATTCAAACGCACGCGGCTAGCGTCGCGCGCAATGCGTCCTCCGGCACGTCGGTCACGAGCGTCTGGCCGAGCGCCTTGAGCAGGACGAACTTAATCGCCCCCGCTTCCGCTTTCTTATCCACCTTCATCAGCTCGATATAGCGCGTATCGCCTAACGCCGGAGCCCGCGACGGCAGCCGAGCGGCGCCGATCAGGGCGACGAGGCGCCTGCGCACCGCTTCGTCGAGGTATCCCAAGCGAGCGGACAGATCGGCGGCCATCACCATGCCGCACCCGACGGCCTCGCCGTGCAACCATTCGCCATAGCCGAGCCCCGCCTCGATCGCGTGGCCGAATGTATGACCGAAATTCAGGATCGCACGCAGGCCGCCTTCGCGCTCGTCCGCCGCGACGACCGATGCCTTCACCTCGCAAGAGCGCTTGACGGCGTGCGCCAGCGCATCGGGGTCGCGGCCATTGAGCGCCTCGATATTCGCCTCGAGCCACTCGAAGAACGCGCTGTCGGCGATCGCGGCAGTCTTGATGACTTCGGCAATGCCGGCCGCGAGTTCGCGCGCGGGCAGCGTGCGCAACGTGCCGATGTCGGCGATGACGGCTTGGGGCTGATGGAACGCGCCGATCATGTTCTTGCCGAGCGGATGGTTGATGCCCGTCTTACCGCCGACCGACGAGTCGACTTGCGAAAGCAGCGTCGTCGGCACCTGAATGAACGGCACCCCGCGCATGTAGCAGGCCGCGGCGAAGCCGGTCATGTCGCCGACGACGCCGCCGCCAAGCGCGATCAGCGTCGTCTTCCGATCGGCCTTTGCGCCGAGCAGCGTATCGAAAACGCGGTTCAGCGTTTCCCAGTGCTTGAAGCTTTCGCCGTCGGGCAGGACGACGGTCGACACCTGCTTGCCAAGGGGGGCGAGCGCCGCTCGCAGCGCCTCGCCGTACAGCGGCTCCACGGTTTCATTCGTAACGATCGCCACTGCCGCGCCCGCGATGTGCGGCGCGAACAGTTCGGTGCGGGCGATCAGATCGGCGCCGATGCGGATCGGGTAGGAGCGTTCGCCGAGATCGACGTTGACGGTAATCATGACTGTGTCTGCTTGGTGATGCCGGCCATCTCGAGTTGCATGAGCACCATGTTTACGAGCCCATTGACCGATGGCCGCCCTGTTTCGACGATGAAATGCGCGCACTCCCGGTAGAGCGGATCGCGCTCGTTGTACAACGCCTCGAGCTTCGCTTTCGGATCGTCCGTTTGCAGCAGCGGACGATTCTTGTCCTTGCGCGTACGCAGCCAAAGGTCGTGCGGATTCGCTCGAAGATATACGACAAGCCCGCGATCGTGGAGAAACGCGCGATTTTCCGGACGCAATACCGCTCCGCCCCCCGTCGCGAGCACGACCGCATCGCGCGACGTGAGTTCGGCGATGACGTGCGCCTCGCGCTCACGAAATCCGGTCTCGCCTTCCATTTCGAAGATGACGGGAATGCGCGCGCCCGTGCGAGCCTCGATCTCGTGGTCGCTATCGAAGAACGGGCGCCCGAGCCGGCGCGCCACGGCGCGGCCCACGGTGGTTTTGCCTGCCCCCATGAGCCCCACGAAGAAAATGTTGGTGTTGGCGCCCCGCTCTTGCAACGTATCCTCTGTTCAATCGGCTGTGGTTCGTGGCGCAGCTTACTGGCAAAGCCGCCGCCTTGTCGAGTACGGCGACTCGGGCGCGCCGCCCCGCCGGGCCGGCCGGTCAATCGATCGCGAGGACGCGCGGCGTGATGAAGACAACGAGCTCGCTGCGCTGCTCGCGCACCGCCCGATGACGAAACAGCGCGCCCAACAGCGGTATTCTGCCTAACAGCGGCACGCGCGTCACATCGTCTCGATCTTCGCTCTCATAGATCCCGCCGATCGAGACGGTTCCGCCGTCCTCGACCTCGACGCGGGTACGCACATGTTTGGTGTCGATCGCGGGGCCACCCGCGGTCGCCTTGCCCACGCTGTCCTTGGCAATATCGAGATCGAGGATCACACGCCCCGCCGGGGTAATGCGCGGCTCCACCTCCAGCTTCAGGCTAGCGCGACGGAACTGCACGCCCGACACGCCATTGCGGACCTTGGCCTGATAAGGCAATTCGGTGCCCTGCTCGACGAGCGCCTTCGTCCGATCGGCCGTTACGACGCGCGGGCTCGACACGATTTGCCCCCTACCCAGCGCCTCGAGCGCCGAAAGCTCCGCCGTGACGAGACGCGTCGCGCCCGCGGCGAATAGCGTGAGCCCGGCCGTCGCCGCCTCGAAGCCGGCGATCGCGCGGGCCGACAGGTCATTCACGACGCCTTGCTCCCCGCCGGCGAGCCCCGTTGCCGGCGCACCCGCGCTGTCGGCCGTACCGCCTGCCGAGCGCATCGACAAGCGTGCCCCCAATTCACGTGAAAACCCTCGCGCTCCCTCGACGATACGCGCTTCGATCAGTACCTGGCGGTTCGGCTTGTCGATCGCGGCGATCAGTTGCGCCACCTGCTCGAGCCGCGCCGCGAGGTCGGTGACGAACAGCAGATTCGTGCGCGCATCGGCCATCGCCGCGCCGCGCTTGGAAAGCACACGCTGCGCGCCGGCCGCCGTCAGCAGTCGCTGCACCTCGTCCGCGCGCGGATAGTTGAGCGCGAACGTGCGGCTCACGAGCGGCTCGAGATCGGCTGCGCGGGCGTGCGCCTCGAACCGTTGCCGCTCGCGGGCCGCCAACTCGGCGAGCGGGGCAACCCAGATCACGTTCCCGCGCCTCGACATGGCGAGTCCCTGCATGTCGAGCAACGCATCGAACGCAATGCGCCAAGGCACACCGTTCAGATTGAGCGAAACGAGCCCGCGCGCCCGCTCGCTTGCGATGATGTTCAAGCCCGTGAAGCGCGAAAACGCGTCGAGCACATCGACGAGCTCCGCATTTTTGAACCGCATCGTGAGGGGCGGCTCGCTCGCGGACGCATCGCTCGCGCCCCTATCGGCCGAGCCGCCCTCGCTCAATCTGCCGGCCGGCGCCAGCGGCACCGGCGGCCCCTCGAGCGCGGCCGGTCCGCCCGAAGATCGGGCCGCTGGCGAGCGACCGAGTTCGTCGCCAAGCCTGGACAAAGGCGCATCGGCGCTGCCCCGCGCCGCGCGTTCACTATCCGCAAGGGCATCCGGTCCTTCCCATGGCTCCTGCGCCGCATCGGCCAATTCGTCATGCGAATTGTCGCCAAGCGGCGGCAGGCCGACACTCGGCCACGGCGACGGGAGTTGCGCCTCAGGGCCTTGCGCCACCGTGGTCGGCGGCAACGGAGGCAGTGGGGCGAACGGTTGCGCCGCCGCGTTCGCCGCGGCAAACGATACGATCGCCCCGGCCGTCCAGGCTGCCGCGCGGATAGCGGCCCAAGCCCGCTTGGCCGGGCTCATCGGCCGTTCTCCGGCCACGAAAGGCGACGCACGCCGCCCCGGCCCGAGAGCGTCACGCCGAATGCGTCGATACCGACGATTTTCTCTGCGCCCAGCGTCTGCCCGGGTGTGGCGAGCGCCGTTTGCACGCCGCTCGCGCGCTCGACAAGCGCGAGCGCTTGCCGGCCGCCATGCACTAGGCCCACGAGCCGCGTAGCCGATGCCTCCGGCGACGAGAAAGCAGCACCGACGTGAAACGGATCCCCCCGTGGCGGTCCGACATCGACGTTGGAGGCGCCCGTTGCGAGCGTGAGCCGCGTGGACGACCGACCGAGCACATTCAGCGTCGCTTCGAACGCCAGGCCTTCAGGCTCGCGCTTGATATCCAAGGCGCGCGGCACGATGAGCACCGGCAGCGCCGAGAGCCCCTGCACGAAGGCATAAAGGCCCGCGAAATCCGTACGCCCCTCGAGGCGCAGCGCCCGTTCGGCCGTTTCGCCGTGACGGCCCCGCCCCGCAGCCGCTCGCGCCGCGGGTTCGAGCACGAGCAGCTTTACGCCTGTGCGGGCCGCAAGATCGGCCACTATCTGCCACTCGCCGCCTGCCGGGCGAACTGCCGCGTCGAGCGAGACGCGTGCGGCGCCGACTGCCTCGCGCAATCTAGGCAAGCCCGAGAGCTTGATGCGACTCTCATGCACCCGCCGCTCCAGCGCTTGAATCTCGGCCGCTCGCTCGGTCCGGTTGCCGGCGTCGAGAACACGCCACGCGAACGTTACGAGTACGAACGCGCCCGCGGCCAGCGCCGCGCACGCCATTAGCCTGCGTTTTACGGTCCACGTCCGCGCAGGCGAGCGAAAGCGGGACATCGCGCGAACCAGGCGCCTAACCGCAGCGCGACGTTTGTAGGCCCGCCCCGAGCGGCCGGAACCGCGAACCGGCTGCGCGGCGCTCATCGCTCACTCCTTTCGCGGCGCTTTCGACTCTCGAGCGCGACCTGGCGAGAAGGCGAAGGCCGCGGCGCATGCGCGGATGCGCCACGCCAGCGCAGATGAACGGTGGCCTCCACGGCAGTTTCGCCCTGGCGGGCGGCAGGCGCGGCAAGGGATTTGAGTCCGACCGTCTCCACCGACTCCAGCCCCGGTATGCGCTGAAGACGCTCGACCCACGAAGCGCACGCAACCGTATCGGCGGCTCGGACTTGCAATTCGATGCCTTCGTCCGAACGCCGCAGCCGGCTAATCGCCACGCCCGACTGCACTTCGCGGCCAAGCACTTCGAGCAGCGAGCGCAACTCGATGATCGGCCGCGCGTGCAGTTGCGCCTGCGCCGCCGCAGCCTTCGCGCTTTCGTCGGCTCGCTCCAAGCGCGCCAATTCGGCCAGCGGCGACGACATCAGCGACATGTCCCGTTCGAGCTGCGCGCGGCGACCGCTCATTCGCTCGTCCTTCGCCGCAACCGCGGCCCAACCGAGCGCCATGATTGAACCGGCGAATACGGCCACCGCTCCCTCTGCGACGTAGCGTCGGCAGCGCTCACGACCGCCAGCCTGACGATGCGGCCCGGTATCGACCGCGCAGGCACCGCGCCAGGCGCTGTCGCGCCCACGGCTCGGCGCGCGCGACGCCGCGGCCATCGAAGCCATCGTGCCGGTCGTGCTCATTGCGTCACCCCGCGCAACGCCAACCCGAAAGCGACCGCATAGGCCGCGCCGTGCTTCCAGCCCTCGAGGTCGGTAAGCGCGGCCGGCCTGCAGCCAAACGGCGCGCATTCGAACGGCGCGGCGCTGCACCCCAGGCGCTCGCCGATATCCGCTAAAGGCAGCCCGATACGATCGAGCAACGCCACGTCGCCGCCGACAAGCGCTGCGTGAAGACCTCCTGCCCCGGCTAGACGCCGCAGTGCCGCGTCGAGATCGGGATGCTCGCCACCCGGGAATCGAATGGCCGCTTCGACCGAGCGATCAGCGATGCGCCACCCGAAAACGCCGCCGTATCCGGCCCATATCGCGCCATATCGCTGCCCTGCGATTCGCGCATGCTCGCCGGCATGGACAAGTGCGCGCAAAGCAGCCAACGGCTCGCATTCCACTGAGGCGAGCGCAATGCGGGCCGCGGCCGCGACTTCGACGCGCGCTTGCAAAAGCCGGTGCGACGCCCCACCTCGCGTTTCGTCGGCATCATGGCCGCACAGTTGCCCGGCCCCGTCGAAAAGGAAGGGCTCGCACTCGCCGAGCGCGCACGAAGGGGCAACCTTCCGATTGGAATGAGCGCGCGCCGCCGTCATGGCGGATAACGAGATGGACGCGGCGTCGCCCGGTACCGCCATCGAACAAGGCATGCCTCGCATAGGAAGCTGTCGCGGCCAGCGGGCGCAGAGCGACGCAAGCGCCTCGGTCACGAGCGCGCGCTCGACGATGTGCATGCCCGACATGGCCCCCGGAGGTAGCGGCGCCGCGCCGATCCATTCGACGCGAACGGGATGTGCCCCGCGGCGCTTGCGACTGGCGATGACGAGCCGCACCTCGCGTGCGCTTACATCGATGCCCGCCGCGAAGCGGCGCGCGGCGGACAACAGTTTTCTTCTCATCAGCATGGCATTTCCCCGCAGCAGCCGGGCCGTCGACATGAGCGGCCTCAACGACTTGCTGCGGTGAAATTGTGCGAAAGACGGCAGCGAGCTGGAATTCAGCCGGATGGCCAACGCGCCGCGTCCCCCTCCCGCGATTGCCATCGTCCGGCTTAGCCGTTCAGCCACCCGTGCGCCACGCGTCGCGCCGCTATAATCGCGGCCAACGCACGTCTGCTTCTCTATGGATTCACGCTCGCCCTCGCCTCCCCCGCCCACGCCCACGCCGCCTTCCCCCGCGCCCACACCGCCTAAGCGCCGCCGCCGGTGGATGACCAAGCTCGTCCTCTGGTTCGTCGGCGCAATAGCGACGGCGGGCGCCGGCATCGCGTTGCTGCTGCTGTACGCGCTGGTCGTCGCGAGCCCGCGCCTGCCCGCGCTCGACGCCCTCACCGACTATCGGCCGAAAGTGCCGCTGCGCATCTATACGGCAGATCACCTTCTGATCGGCGAATTTGGCAAGGAGCGGCGGGACGTCGTGCGCATCGACGACGTCCCGCCTTTTTTGAAACAAGCGGTCCTCGCCATCGAGGATGCGCGCTTTTACGATCACGGCGGGGTAGATCTGGCCGGCGTTGCGCGCGCGGGCGTCGCAGCGCTGACGAACGGGCGCGCCACGCAAGGCGCGAGCACGATCACGATGCAGGTGGCGCGTAATTTCTTTCTATCGAGCGAGAAAACCTATACGCGAAAAATCTATGAGATGTTGCTCGCGTACAAGATCGAGCGAGAGCTGACGAAAGATCAGATTCTCGAGGTGTACATGAATCAAATCTACCTCGGGCAGCGCGCTTACGGCTTCGCGTCGGCGGCCCGCGTCTATTTCGGCAAGGACATCAAACACATCACGCTGGCCGAAGCGGCGATGCTCGCCGGTTTGCCCAAAGCGCCTTCGGCATACAACCCCGTCGTCAATCCCGCCCGCGCCAAGCTACGTCAACAGTACATCCTGCAGCGGATGCTTGCGCTGCGCGACATTACGCGCGCACAGTACGACGCCGCAGTCGCCGAGCCGCTCGCGCTTGCCGGCACGCCGGCGCAGCAGTTCAGCGTGCACGCCGAGTACGTGGCCGAAATGGTCCGTCAGGCAATGGTCGCGCAATACGGCGAGGACGCTTATACGCGTGGGCTGAACGTCGTCACGACGATCGATTCCGGCAGCCAGGACACGGCCTATCGGGCGTTGCGCGGCGGCCTTTCGAACTACGACGCCCGGCACGGCTATCGCGGCCCCGAAGGGTACGTCGCCATGCCGACTGCGGCTGACGCCGATGCACGCGCGAACGCCATCGCCGCGGCGCTCGATGCGCATCCGGACAACGGCGAAATCGTAGCGGGCGTCGTCACATCGGCCGACGCTCGCGAGGTTCAAGCGGTCCTTTCCAATGGCGCGGCGATCAAGATAGACGGTGAGGGGCTGCGTTTCGCGGCTGCTTCGCTTTCTCCGCGCGCGCCGGCTGCAAGCCGCATTCGCCCGGGCGCCATCGTGCGCCTCGTCAAGGACGACGCGGGGGCTTGGTCGATCGTTCAGTTGCCGCAAGTCGAAGGCGCGTTCATCTCCATCGTGCCGCAGGACGGCGCGATCCGCGCGCTCGTCGGCGGCTTCGATTTCAGCAAGAACAAGTTCAATCATGTCACCCAAGCATGGCGACAGCCCGGCTCCAGCTTCAAGCCTTTCATCTATTCGGCATCGCTCGACAAAGGCCTGGGACCGGCGACGATCATCAACGACGCCCCGCTCTATTTCAGCGCCGCGGAAACGGGCGGCCAGCCCTGGGAGCCGAAAAACTACGGCGGCCGCTTCGACGGCCCGATGACGATGCGCACGGCGCTGCAGAAATCGCGCAATCTCGTGTCCATCCGCATTCTCGCGCGCATCGGGACACGCTACGCGCAGCAGTACATCACGCGTTTCGGGTTCGACGCCGACAAACATCCCGCGTATCTGCCGATGGCGCTGGGCGCCGGCCTCGTTACGCCGTTGCAGATGGCGGGCGCGTATTCCGTCTTCGCCAACGGCGGCTATCGCATCAATCCTTACTTGATTTCGGAAGTGACGAATCAGGAGGGTGTCGTGCTGGCGCGTGCACAGCCGATCGTCGCGGAGCGCGATGCGCCGCGCGCAATCGACGCGCGCAACGACTACGTCATGAACAGCCTGCTGCAGAGCGTCGCGCAGCACGGCACGGGCGCGAAATCGAACGAGTTGGGGCGCAAGGATCTCGCGGGCAAGACAGGCACGACGAACGACTCCCGCGATGCCTGGTTCGCCGGCTACCAGCACACCCTCGCCGCGATCGCATGGATCGGCTACGATACGCCGCGCAGCTTGGGCGACCGCGAAACGGGCGGCGGTGTCGCACTGCCTGTCTGGATGGACTACATGCGGCAAGCGTTGAAAGGCGTGCCCGAATACGAGATGCCGATGCCTGGCGACGTGGTGCCGATAGGCGGCGAGTTGTATTTCGATACGTTCCTACCCGGCCAAGGCTTCGTGCACGCCGTGGGGATCAGCGAAGCAGCCTTGCATGCCGGAATGGCCTCGGGCGAGGCCGCGCACACCGAGGAGTCGACCGGCGCGGCGCCAACCTTGGAAGCGGCGCCGCAGGTCGAGCCCGAAGCCGCCGCGCCATCGCTTGCAAGGTAGTCAGCGCGGACGGGTTGACCGCGCCCGTGGCGCGCGCCCCAGTATCAAGCCGAAAAATCGACAGGTTCGCCAGCTTGTTGCGTGGCGTAATCCGACAGGGCTTCGAAAAACTCGCGGGCATTGCGCGTGTCGATCCACTGGCCGCCCACGAACTTGAAGTGAAAACCGCCCATCTTCGCGGCGATCCAGATTTCTTCCATCGGCGGCTGCAGATTCACGATGATCTTCGAGCCGTTCTCGAATTCGAGTGTCACCACGTTGCCGTTGCGCTCGACCTCGATGTCCGCGTCGCTGTCGTCGGCGGCTTGCTCGATGCGCGCGAGAACGGCCTCGGCGCGGGTAAGGTAGTCGCTGTCGGTCATGCTAAACTCCGCCGGTTGAACACATCACAGCTCATAGGGTCCTAGAGACAGTCATGCGAGTCGTTTTCAGGATGAGCGCGATTGTAGCGGCTTTGGCCGTTGCGACAAGCGCGGCGCTAACGGGCTGCGGTCAGCGCGGGCCGCTTTATCTGCCGACCGTGCCGCCGCTGCCTGAAAAACCCGCCCTGCGCACCGAGCCTTCGGTGTCGGGCAAGTTGCCCGATTCGCAGGCGTCCGGCTCTTCGGGCGCGTCCACAGACGCCCCGCTCACGCTGTCGCCGGCTGACTCCCTCGGCGCCTCGCCGCGCACTCCACGCGCAACGCCCGAACCCGGCGCTGCATCTAGCCCCGCCCCCGACCAATAACGCAGGACTTTCGCATGTCTCACTCCGCCTTCGCCTATGTCGATGGCGTGCTGCACGCCGAAGGCGTCAGCGCCGTCACGCTCGCCGAACAGTTCGGCACGCCGCTGTTCGTCTACTCGCGCGCCGCATTGACCCAGGCGTATCAGGCTTATGCGCAAGCCTGCGCCGGCCGCCGCGCAACGGTGCACGTTGCGGTCAAAGCAAACAGCAATCTCGGCGTGCTCAATATCTTCGCGCGCCTGGGCGCGGGCTTCGACATCGTGTCGGGCGGCGAGTTGGCACGCGTGCTCGCGGCGGGCGGGCAAGCCAAGGACACCGTGTTTTCGGGCGTCGGCAAGACCATTGCCGAAATGCGCGAGGCGCTGCAAGCCGGTGTGAAATGCTTTAACGTCGAATCGATCTCCGAACTCGATCGGCTGAACGCCGTCGCGGAAGAGCTTGGGAAGAAGGCGTCCATCTCGCTGCGCGTCAATCCGGACGTCGACCCGAAAACCCATCCGTACATCTCGACCGGCCTCAAGGCGAACAAGTTCGGCGTCGCTTTTGACGAAGCGCGCTCCGCCTACCGTACAGCGGCCGGGCTCGAACACCTCGAAGTCGTCGGCATCGATTGCCATATCGGCTCGCAGATCACCGAAATCGCACCGTACCTGGACGCGCTCGACAAATTGCTCGACCTGGTCGAACAACTCGAAGCCGACGGTGTGCCCATCCGCCATATCGATGTCGGGGGCGGGCTCGGCATCACGTACTCGACGGAGACGCCTCCCGACACGAGCCAATTCGTGCGCGCGCTGCTCGAACGAATCGAAGCTCGCGGCCATGGCCACCGCGAAGTGTTCTTC
>DATJJH010000254.1:0-23569 GCA_035492395.1 Trinickia sp. | reverse complement strand
GCGGCCACGGCCGTCATGTTGATGATGCGTCGCACCGTCGCGGCCGGCGTGAGAATGTGCACGGGCTTGGCCGCGCCGAGCAGGAACGGCCCCACCGTCACGCCTTCGCCGCTCACCATCTTCAGCAGGTTGTACGCGATGTTCGCGGCTTCCACGTTCGGCATCAGCAGCAGATTCGCTTCGCCGGTAAGCGTCGTGCCGGGGAACGACTGCTTCCGGATGAGCTCCGAGAGCGCCGCATCGCCGTGCATTTCACCGTCGACTTCGAGCTGCGGTGCGCGCTCGGCAATCATCTTGCGTGCGGCCGCCATGCGCTGCGACGACGCCGACGGCGCACTGCCGAAGTTCGAGTTCGACAGCAGCGCGATCTTCGGCACGATGCCGAAACGCTCGATTTCCCGTGCGGCCAAAATCGCCATGTCGGCCAACTGCTCGGCGCTCGGCACTTCGTTGACGTACGTATCGCAAATGAACAAATTGCGGCCCGGCAGCATCAAGAGATTCATTGCAGCGTAATGCTCGGCTTGCGGCGCGCGGCCGAGCACTTGCTCGATGTATTTCAGGTGGCTGTGATACGTATCGATCATGCCGCAGATCATGCCGTCGGCTTGGCCGAGGCGAATCAGGATCGCGCCGATCAGCGTATTGAACTTGCGCATGGCCGCTTTGGCGATCTCGGGCGTCACGCCGTCGCGCGCGCCGATCTCGTGATAAAGCTGCCAGCTTTGCGTGAAGCGCGGATCGTCCTCGGGATTGACGATTTCGAAATCGACGCCGGCCGTCAGCTTCGAGCCCATCTTCTGCAAGCGCATTTCGACGACGGCCGGACGCCCGACGATGATCGGCTTGGCGATCTTCTCCATCAGCACGAATTGCGCGGCGCGCAGCACGCGTTCGTCCTCGCCCTCGGCGAAGACGATGCGCGCGGCGTTCTTCTTGGCCGTGGCGAACACCGGGCGCATGACCATGCCCGTGCGATAGACGGTGGCGCCCAGTTGCTCGCGGTAGGCGTCCATGTCTTGGATCGGGCGCGTCGCGACGCCCGAGTCCATCGCCGCCTGCGCGACGGCCGGTGCAATCTTGATGATGAGGCGCGGATCGAACGGCTTGGGAATCAGATATTCCGGGCCGAATTCGAGCGAATGGCCTTCATAAGCCTTCGCGACTTCGTCGCCCTGATCCGTTTCCTCGGCCAATTCGGCGATCGCGCGCACGCAGGCGAGCTTCATCTCTTCCGTGATCGTCGTCGCGCCGACGTCGAGCGCGCCGCGGAAGATGAACGGGAAGCACAGAACGTTGTTGACCTGATTCGGATAGTCGGAGCGGCCCGTCGCGATGATGGCGTCGGGGCGCGCGGCCTTGGCGTCCTCGGGACGGATCTCGGGCTCGGGATTGGCCAGCGCGAGGATCAAGGGCCGATCGCCCATGTCCTTCACCATCTCGGGCTTGAGCACCCCGGCGCTCGAGCAGCCGAGGAACACGTCGGCCCCCTTGATGGCGTCGGCCAGGGCGCGGGCGTCGGTGACTGCCGCATAGCGGGCCTTGGACGGATCGAGATTGCCGCGGCCTTCGTAGATGACGCCCTTCGAATCGGCCACGAGCACGTTTTGCTTCGACAGCCCGAGCTTCACGAGCAGATCCAGACAGGCAATGGCGGCCGCGCCGGCGCCCGAGCATACGAGTTTGACCTTGCCCAGATCCTTGCCGACCACCTTCAGACCATTGAGGATCGCGGCGGAGGCGATGATGGCGGTGCCGTGCTGGTCGTCATGGAAGACGGGAATCTTCATGCGCTCGCGCAGCTTCTGCTCGATGTAGAAGCACTCGGGCGCCTTGATGTCTTCGAGGTTGATGCCGCCGAGCGTGGGCTCGAGCATGGCGATCGCTTCGACGAGCTTGTCGGGGTCCGATTCGGCCAATTCAATATCGAACACGTCGATGCCGGCGAACTTCTTGAAGAGGCAGCCCTTGCCCTCCATGACCGGCTTGGCCGCCAGCGGGCCGATGTTGCCGAGGCCGAGCACGGCCGTGCCGTTCGTCACGACGCCCACGAGATTGCCGCGCGACGTGTACTTCTGCGCGTCGAGCGGATCGGCGTGGATGGCCTCGCACGCGGCGGCGACGCCCGGGGAATACGCCAGCGAAAGGTCCAGCTGGTTCGATAGCGGCTTCGTGGGCGTGACCGAGATTTTGCCGGGCTTCGGATTCTGGTGGTAGGCGAGGGCGCTTTGTTTCAGTTGTTCGTCCATGATCAAACCTGGGAGTTCTAATTGAATTTGGGCCGGCACGCTCGCGCCGGGGCCGCGCCTGGCAAATCGGCTAGGTAGCGACTGCGGCGGTCGACTCGTGCGCCGTGTGGGCGCGGCGCGGTGTCTGTCGCGGGTAGCGTAGACGGCGCGGGAGCGTTTCGCGGGGCGCCTAGTGTACACCCCCTAATCTCGCTTTCCAGGGGGCTCGATCCGGAAGTCGGGTAAAATGCCCGCCTACGCGCGCAGGAAACACGCCTGCGCCAACGGGCCAGCCCGCCCGCCTCACGCTCATTTCCAAGGATTTGCCCATGACAGGCTTCGATCGCCAAACGATCTCCGATACCACCGCCAAAATTCTGCTCGAAGTGCAAGCGGTGCACTTCAACGCCGAGAAGCCGTTCATTTTCACGTCCGGCTGGGCAAGTCCGGTCTATATCGATTGCCGCAAGCTGATTTCCTATCCGCGCGTGCGTCGCGCCCTCATGGAAATGGCCGAAACGACGATCCTGCGCGATGTCGGCTATGAACAAATCGACGCCGTGGCCGGCGGCGAAACGGCCGGCATCCCGTTCGCGGCCTGGATTGCCGACCGCATGATGCTGCCGATGCAATATGTGCGCAAAAAGCCGAAGGGCTTCGGCCGCAACGCGCAGATCGAGGGGCATCTCGAGGAAGGCTCGCGCGTCTTGCTCGTCGAAGATCTGACCACCGACAGCCGCAGCAAGATCAACTTCATCAACGCCCTGCGCACCGCCGGGGCCAGCGTGAACCACTGCTTCGTGCTGTTCCACTACAACATCTTCAAGGAGAGCGTGTCGGTCCTGAAGGACATCGACGTCGAACTGCATGCGCTCGCCACCTGGTGGGACGTGCTGCGCGTCGCGAAGGCGTCGGGCTACTTCGACACGAACACGCTCGACGAAGTCGAGAAGTTCCTGAACGCGCCGGCCGAGTGGTCGGCCGCGCACGGCGGCGCGACGGCCGCGCCGCAGTAACGCAGTCCGCCCGTCAGGCATGCGCGGGCCCTCGGGTTGGCGCATGCTCGAGGCGCAATCGGCCGCCGCGAAAGCGGCCTTCCCCTCGATGGCCGTCGACCGGAGATCGGCCCATGCGCAAGTCCAGCGACGTGGTTGCATCGGTTTTCTCCCGGCCCGCATTGAAGCGCGCCGTGGCCGCCATCGCTCCCCTCTGCATGGCTTGGCTTGCCTGCGGCGCCGCCCCGGCGGCCGCGCAAGGCATGTTCACCGTGACGAGCAGCGATTTGCGCGACGGCGCGAGCGTCGGCAATGCACAGGTCTACAACCAAGACGAATGCAAAGGCGCCAACGCGTCGCCGCAGTTGTCCTGGCGCAACGCCCCGGCCGGCACCAAGAGCTTCGCCGTGACGGTCTTCGACCTCGACGCGCCGGGGCCCGGCTGGTGGCACTGGGCCGTCGCCGATATTCCCAACACCATCGAAAGCTTGCCGCCCAACGCGAGCGCGTCGGGCTATTTGAAGCGAATCGGCGCGATCGAGGCCCGCAACGATTACGGCGACGTCGGCTACGGCGGCCCCTGCCCGCCGCCGGGCAAACCGCACCGCTACGTCGTCACGGTGTTCGCGCTGAACACCGCCGACCTTCGGCTCGGACCGGCGCGCCATGCGCTGATGTTCGATCACGAAATCAACACCTCGGTGCTCGCCAAAGCCCATATCACCGTGACCTACAGGCGTTGAACGCGCGGCCCCGGCACGCGGCTTCGCGCCGGCATCTTCCGGCAACGCGCCGCGTCGCGTCGAAATTTCACCTCAACTGCCGTTAACCCGTAAAATCACGGTTTCACGCGCCCCCGCCGACGGATTCGGCCGGTCGCGGCGCCCCGACAACCGGCTACACAGCGAGATCGAAATGAGCACCAAAGTATTCGTCGACGGACAGGAAGGCACGACAGGCCTGAAGATTTTCGAGTACCTGTCGCGCCGTACCGACGTCGAAGTGCTCCGGATCGAAGAAGACAAGCGAAAGGATCTGAACGAGCGGCGCAGGCTCATCAACGCGTCCGACGTCACGTTCCTGTGTCTGCCCGACGTGGCCTCGCGCGAATCGGCCGGTCTCGTGGAAAACGAGAAGACCGTCCTCATCGATGCGAGCACGGCGTTTCGTACGCATGCCGATTGGGCTTACGGCCTGCCGGAACTCGCACGCGCGCAGCGCGAGCGCCTGCGTACGGCCAAGCGCATCGCAGTACCGGGCTGCCACGCATCGGCGTTCGTGCTGGCCATGCGTCCGCTCGTCGACGCCGGCATCGTGCCATCCCATTTCGCCGCGCACGCTCATTCCATCACCGGCTACAGCGGCGGCGGCAAGAAGATGATCGCCGACTACGAAGGCCAGCCCAACTCGAAGCTGCTGAGCCCGCGCGCTTATGCGCTGGCGCTCGGCCACAAGCATCTACCGGAAATGGCCGCCCACACGGGGTTGGCCGCGGCGCCGATCTTCACGCCGATCGTCGGGCCGTTCTACAAAGGCCTCGCCGTCACGACGTACTTCTCGCCCAATCAACTCGCCAAGCGCGTGGGCCCGCGCGATGTGCTGGCGCTGTTCGGCGAATACTATGCCGGCGAACCGTTCGTGCGCGTGGCGCCGTTCGATGCCGAAGAGAACCTCGATGGGGGTTTCTTCGACGTCCAAGCGAACAACGACACGAACCGCGTCGACCTCCTCGTCTTCGGCAACGAAGAGCGGTTCGTCACGGTGGCTCGGCTCGACAACCTGGGCAAGGGTGCATCGGGCGCTGCGATCCAATGCATGAACTTGGCCATCGGCGCGGATGAAGAAAGCGGACTGCAGCGCTGATCGGCACTGTGAATGAATGCAAAACGAAAGCCGGCGCAAGCCGGCTTTTTTATTCGATGCATTGCAATAACAGCGCGGAGTCGCGCGCAAGCATCGAATGACTATATAGGTCAATGTCACCCCTAGCCCGCACGTCAACGCAGTAAATCATCGATTCACGCATTTACGCCCGCCCGGAAACTCTTGCCCATTCGTCAGACCGTTTGGCGCACAACTTTCCGGATCATCGCGGTGCGGGCGCCGCCCGCCCCGCGCAAGCCCCGCGCAAGCCCCGCGCAAGCCCCGTGCAAAGCCATGCCAGCCTCGCCCGCACAGGCGACCGCTTGAAACGCTCTTTTTGTTTCAATATGCCGCCGAATCCCTTAT
This sequence comes from Trinickia sp., assembly GCA_035492395.1. GTDB lineage: Bacteria > Pseudomonadota > Gammaproteobacteria > Burkholderiales > Burkholderiaceae > Trinickia. The sequence goes on along the minus strand of DATJJH010000254.1, from coordinate 18,117 downwards.
CCAGTCTTGATTTCATTGCAACGCATTTTTTTGAATTAGTCATTTTAGACGGCTTTGTCAATTGACATCGAAATAATGCGCGACCAAATTACGCAGCATAACGACATCGAACAGACGCGCATTGGGCGCGCAACGCTTGCACACCTTTCGAGGAAGGAGGCAATACGACGCAGCGAGTCGATTAGCAGAACGAACTAAATGAAGAGGTGGCCGACAGGGAGCCGGCCATCCGATAACGATAAGGCAATGGAGGAACGTCATGACCCGGAACGCCCTTTTGACAATGGCGCTCGCCGCGCCATTTTTGGCCGCATGCGGCGGCGGTGGAGGAGGCGGCGGCGGTGGCGGTGCAGGCAGCACGGCGGCCGGCGGCGGCGCGGCGGCCGCATCGGATCGGCTTTGCCCGGCTTCGCTCGATTACAACACCGTCTTCACGGGCGGCGGCGGGGACGGCGAACTCGTGAAGATGCAGATCGACACGACGAAGATGACGTGGATGGTGACTTATGTCGAATCCGCGATTCCCGCCAAGACAGGTACCGTGACGCCCTCGCGAGCGGGCACCACGCAGAGCGGCGCCCTCGCTCCGGAGACGCTGCTGCCGACCGAAAAACAAAATCAATGCGCGTTCTACTTGCAGGGGGCGAGCCTCGATCCCAACAAGCCCGCGCGCATCTTCGTCGGCCAAGGGGTTCTGGGTGGGACGATCCCCGGCAAGGAGATCCAGTACAACGGAGTCGTCGGCTTCGGCGCGGTGCCCGACAAGACGTTTCCGTACTTCCCGTTCATCGGCTTCTCATCGATCGAGACCAATCTCGCCAACGTCGCGGGCGCCTACAACCAGATCGGCTATCACATCATCCCTTCGCAGAACTATGCGACCGTACCCGTCGATGCGACGATCGTCATCCGAGCCGACGGGACCTGGACCGAGACCGACAACGTCGGCGTGAACGCGGGCAAGACGCAGCAGGCCGGGACCGTCTGGACGCAATCGAGCGACGGGAGCGGTGCATTCGAGACCGACAGCTTCCGAAGCCAGGCGGCCGCGACGAACGCCGTCGCGCCGGCCGGCAAGGGCTTCATGATCGTCGGCAAGCTGCGCAATCAACTCGTGCCGATTCTGATCCGCACGGGATACGCGAACCCCTCGACGTTCACGGCCGACGACGAATCAGGCATCACCATCCTCGCCCCGCAAACGCCCATCGCGGTCAATACGCAAAACGGCCAGTACATCGGCGTGGACAGCCAGTTCGACTATCGCGCAACGGCGCTCATCGGCACCGAAGCCACGATGCTCGATCCGTACCAGCCGTCGAACGCATCGCTCGCGACCCCGCTCGATTTGAACTTCGCCAACGCCGTGCCGGGCGTGGTGCTCTCGGCTGTCCACGGCGCATCGTCGAGCGCCGCGACAGGCAAGCTCGTCTTCACGGGCGGCGTATTCGGCTATCTCTACAACGAGAATTCCGCGCCGTACTTCACGATCAACGCCTTCGTCCAGTAACACACGGCGCAGCGCTCGTTGCACCGCGCTGCGTGGCGTCGCCCTTTCGTTGTATGGGAATGCTTGTCGCCCGCGCAACGATCGGGTGACACATGTCGCACAAAAAAACGAAAGAACAGGGAGCAGAACATGAACAAGACAACGCGCGCCGCCGCGGGCGCGGCATTGCTCGCCCTGTGCGCCAGCAGCGCACAGGCGCAAAAGGCAGGAGACAACGTCGTTTCGCTCGGCTGGTTTCACATCATGCCGCAGGACTCGAGCACGCCGATGACGACTTACGTCAACCCCCAACCGATCGACACGCCGCTGCGGCTGCCGAGTTCGTTCACCTCGTCGGGCACGGGGCTCTCGACGACGAACGCCGATACCCTCGGGCTCGTCTTCAGTCACTTTCTCACCGATCACATCGCCGTGACGACCGTCGCGGGCGTTCCGCCCACGTTCAAGATCAAAGGCCGCGGTTCGATCGTGCCGCCGGGCCCGGCCGGAGCGCTCGGCACCGAGAATCTCGACGATCCGGCCAACGAGCCGATCGTCAAGAGCGTGCGTCAGTGGAGCCCGACGATGATGATCCAGTACTACTTCAATTCGGCGACGGCGCGCTTCAGGCCATTCGTGGGCATTGGCCTCTCCTACAACTTTTTCACGAACTTGGAATTGAACCCGAATTTCGTCACGTCGACGCAGAACAACCTCGGGTCGGTGTTGGCCGCCGGCGCGAACAAGCCCGGCGTCACGAGCGTTTCGGCCAAGGCGTCTCCGTCGTGGGCGCCGGTCTTCAACGCGGGGGCCTCGTACGATTTCACCGAACACTGGGGCGTGAGCGCGTCGGTGACCTACATTCCGCTCAAATCGAGATCGACCGTGTACGTGCGCGCGGCCGACGGGACGATGCTCGGGACCACGCAAGCCGAATTGACGGCCAATCCGCTGATTACCTATGTCGCGCTGTCGTACAAGTTCTAAGGGGACGTCCAAGGGGACGGACCGACTTGCCGTGCGCGCAAAAAAAAGCCCGCCAAGTGGCGGGCTGAATCCATATCAGAGGAGACATGGAGGAGACAACTTCACTCTAGCAAACCGTTTGATGCATTGCAACACACCCGTCTCGAAGGCCGAGCCCCTCGTTGCCCGAGCGCAACATCCAGGGTGGCATGGGGTTCCGTCATACGAGCGTCATCGATAGCAAGAAGCCCAACTGGTCGATGCCGACCGGTTTGACCAAGTGCACGTCGAAGCCGGCCGCAAGAGCCATGTCGCGGTATTGCGGCTGGCCCCAACCGGTCAGGGCAATCAGCAGCAATGACGACTGTCCAGCGAGCGCTCGCATGTGCCGTGCCGCGGGCAAGCCTTCCAGCAACGGTGCGCCGATGTCGATCAACACCGCCTCCGGGGGCGTGCGACGCGCGATGTCGAGCGCCTCCTCCGTCGAACGGGCGGCCATAGCCTCGTAGCCCAGACTTTCCACCAAATTGACCAGCATGTGGCGCGCCGCATCGTCGCGATCGGCGATGAGCACGCGCTTGCGCTGCCGCGCCTCATGCACCTCGCCCGGGCGGTCAGCGCCGTTTGCGACCGTTCCTTGCGCGCCGTACCAATCGGATTTCATTACCATCCTCGTGCACAGTGCTTATCGCATCTTCCAGGGCGTGGCCCGGCGAAGCATCGTATGTTCATTCGCGCGCATACCGCCTAGTCAAACGAGCGTTTGGAGAAAAAGTTCAGCGCTCGGTTAAAAATAAGGGTTTCGGCTCATATAGGCAAAATTTTTTTCAATGGCGCGGCGATGCCCCGATTTGAGTCGGGCGCTTCAATCGTCGCCGGCCCTCGAAACCGCCTGCCCGCCCTTGCCGCGCAGTGCGTGCAAATTGTTCAGCCCAATGCGTCGGCTCGGCGCCGTCGCAGCGCGCCGTCCCGCTCGCCAACCCCTCTTCGCGTGAATTTCCGCGTTCGCTGCCTAAAGTTCCGCGCCGCGCGTCCGTTCAACGCACTTGTTACGACATCGGCGACGCGTGGCACGGGCAAACGCCCCGCCATCCGCTAAGCGCCTCATTGTGCGCAGATGTCGGCGCTTTTGCCGGTTCGCCGGCGCACTGTCAGCAAGGAATCGTAGTGAGATCGCGAGTTTATTCGGGCGCAATCGCAGTCGCGCTCGCCGGGGCCGGCTTCATGGCCGCCTCCGATGCCTGGGCCGCCCTCGGCCAGCGCGTCGACAGCGTCGCCACCGACGCCACCCGCCTTGCAGCTATTGCACACGCAAGCATCGTGCAAGCCGCCTACACCGTTCATACGATCGCCCTGCCCTCGGGCACCGTCGTGCGCGAATACGCCGGCGCCGACGGCATTGTGTTCGGGGTCGCATGGGAAGGTCCAACGCTGCCCGATTTGAAAACGACGCTCGGGGCGGCATTCGACCGCTTCGCCAACGCCTCGCCCACGCGCGGCGGCGGGCCGCTCGCCGTGTCGGCAAGCGACCTCGTCGTGTACTCCGGCGGCCATCTGCGCGCGTTTTCGGGCCATGCGTACCTGCCCATGGCACTGCCTGCCGGCGTCGATGCCGGCGTCGTCCGCTAGGGAGCCGAAGCGATGTCTCGACTCTTCAGCGGAAAAGCCGTTCTTTGGGCCGCGGCGGGACTCGTCGCATGCTTGATCGCCGCATGCGGCGGCGGCGGTGGCGGTGGAACCAGCGGCGCGTCGTCCGTCAGCAATACTTCGACACCCGCGCCGACGCTCGCCGCCAATGTCGCGGCGATCACCGTCGATCATGGCGTCGCCGGCGTGCCGAATATGCCGTTCGTCAGCGTCACCGTGTGCACGCCGGGTAGTGCGATTTGCCAAACGATCGACCACGTACTCGTCGATACGGGATCGTGGGGCCTGCGCGTATTTGCCTCGCAGTTGCCCGCGGCCGTGGCCTTGCCGCAGCAGACGACGGCGGGAGGCAGCCCACTGGCCGAATGCATGCAGTTCTTCGACGGCTACACGTGGGGCTCAGTGCGACTCGCCGATGTGCAAATCGCCGGGGAGCGCGCCGCCTCCCTGCCGATTCAAGTGATCGATCCGAGCTACGCGGCGGTGCCGACGAGTTGCGCGAGCACCGGTGCGGCGCGCAACACGCCGAGCGCGCTGGCTGCGAACGGCATTCTCGGGATCGGCGTGTTCAAGCACGACTGCGGCGCGGCATGCGCGAATCAGGCGATCGCGGGCACCTACTATGCGTGCACAGGCGTGTCCTGCTCATCGGCGGCTGTGCCTGAGTCGCGGCAGGTGGCGAACCCGGTGCCTTACTTCGGCGCGGACGGCAACGGTGTCATCGTCAACCTTCCCGCCGTGCCCGGCGGCGGCGCCGCGAGCGTAACGGGCCAGCTCGTCTTCGGCATCGGCACGCAAAGCAACAACGCGCTCGGGGCGGCGCAAGTCATCGGCGTCGATCCGTCGCGAGGCGTGTTCACGACGATGCAGAACGGCACGAGCTACACGGGCAGCATCATCGATAGCGGGTCGACGGGGCTGTTCTTCTCGACGAACCAGCTTCCCGTCTGCGCAAGCCCGAACCAGAGCTACTACTGTCCAAGCTCGACCCTGCAGCTCGCCGCCACGAACGTCGGCGCAAACGGCGCGACGAGCGCGGTGACGTTCAGCGTGGGCAACGCCGCTCAAATCTGGCAAAGCTCCGGCGGCGCCGCGGCGATGCCGCTGTTCGCCGGCCCCGTATTCGTCGGCTCGCAGACGTTCGATTGGGGTCTGCCGTTCTTCTACGGGCGCAGTGTCTACTCGGCCATCGAACAGCAACCGACACCGGCAGGGGTGGGCCCGTACTTCGCCTATTGAGCGCGCCAGCCTAGCCGACGGCGCTCGCCAGCCGGTCGAGCCCCGTAGAGGCGGGGCCGGACTCGGCCAATGTCAGGCCTGCGAAGGCGGTGCAGCCGTGGCGACGCTGCGGGCATCGGTGGGCGCGAGGGCGTCGACCAGCGCGTCCCGCAGCACCGCGAGCGGGCGCACGAGCCGGCCCGGCAGCGTGCCGTGCACGAGCCAGACATTCAAGCCGCCCGAAAACTCGGGCGCCTCGATGATCTGAAGCGCATCTCGGTGCGGGCTCGCAGCCAGCGCGCTCGGCGTGACGACCCCCATGCCGACGCCGCGCGCCACCAACGACAGTTGTAGCTCCGAGCCGAACGCTTCGACCGCGACCTCGAATGACAACGACGCGGATCCGAGCGCACGACTGAGCGCCGAGCGCATGCCGCAGCCGTCCTGGTTTAGTACCCAGGGATAACGCGCGAGCTCGGCCAGCGTGAGACGCGGCGCACCGCCCCCTTTGCTCCCTGTGCGCGGCAACGCCAGCGACCGCGACGCCACGATGAGGGTAGGCTGCACGGCGAGCAGCGTGGCCGTGACCGACTCGGGCAACGCGAACGCCGTGGGCATCATAACGACGGCCGCATCGACTTCCGCGCGCACCGCCCTCTCCAGCAATGCGGGCGACCACGCCGCGGTCACCCTCAGCGTGAGCCGCGGAAACGCCGCGCGCAGCCGGTCGATCGGCTCTTGCAGCGCGAGGTCTGACAAAAAGGGCGGCACGCCGATTTTCAGTTCGCCTGCCGGCACGCCGTTCGGAGCGGCGACGGCCATCAAATCGTCCACGCCGCGCAGGACGGCGCGAGCGAGCGCATAAACCTCCTTACCCGCGCCCGTCGGCTTAAGCGGCTTGCTCTGCCGATCGAGCAGCGCCACCCCTAGTGTGGTTTCCAAGTTCTGGACGCGCCGAGTCAACCCCGGCTGGGTCAGATGCAGCTTATCGGCGGCGCGAACCATCGAGCCGCTGTCGACCACCTCGACGAAGGCCTGCAGATCTCGCGTATTCAAAACAACTCCGCATAATCAATATCGACATATTTCAATTGTCGCATAACATGCGCGCGCCTACGATGGGCGCTTCCTTCACTGCTCGTTCGATCTTCCAACATGAATCGGCCCGCCCCCTCAACGGAACTCTATTGCGCCGCAGCCGGCCCGGAACAAACGCCCGGCGCCGATACGCTGACGCCCCCGCTGACCATGCTGTTCGCCGCCGCGACCGGCGTCATCGTTCTGAACCTGTTCGCGGCGCAGCCCCTTACAGGCCCGATCCAGCATTCGCTGGGCTTGCCCGGCTCGCTGACAGGCGCGATCGCCATGCTGCCCCAGCTCGGCTATGCCCTCGGATTGGTGCTGCTCGTGCCGCTCGCTGACCTCATCGAGAACCGCCGGCTCATCATGCGCACGCTCGCGGCCTGCGCCGCGCTGCTCGCCTTGGCCATGCTCGCCCATTCGCGCTGGCTCTTTCTCGCGGCGCTGTTTTTGGCCGGCGCAAGCTCGAGCGTCATTCAGATGCTGGTGCCGATGGCTGCCTCGATGGCATCGGAAGCCCGGCGGGGACGCGCGGTCGGCAATGTCATGAGCGGGCTCATGCTCGGCATTCTGCTGTCGCGCCCGCTCGCCAGCGTCATCGCCGGATCGATCGGCTGGCGCGCCTTCTACGGCATCGCCGCTGCCGCGGACGCGCTGCTCGCACTCGTACTCGCGACGCAGCTGCCGCGCCGGGCGCCGATGGTGCAAACGCGCTACGGGGCGTTGATGCGTTCGCTTTGGACGCTGCTCAAGGACGAACGCGTCCTACAGCGGCGCTCGCTTTCGGCCGCGCTGGCGATGGGCGCGTTCAGCGCGTTCTGGACCGCGATCGGCCTGCGCCTTTCGCAAGCTCCCTTCGGCTTCAACTTTTATGACATCGCACTATTCGCCCTGGCGGGCGCGGCCGGGGTGGTGGTCACGCCGCTCGCGGGCATCGCCGGAGACAAGCGCTGGGGACGCGCCGCGCTCGCCATTGGGCACGCGAGCATGCTGACGGCGCTCGTCGCAAGCGGTATCGTCGGCGCCGGCTGGTTCGGCTTCGATCCGAGCGCACACCGGGCGCTCTCCATCGCGCTGCTGGTGGCCGGCGCCGCCACGCTCGACGCGGGCGTCGTGACCGATCAGACGCTAGGCCGCCGCGCAATCAATCTACTCAATCCGTCCGCGCGCGGCCGCCTGAACGGCCTGTTCGTCGGCGTCTTCTTCGTGGGCGGGGCGGCCGGCGCATCGGCGGCCGGCGCCGCATGGGCCTGGGCGGGATGGAGCGGCGTGTGCGCCGTTGGTCTGATCTTCGCCGGCGCGACGTTCATCTTGGGCCTATTGCCGGGAGCGGACGAGCGCTAGCGGCGTCCACCGCGAACGAAGCGCTCAGCGAGCAGCCCGTCTCGCCGCCACCTCGCCGAGCACCGCAAAGTCCATTTCGCCTTCCCCGCGCGCCATGACTTCGAGCAGGTTGTCGCGCAGCAAGCTGCCGATCGGCATGGGCGTCGATGTCGATTCGGCCGCGGCCAGGGCGAGGCGGACGTCCTTCAGGCCGAGCCGCGCCTTGAACATAGCCGGTTCGTAGCGCCTCTCGGCGATGAGCTTGCCGTAGCCGGCGTACACCGGGCCGGGGAAGGCGCTCGTCGTGATGACATCGAGATAGTCCGTCACCGCCACGCCATGCGCGCTCAGCAGCGAAGCCGCCTCGCCGAGCGTTTCGATGGCGGAAGCGAGCGTGAAATTAGCCGCGAGCTTGATGACGTTCGCATGCTGCGGCAGCGAGCCGATACGCCAAGTTTTCTGGCCGATGGCGTCGAACACCGGCTGCACCCGGTCGATCGCCTCAGCCGGCCCCGCCGCCATGATGGTGAGCTTCGCCGCCGCCGCGACGTCGGGCCGCCCCATCACGGGCGCGGCCACGTAGTGAATCCCGCGCGCCGCATGCTCGCGCGCCATGGTTTCGGCGAGCGCGACCGATACCGTCGCCATGTTGACGTGCACGAGGTCGCGCGGCGCCTGCGCCAGCAAGGCCGAATCGAACACGTCGAGCACGGCGGCATCGTCGGCCAGCATCGAGAACACGGCGTCGCCGGCAAAGGCCGCGGCCGGCTCGTCGACGATTTGCGCGCCGAGCGCCGCGAGCGGCTGGGCTCGCTCCCGTGTGCGGTTCCATACGCGCACCTGGTGACCCGCTTTCAACATGTTTTCGACCATCGCGTGGCCCATATTCCCTAGACCGATAAAGCCGATATCCATTGCTTGCTCCTTCGCCCCGAAAAAAGAGCGAGTAGTAGAGCACGATTGCCGCCAACCTGCCGGCGGGCCCCGCGGCGGTGCGCGCAGGTAGGCCGCCGGTGCGATACTGACGCGATGCCGACCGTTACCGCCACGTTCCGGTTTTACGAAGAGCTGAACGACTTTCTTGCCCGGCAGCTACGCCGACGCTCGTTCAGTTGCGTTTGCGCGCGCGACGCGACGACCAAGCACATGATCGAAGCGCTCGGCGTGCCGCATACCGAGGTCGAGCTCATCATCGTCAACGGCGAATCGGTCGGCTTCGACCGTGTCATTGCCGACGGCGATCGGGTCGCCGTCTACCCCAAATTCGAAGCGCTCGACGTGAGTCCATTGCTGCGCGTGCGCGAGCGGCCGCTGCGCACGGTGCGCTTCATCGCCGACGCGCATTTGGGCGGCCTTGCGCAGTTGCTTCGTCTCGCCGGCTTCGACACGCTGTACGACAACCATTTCGCCGATGCGGAAATCGAAGCGCTCGCCACTTCGCAGGAGCGTATCGTCCTCACGCGCGACCGCGAGCTGCTCAAGCGCCGCACGATCACCCACGGCTGCTACGTCCGCGCGCTCAAGCCCCAAGCGCAACTGCGCGAAATCATGGACCGGCTCGATCTAGCCGCGAGCGTTCGCGCATTTCGGCTCTGCCTGTCTTGCAACGCGCCGCTGCGGCGCATCGACAAGACGCAAGCCATCGGCCGTGCGCCCGAGGGCGTGCTCGAGCGGCACTCGCAATTCGTCACCTGCGATGTCTGTCGGCGCGTGTTTTGGGAAGGCTCGCACTGGAAGCGCATGCGCACGCTCATCGACTCGCTCGTGCCCGATCGGACCGACGATCTCGAACGCCAAGCGCGCGCCGATCCATCCGACGCGCCTTCATGAGGGCTGCATCGTGCCGATGCCGATGCCGATACCCATGCCGAGATGGGCTGAATACGCCCCCATCGGGCGCCCTGTTGCGTGCATCCCACAGGCGCCTCACCGCCCCCTCGGCCCTTGGGTTCGTTCGGGGCCTTCAATCATCAGGACAACGAACCTTTTCATGCGCCCGAACGCACGGGCCGGCACGAAAAAATCAAGGTGGCACCAAACTCGCTTATTGACGCATCTTCGATGCAACAACTAAAATTCAACCAATTCCACAAGTGGGGCATATGCCTTGGACAGTTGCAGTAGTCGACCTTCGAACTGTATTTCCGCCTGATCGGCAACGACGTCCGCTAGTGCTTCCTCAAGCCGCCGTCTAGCCAACAGGCAGACGGTGCGCGCCGCAGTTTCTCCCTAGTTTTCTTCGCGCATCGAATTCGAATGGCCACCGTGCCGTTCGGACGCCGCTTTGCGTGCTCGCACGCCGCCGCGTCCGGCCGGACGGCGCCGCGAGCGGTTTTCGTTCGCGGCGCACACGCACGCACACGCCGGTCGCGCGCGCCTCGAGCGCCGCCGCCCCTCGTGCCGATGAACACGTTCGTACGCGCATGGCGCAAGACCTAACGAGAAACGAGAAATGTCCACACCCATCAACATCTCGCCGCCACGCCGCGCCGTGCTCGACGAAGCCCACGTCGGGGACATCAAGGGCGCCTTCGGCACGATCGCGCACCACGATACCGCGCCGCGCCGCGGCTGGGCCGCGCGCGTACGCACGCTGCTCGCGATCCTGGGCCCCGGGCTGATCGTCATGGTCGGCGACAACGACGCGGGCGCCTTCGGCACCTACACGCAAGCCGGGCAGAACTACGGCACGACGCTGCTCTGGACGCTCGCGCTGTTGATTCCCGTGATCTACGTCAATCAGGAGATGGTGCTGCGTCTGGGCGCCGTCACCGGCGTCGGCCACGCACGCTTGATCTTCCAGCGCTTCGGCAAGTTCTGGGGCGCGTTCAGCGTGGTCGACCTCTTCCTGCTCAATGCACTGACGATCGTCACCGAATTCATCGGCATCACCTTCGCGCTCGACTTTTTAGGCGTGTCCAAAATCATTGGGGTCGGCATCGCGGCGGTGCTGACGATGGCCGCCGTCAGTACGGGCGACTTCCGCCGCTTCGAGCGGTTTGCGATCGTTCTGTGCGTACTGAGCCTGCTGCTCGTGCCCGTGCTTGTCTCGATCCACCCGAGCGTCGGCACGATCGCGCGCGATTTCCTCGTGCCGAGCTGGCCGAAGCAGTCGAAGCTCTCGGACGTCATGCTGCTCGTGATCGGCATCGTCGGCACCACCGTCGCGCCTTGGCAGTTGTTCTTCCAGCAAAGCTACATCATCGACAAGCGCATCACGCCGCGCTTCATGAAGTACGAAAAGATCGATCTGTGGATCGGGATCGGCTTCGTGATCGTCGGGGCGGTTGCAATGATGGCGTTCACGGCGGCGCTGTTCGACGGCCATCGCGAATTCGGCCAGTTCACCGATGCGGGCGGCGTGATCGCGGGGTTGCGCCGGTACGTCGGCCCCACGTCCGCGACGATTTTCGCGATCGCGCTGCTCGACGCCTCGATCATCGGCGCGGCCGCCGTGTCGTTGTCGACGGCGTATGCGATCGGCGACACGTTCGGCATTCGGCACTCGCTGCATCGCAGCGTGTTCGACGCCAAGGGCTTCTACCTCGTTTACTTCGGGATCGTCGCGCTGGCGGCGGCGCTCGTGCTGATGCCCGGCAGCCCGCTCGGATTGTTGACGGAAGCGGTGCAAACGCTCGCCGGCGTCCTGCTGCCTAGCGCCACGGTGTTCCTGCTGCTGTTGTGCAACGACAAGGCGGTGCTCGGCCCGTGGGTCAACTCCAAACGCTTGAACGTATTCACGGGCGCGGTCATCGCCGTCCTCGTCGTACTGTCGATCATCCTCACGGCGGCGACCGTGTTCCCCGACATTTCGTCGACGGCCATCATCGCGATGCTGGTGGGCGGAATCGCCCTGTTCGCGGCAGGCTACGCCGGAGTCGAAGTGATGCGGCGCACCGGGCGCGCATCGGGCCCGGCGAAATCAGGGGCCGCGATCGGCGCCGATGAACGCGTGCTGCGCGGCAACTGGCGGATGCCCCCGCTCGACGAGCTGCCGCCGCCGCGCCTCACGTTCGCGACGCGGTTGTGGATGGGATCGCTGCGCGGCTATCTGGTCCTCGCTGTGGGGCTCGTCATCGTCAAGGTCGTGCAGATGGCGATGCACGGCTGACGCTCAGGCCGATGCTTCATCCGCCGCCGCATAGCATCCGCGCGCGGCGGCGCTGTTCAGGCGAGCGCGCTTGAGCAGCGCTTGCTGAGCCGCCTCGAGGTTCTCCGCCTTGCCGCGCCAAGCCGCCAAAACAGGCTCCTGCAGTGCGCGGCCGTAAGAAAAGCTGAGCGGCCAAGGACGACGCCCCGTCCGATTGATTGCGTCCAGGTGAGCGCTCGCTTCCTCCGGCGTTTGGCCGCCCGACAGGAAGTAGATGCCGGCCACCGCCGGCGGAACGGTGCGGCCCAGGACCGACACGGTACGTGCCGCCGCTTCGCTCACGCTTGCTTGTTGTTTGTTCGCCTTGCCGGCGATCACCATGCTCGGCTTGAGCAGCATGTGCTCGAGCACGACCGCGTGCCGGTGCAACGCGTCGAACACCTCGTGCAACACCGCTTCGGTCACGCGAGAACAACGATCGATCGAATGATCGCCGTCCATCAACACCTCGGGTTCGACGATCGGCACGATGCCCGCTTCCTGGCAGATGGCGGCGTAGCGCGCCAGCGATTCGGCGTTGGCCTGCATGGCGAGCCGGCTAGGCAGCGTATCCGACACGTTGTACACGGCGCGCCATTTCGCGAATCGGGCCCCTTGCGCCTTGTATTTTTCAAGGCGGCCGGCCAGGCCGTCGAGGCCCTGCGTGATCTCGTCGCCCGGCGCATGGGCGAGCGCGATTTTTCCTGAATCGACCTTGATGCCGGGCACGATCCCTTGGCGCGCGGCCAGGCTTGGCAGCGGCTCACCGTCGTCGGCGCGCTGGCCAAGCGTTTCCTCGTAGAGAATGACGCCGCTCACGTACTGGCCAAGACCGGGCGTCGAAAGCAGCAAGGTGCGCCATGCGCGGCGGTTTTCTTCATTCGATTCGACGTCGATCGTCTTGAAGCGCTTGGCGATGGTCGGGCCGCTTTCGTCGGCGGCGAGCAGGCCCTTGCCGTCCTGCGTGATCGCGTCGATGGTGGATTGCAGTTCGCTGTCCGTTTGCATCGTCGGCTCCTTGGGCAAAAGCTGCGCGCGCGGGGAAGCACGCGCGCGGCGGTCGGCTTAGTGTGCGCGGCAAGGCGCGCATGCGCCAGCCGCCGATGTGCGTTCGACCGCTTTAGGACGTCAGACGGAGCGAGCAATTCGGGTGCCCGCGCGGCGGCCGCGCCGCCCACCCGAAAAAGGACCGCGGACCGGCTTGCCCGGGAGGGCGAAACCGGCCCGCCGGTCGGACCGAAACTTATCCGCCAAGCAGGCCCCGCGGCGCTCAGCGCGCCGGAGCCCGCCGCAGGAACCGCCATTGCCGAAATACGTTGAATGCGACGAGGTTGCCGAACACCACGAGCGCGAGGCCGACCCCTGCCGAAATCGACCACTGGTAGCCTTCGAATACCGTCGAGACGGCCAGCGCCACGAATGGGAACAGCACGGTGCAGTACGCGGCGCGCTCCGGGCCGATCCGGCCGACGAGCGTCAAATACGTCGTGAAGCCGATCACCGAACCCGGCACGGCCAGGTAGACGAGCGCGCCGAAATAGCGGGGCGTCCATTCGGGCTGGAACGAAAAACCGGCTGCGAGGCTGCCGAGCGTCAGGACGCTGGCGCCGATGAGCATCGCCCAGCCGTTGGTGACCGTGGGATGCAGCCCCATCGACTGCATCCGGCTAGACAGCAAGTTGCCCGCGGAGAAGCACATCGTGCCGAAGAGCGTGATCACGAGCCCGAGCCACATCGTCCGGTCGCCGGCATGGCCGGCGATTTCCGGCGCGAACAAGCACAAGATGCCGATCAGCCCCAGCGCTGCGCCGACGATCGCGCTCGGCTGCAGCGCACGCTTCATGAACAGGCGTCCGCTGAGCGCATTGAACAAGGGCGCGGTCGAGAAGACAACGGCCACGAGCCCGCTCGGCACGATCTGCTCGGCGTAGTAAAAGCAGAGGAAATTGCAGCAAAAGAGTGCGAGGCCTTGGCCGAACAGCAGCGGCCAAGCCGCGCGCGGCGGCCGCATCGGGCGGCGCATCAGGCGCACGACCGCCAGCATGACGATCGACGCGAGTATGAAGCGGAACGCGATCGAGACGGGCGGCGCGACCACGCCCGTCTGCCACTTGATGGCGATCCAGGTCGTGCCCCAAATGAGCACGGTGGTCAGGTAGAGCAATAAGTTCATCGAAGCACTCTCGGGCGATTCACGGCGGGCCGACATGGCTCACCGGCCTTTTACTATGCGTCCGTGGGGCGCCGTTGGCGTTGTCTATCCTTGCGGTTTTATTCGGCCGCCCCAGCGTTCGAACGCCGGTTTCTCTATACTCATGCGGTCATGACCCGTTTTGCATCGCCGCCGTGAACGCGAGCCCCTTCGTCCCCGCCCAGACCGACGCTTCGTCCGCCGAAGCGCCGCCGTTCGGCGTGCACTCGATCGGCGTGACGTTAGCCAACGCGAACGCTACGCTAGAGCGTTTCGCCTGGCTGGGCGACCACCTCGCCGCTGCGATCTGGCGGCGCGACATCGTGGAAGACGAAACGGCGTACGATCGCCCGGGGCACCACACGCTATCGTGCTACCTCAACGGGGGCTATCGCACCGAGCGGCAAAAGATGCCGGGGCAGTACGGTGCGCCGCAACGACTGTGCGCGCTGCCCGGCGACCATGAATCGCGCTGGTGGGTGCGCGGCCACATGCACTTCATGCATTTGTATTTCTTGCCCGAGCATTTCACGCGGCGGGCGGTGCACGAACTCGATCGCGAGCCGCGCGAATTGACGCTGGCCGATCGCACTTATTTCGAAGACGCCCGCATTGCCGCCATGTGCCACTCGCTGGCGGCGCTGCCGTGGGAAGCTGGCGACGAGCGCCTGCGTGCGAACGAAACCGCGCACGACATCCTGAGCCTGCTGCTGCGTAGCCAGGGCGTGAGGCGCGAGGACGCGCCCGTCAAAGGAGGCCTCGCGCCGGTCATGCGGCGGCGCCTGCGCGACTACATCGACGCGCATCTGAGCGATGCGCTGACGCTGGGCGATTTGTCGGACGTGGCATGCCTGTCGGAATTCCATCTCGCACGCATGTTCCGAACATCGTTCGGCCTGCCGCCGCATGCCTGGATCGCCTTGCGGCGCGCCGATCTTGCACGGCAGCTGCTGCGCACGACCGCGCTGTCGATCGACGACATCGCCGCGCGCGCGGGCTATGCGGATGCGAGCCATCTTAGCCATCGCTTTCGCGCCGCCGTGGGGACGTCTCCGGCAGCTTACCGCCGCGCGATGAGATAGTGGCGCAACGCCTCGATCACGGCCGCCACTTTGGGGGAAGGCTGACGCGCCGACGGGAAGACGGCCTGAATCGCGGCGGGCCCGCCGCTCCAGGCGGGAAAAATCCGTACGAGGCGTCCTGCCGCGAGATCTTCCTCGATCGAAAAATCGGTTAAGAGCCCGAACCCCGCCCCCGCCAATATGGCCGACCGGCAAGCATTGGCCGTGTTGGCGAGGAACGCCCGCTTGCAGCGAACCCGCACGCGTCGCCCGCTCGCATCCTTTAGCGAAAGCGTATGAGGGTGCCGCAGCGTAGACAGCGCGACGAACGGCAGTTCGCCGATGCCGCTCGGCGACTTCGGCAGCCGCCGGCTGGCCAGGAACTCGGGGCTGGCAACGAGCCAGCGTAGATACTGCCCCAGTCGAGCCGATCGGTAGCTCGAATCCTTCAGGTTGCCCAATCGAATCGCAACGTCGATGCGCTCGGCGACGAGATCGGCGTATCCGTCTCCGCACACGAGTTCCACCTCGAGTTCCAAATGCAAGCGCTGCAGCGCGGCGAGCGCAGGCGCCACGACGAGCGCGCCGTAATCGACCGGCGAGGCCACGCGCACCGTGCCGCGCAAAGGCCCCGACGCCGTGGAGATGGCGGCGAGCCCCTCGCTCGCGACGCGCAAGCACTCGCTGCTCGCCTCGTAGAGGGTCCGCCCGGCCTCGGTCAGGTTCGAGCGGCGCGTGGTGCGCACGATCAGCGTGGCGCCCACCTCGGCTTCGAGCCGTTGCACATGCGTGCTGACCATCGTCTTCGCCATACCGAGGCGTTCGGCCGCGCCGCTCAACGACCCTGCTTCGACGACGGCCGCGAAGACCACTAGCCGATTGAGATTGATATCGCGCAGATCGGGCATGCTCGATTGTCCACTCTTAATGGATTGTGATTCAGCAATTATCCATCTTATGCGTTCAATCTCGGCGCGATACTCTTCAGGTCAGGAAGTCCCCTCTACCAGCAAGGAAACGTCTCATGTCTCTCGCCCGCCCCGACCGTCCGATTCGCCTGCACTCCATGCGCTACTCGGGCCATGCCCATCGCGCCCGGTTGTTCTTGAGCCTGCTCGGCCTGCCGTTCGAAACGATCGAGGTCGACTTGCGCGGCGGCGAGCAAAAGAGCGCAGCGTTTCTGGCGATGAATCCATTCGGGCAAGTACCCGTCATCGAGGACGGCGAGACGGTCGTGTTCGATTCGAACGCGATTCTCGTCTACCTGGCCAAGCGCTATGGCGACTCGTCATGGTTGCCCGAAGACCCGGTCGGCGCGGCGCGGGTGGCGCAGTGGCTGTCCCTCGCGGCCGGTCAGATCATGTACGGGCCTTGCGCCGCCCGCCTCGTCAAATTGTTCGGAAGCCCGTTCGACTACGACGCCTCCGTGCGCATCGCGTTGAAGCTGTTCGACGTCATCGAGCCCGAGTTCGGCCAGCGCGCCTTCGCCATCGGCTCGCATCCGACGATCGCCGATGTCGCGGCCTACACGTACATCGCTCATGCGCCCGAGGGCGGCATTTCGCTCGCGCCGTATCCGAATATCCGCGCATGGCTCGCCCGCATCGAGGCGCTACCGGGGTTCGTGCCCATGCTCGCATTCGAGCCCGCACCAGCCGCTTGATGCGTGACGGGAAGCGGGAAACGTCTTGCGTTCACCGCTTCTCCGATTCTTTGATCGTCCGAATTTCGGATTTTCCGACCGAGACCCTTTCGCCATGAACACCGACGCCCGCAGTGTCCGCCCCCTAGCCCTCCCGCCGGGCTGGGATCTCGACGAAGCGCCGTTCCATGCCGGCGAACTCGCCGTGCAGACGCGCGCCGGTGTGCGAGAAAAAGCGGACATGGGCGGCCGGCGCGGCATTCGTCGCTATATGCCGGATCAGCATCGGCAATTTTTTGAGCAGTTGCCCTTCATCGTGCTCGGCGGCGTCGATGCGAACGGCCAGCCCTGGGCCACGCTGCGGACCGGCGAGCCGGGCTTCGTCTCCTCGCCCGATTCGACGACGCTGCGCATCGGCGGAGAGGCGGTGTCCGGCGATCCGCTGGCAGGGGCGTGGCATGCGGGCTCGGCGTTCGGCGGCCTCGGGATCGAGCCGCCGACGCGCCGGCGCAATCGCGTCAACGGCGTCGTGACCGACGCCTCCGACGGCGCGCTGACCGTGCACGTGCGTCAGAGCTTCGGCAACTGCGCGAAGTACATCCAAAGCCGCACGCCCACGCGCATCGATGCAGCCGAGGCAGGCACATCGAGGATGTCGCACGAACGCGCACGGGAGCAGCGCGCCGCAACGCTCGACGCAAGCGATATCGCGCTGCTCGAGCGAAGCGACACCTACTTCATCGCGACGCGCAGCAATTTGCGCGACGACGGGCCGGCGCAAGGGGTCGATGTCTCGCACCGGGGCGGCTTGCCCGGCTTTGTCCGTGTGGAAGACGAGCGCACGTTCCTCGCCCCCGATTACCGCGGCAACTTGTTTTTCAATACGTTGGGCAACCTGGCGGAGGACGACCGCGCGGGCCTCGTTTTCATCGACTTCGAGCAGGGCGATCTGCTCTTTGTCGCCGCCCGCGCGCGGATCGTGTGGGACGAGGCCGCGATCGAAACGTTCGCCGATGCGCAGCGGCTCGTGCGTTTCGAGGTGACTGAAGTGCGTCGCAGCCCTGCGGCGCTTCCGTTTCGTTGGTCGGAAGTGGAATACGCGCCACAGTGGCGCGTATCGGGCGAAGGGTGATTCGGCACGCGCCCCCTTCGCCGCCCTCATCCAGAAGATGAAAGGACTGCCGCGAGCCGGTATCGTCATCATTAATAAAAACGATTATCAATTACATGTCGATAGCTTTTATCATGGTCACCAAGAGAACGACGACCGAGGTGCGCCATGACGACTGCGCAAATGCAACTGGGAATGAGCGGGCGAGCGACGCTCGCTATCGGCGACGCGCTGGCGGGCCGCCGCGCGCCCAGCCCCGT
>DATJJH010000253.1:0-7957 GCA_035492395.1 Trinickia sp. | reverse complement strand
GTCGATCACCGTGCCGCCTTCGATATGAATCTTCATGTGCTGCCTTCGTTTTCTTTCCGTCGCGTTCTACGTTCTATCGACTGCGCCGTTCGGCCGCGTCGAGGCGCTCGCTCAGTCGTTGTTCCCGGCCACGATGCTCATCACTGCCATGCGCACGGCGATCCCGAACGTCACTTGATTGAGGATCACCGATTGCGGCCCGTCGGCCACTTGAGAATCGATCTCCACGCCGCGGTTCATCGGGCCCGGGTGCATGACGATCGCGTCGGGCTTCGCGCGCGCGAGCCGCTCGGGCGTGAGCCCCCAGCTCTTGAAGTACTCTTGCGCCGAGGGCAGCAGCGCACCGCTCATCCGTTCGTTCTGCAAGCGCAGCATGATGATGACGTCGACATCCTTCAGGCCTTCGTCGAGGCCGTGATAAACGCGCACCCCAAGCTCTTCCAGACCGCCCGGCAGCAGCGTGCGCGGGCCGATCGCCCGCACCTCGGGCACGCCTAGCGTGGTCAGCGCGTGGATGTCGGAACGCGCCACGCGCGAGTGCAGGATGTCGCCCACGATCGCCACGCGCAGATTCGTGAAATCGCGCTTGTAGTGGCGGATCGTGTACATGTCGAGCAACCCTTGCGTGGGATGCGCATGCCGGCCGTCGCCGGCGTTGATCACGTGCACGTGCGGCGCGCAGTGCTCGGCGATCAGATAGGGCGCGCCGCTCGATGCATGCCGCACGACGAACATATCGGCATGCATGGCCGACAGGTTGTTGATCGTGTCGAGCAGCGATTCGCCCTTGCTCGTGGACGAAGCGTTGATGTTCAGATTGAGCACGTCGGCCGAGAGTCGCTTCGCCGCGATCTCGAACGTCGTGCGCGTACGCGTCGAATTCTCGAAAAACAGGTTGAAGATCGATTTGCCGCGCAAAAGCGGCACCTTCTTCACCTCGCGGTCGGTCACGCTCACGAACGGCTCCGCCGTATCGAGGATATGCGTGAGGATGGAGCGCGGCAGCCCTTCGATCGTGAGCAAGTGCTTGAGCTCGCCGTTTTTCGTGAGCTGAGGATTGCCCTTCAGGAAGCCGTAGCGAAAGCGCTCGGCGCTGCCCGGAGTGACGGTGTTCATAGTCGGTCTGACGGTCTAATACAAACGTGAATGAGCGAAGCGCCGCGCATTGCGCGCAGGCGCCCCGACGCAGCGCATGCGCGATACGCCGTGATGCGATAGCGGCCTACGGGACACAGCACGGGCTACGCGCCTCGCGCTTCGGTGCGGAAGGCCAGGCGCTTATCCGGGCCTTGTTCGAGCACGAGTGTCGTAGCCGCGTCGATCTCGGCATGCGCGCCCACGAAGCGCGCCTCGATCGGCATCTCGCGGCCGCTGCGCTCGGCCAGCACGGCCAACTC
Organism: Trinickia sp.; assembly: GCA_035492395.1. Lineage (GTDB taxonomy): Bacteria > Pseudomonadota > Gammaproteobacteria > Burkholderiales > Burkholderiaceae > Trinickia. Next base: position 6,560 of record DATJJH010000253.1, on the reverse strand, counting down.
GATCGATGCGGGCCGCCCGTAGTCGTACAGCTCGTTGATGGCCGCGCGCACGGTGCGCCCCGTGTGAAGCACGTCGTCCACCAGCACGATGCGCCGATCGTTGACGTCGAACGGCAGCGAGGTGGGCGACGCTTGGCTGTGCAGCCCCTTTTTCGCGTAATCGTCGCGATGCAGCGCGACGTTGACGACGCCAAACACTTTGGCCCCCAGATCGCCGGCTAGGCGCTCGGCCAGCCAGGCGCCGCCGCTGAAGATTCCCGCGAGCACGGGGCCGTCCGCGGCCCCGAAGGACGCGCCGTAGACGTCGCGAATTTGCGCGACGAGCGCTCCGTAGGACGCTTCGGCATCAATGGCACTCATTGGAAAGTCCGTCCAAATACTGTTGAAGAATGATGCGGGCGGCTTCTGCATCGCGCAGATCTGCCGAGATGCCTCGTTCGCGCATATCGATATCGGCTTCGACCGAACTATAGCGTTCGTCCACCCAGTCGACCGGCAAATTGAAACGCCCGTTCAACTGATTGCCGAAGCGCTTGGCCAGTTGCGTCATTTCATGCGGGGTGCCGTCGGGATGGCACGGCAGGCCGACGACGAGCGCATCGGGCTTCCACTCGCCGATGAGCTTGCCCACCGCTTCGAAACGAAAGTCACGGTTGCGATTCTGGACGACGACGAGCGCCCGGGCCTGCCGCGTCAGCGCATTGCCGACCGCAACCCCGATGCGCTTCTCGCCGTAGTCGAACGCAAGCAGCGTCGCTTCACGCCCGACCGGCTTCATCACGCGTGACCCGCGTCGCCCGACAGCATGGAGGGCGTGACGCCGAGCAGCCCCAAGGCCGCCTGGAAGCGTTCCTCTGCGGGCACGTCGAACACGATCTTCGGATCGGCCTCGACCGTGAGCCAGCCGTTGCGCGAGATTTCCTCTTCGAGCTGACCCGCCCCCCAGCCCGCATGGCCGAGCGTGAGCAGGAAGCGCTGCGGCCCCTTGCCGCTTGCGACATCTTCGAGCACGTCTTTGGAGGTCGTCATTTCGAGGCCGCCGGTAACAGCCATCGACGAGGTATACGCGCTGCCCTCGACCGGCTCGTGCAGCACGAAGCCGCGCTCGGTTTGCACCGGGCCGCCGAAGTAGACGGGAACATGGAGCAGCGGCTCGATCTCGAGCTTCAGATCGATGCGGCTGAAAAGCGATTCGAGATCGATGTCGGTCGGCCGGTTGATGACGAGGCCGAGCGCACCGCGCTCGCTGTGATCGCAAAGGTAGACCACGGTCCCTGAAAAAGTGGGATCGGCCATATTGGGCATGGCGATCAGGAACTGGTTGGTCAGGTTGATGCGATCGTTACTCTTAGGCATGGTTCGAATTTTAGCAAAGACGGTGCACGTTGGACGCCACAAGTGCGGGCCGGCTCGCAATGGCCGGCCACGCGCCCCGAAGCGGCGCATCGTTCGCGCCCGCTTCTTAAAGCGGCCCTATGTTTCTCGCACTCTATCACGCATGCACGCCGTCGCCCGGCGCATAGCCGTTCGGACAAGGGTTTGCCGCGCGGCATGGCCGGCGATGAAGAAGGAAGTCTTGCAGTGCTTAAGACACTTATGCCGCCTGTGTGGTCCCTGTGGCGGCTGGGGTGCGCTCGATGGCCTGCGTGAGCAGCGCAAGCGGAACCGCGGAATCGGGCGGCGCGACGCCCGCCGCGACGCGCAGCAGCATCGCACGCAACGCTTCGCCAGCCTGCTCGATCGGCTTGCGCTGCGGCGCCGACTGCGGCGAGGCGACGCGCGCCGCATAGGCATGGCGGCGCCATGCCAAACCAAGCGCATCGGCAAGCAGCGAAACGTGGCCGAGCCCAAGCGCTTGCGCCGCGGCGCCCAGCCGATAGGCCGCTTGGGCGGCATGCTCGGCTGCGGCGGTGTCCGGCGTTGCCGACGCGAACGCGGCATCGGTGCCGACGGTCAGCGCCGCCATCGACGCATCCGCCGTTTGCAGAAAATCCTCGTACGCATAGACGTTGACGGACAGCACGCCGAGTTCGCGCGTGGCCGCACCGCTCATGCCCGCGCTTTCGGCCTGGGCCGCTTCCTGCTCCCAGGCGAGCCCCGACGATTGCGTGCCGGCGACATGCCAGTCGACCGTCAGCCCATAGTCATTGAGCAGCGCCACCGCGTCGGCATCTTCGGCGGCCGCGCCATATAACGCATAGTCGCGCCACAGCAAGGCAAGCGCCGCGCGCACGAACGAACGTGGGGCGTACTGCTGGCCATGGCCCTGCTCGGCCAGCAGCAAGTTGCAGCGAGCATAGAAACGTTTGGCGTCCGGATCGCCCGCCTGCGAACGACCGTTCAAGCGCAACGTGCGAGCGCATGAATGCGCCAGACGCCAAACGTCGTACGCGTCATCGGCGGCGGCGGCGAGTTCGGCCACGCAGGCATCGAGCGCGTCGAGCGCCGCGCCACCGTGGTCATGCCCTTTCAGCACGGGCAGCAGCGCCTGCTCGTATCGTGCGCGCATACCGGCCTGCGCGGGGCCGGAATGCGCCCGCATGAGGGCCGGCGCAATAGCCCGACCCGCCAGGGCGAGATCCTCGAAGGCGACGGCGTAGGCCTGCGTATGGCGCGCCACCTGCGCATTCAACTCGCAGTAATGACTGAACAGCGTGGGCGAACATGCCAGCTCGCGCAGGTTCCGACGGGTCAACGCGGCATGAAAATCGGCCAGCGCCGCTTCGAATTGCGCAAGAAAATCGCCGTTCGCAAAGGGGGAAGCCAGCACGAGCGCATCGGTGAACCGCTGGGAGGCGAGCCACCCCGCCTGACGCAGCGCTTGCGCGGCGCGCAGCAATGGCCCGACCACGGCCATCCGCGCCTCGCAGGCATGTCGGGCTTCGGCGAGCGCGGCCTCGGCCTCGCGCACGGCGGCGCCGCGCGGGTTCGGCAACGCATCGAGGCTGGACAAATCGGCGGATGTCATGGCTTCGTGAGAATGCGACACAGCTCGTACGCACGCGCGCACGAACCGAGCCGGCTAACGATCAGATCTGAACCATTTCGAAATCTTCCTTGCGGGCGCCGCATTCCGGGCATGTCCAGTTGATCGGAACGTCTTCCCAGCGCGTGCCCGGAGCAATGCCTTCTTCCGGCAGGCCGGCCTCTTCGTCGTAGATCCACCCGCAAATGAGGCACATCCAGCTTTTATATTCCATTCTTGTATCGCGTTGAAAACCGTTGATCAAAGAGCCATGATGGTACCGTTTTTGGGGTGCCCCTGGCTAGGCGTAGTCGGCGTCCCGCCTGGGTGGAAACCCGGGTCCGCCGCGCGAGTTCGCGTCCAGCATGCGGGCAAACGCCCGATACCCAGCCTGCTTATGGCCTTTCTTCGCGCCATCGGACCGAATTAAGCCGCATAATGAGGCGCGCGCAGGCGGGCCGGCCGGCTCGCCGCTCGCGTTTCTTCCTCGACACCGCTCCATTCCATGCTCAGCGCCGCACCCCCTATCGTTCTGACCTTCGGCTTGTCCGATCCCACCGGCGGCTTCGGCCTGCAAGCCGATTTGCTCACGCTCGCGAGCATGGGCTGCCACGGGGTATCGGTCCTCACCGGCTACACCGTGCGCGACTCGGCCACCTGCGACGAAGTGACAGGGCTCGACCCCGAGGTCGTCGCCACGCAAGCGCGCATGCTGCTCGAGGACATGCCCATCGCGGCATTCAAAATCGGCGCGGCCACACGGGCCGAAGTCGTCAGCGCCATTGCGGAAGTCGTGGCCGACTACGACGGTATTCCGCTGATCCTCGCTCCCGATTTCACCGTCGACGACGAGCACGTGCTTGCCGCCGACGAATTGCGCGAATCCATTGCAGACCTGCTGGCGCCGCAAACCACGGTACTCATCGCGGATCAAGCCACGCTCATCACGCTGGCTCAGCCCGACGGCGAAGCGGAAGCGCCGAGCCTCGATGCCGCGATCGCGCATTTGTTGTCGCAAGGCGCCGAATACGTGCTATCGACGCAAACGGGCACGCATCGGCTCGTCAACACGCTTTACAGCGAGGAAGGCCAGCTACGGCAGGATATGTGGGACCGGCCGCAGTATCGGCTGATGGGCATCACGGATACGCTCGGCGCGGCCGTCGCCGCGCTGCTCGCGAATGGGCAGGAGCCGGCGGAAGCGGTGCGCGAAGCGCAGGAATATCTCTATCAAGCGGCCCGGCACGCGTTTCGGCCCGGCATGGGCGCGTATTTGCCCGACCGCTTCTTTTGGGCGCGCGACGACGACGAAGGGGATTCGCCGCCGATCGGCGAGCGCGCCCCGCGTCAGAAGCCGTCCCGCGCATAAAAAAACCCCGCATCGCTGCGGGGTTTTTTGTCGGCTTGGGAGCGCGGCTTTCACCGCGCCCGCCATGTCGTTTCGGCGAGCGGCCTAAAAGCAGGGGCCGCTCGAACCCGAAATTACATGTCCATGCCCATGCCGCCCATGCCGCCGGGCATACCGCCAGGCATCGGGGCATCCTTCTTCGGCAGTTCGGCAACGGCCGCGTCCGTCGTCAGCAGCAGGCCTGCCACCGAAGCGGCGTTTTGCAGCGCCGTACGCGTGACCTTCGTCGGATCGACAACGCCGGCTTCCACCAGATCGCCGTACTCTTCCGTCGCAGCGTTGAAGCCGTAGTTGCCCTTGCCTTCGGCAACGGCCGCCACGACCACGCCGGCTTCCAAGCCGCCGTTGATCACGATCTGACGCAGCGGCTCTTCCATCGCGCGCAGCACGATCTTGATGCCTGCGTCTTGATCGGCGTTCGCGCCCTTCAGGCCGGTGATGGCCGTACGAGCACGGATCAGCGCCACGCCGCCGCCAGGAACGATGCCTTCTTCAACGGCTGCGCGCGTAGCGTGCAGTGCGTCTTCGACACGTGCCTTCTTTTCCTTCATTTCGACTTCCGTCGCCGCGCCGACCTTGATGACGGCCACGCCGCCCGCCAGCTTCGCAACACGCTCTTGCAGCTTTTCGCGGTCGTAGTCGGACGTCGCTTCTTCGATTTGCGTGCGAATTTGCTTCACGCGCGCTTCGATGTTCTTGCCCTCGCCTGCGCCGTCGATGATCGTCGTGTTTTCCTTGCCCACTTCGATGCGCTTGGCTTGACCGAGTTCTTGCAGCGTCGCCTTCTCGAGCGTCAGGCCCGTTTCCTCGGCGATCACTTGGCCGCCCGTCAGGATCGCGATGTCTTCGAGCATCGCCTTGCGACGATCGCCGAAGCCAGGCGCCTTGACCGCAACGGTCTTCAGGATGCCGCGGATGTTGTTGACCACGAGCGTTGCGAGGGCTTCGCCTTCGACGTCTTCAGCGATGATGAGCAGCGGGCGGCCGGCCTTGGCCACTTGCTCGAGCACCGGCAGCAGATCGCGGATGTTCGAAACCTTCTTGTCGTGCAGCAGCACGAACGGGTTTTCGAGGACGGCGACTTGCTTGTCCGGGTTGTTGATGAAGTACGGCGACAGGTAGCCGCGGTCGAATTGCATCCCTTCGACGACTTCCAGTTCGTCGGCCAGCGACTTGCCGTCTTCGACGGTGATCACGCCTTCCTTGCCGACCTTGTCCATCGCTTCAGCGATGCGATCGCCGATCGACGTGTCGCTGTTCGCCGAGATCGAGCCGACTTGGGCGATTTCCTTGTTCGTCGTGCAGGGCTTGCTGATCTTCTTCAGCTCTTCCACTGCGGCTTGCACGGCCTTGTCGATGCCGCGCTTCAGGTCCATCGGGTTCATGCCCGATGCGACGTATTTCATGCCTTCGCGCACGATCGACTGAGCCAGCACCGTGGCCGTCGTCGTACCGTCGCCGGCGTTGTCGCTGGTCTTGGAAGCGACTTCCTTGACCATTTGCGCGCCCATGTTCTGGAGCTTGTCTTCGAGTTCGATTTCCTTCGCGACCGACACACCATCCTTCGTGACCGTCGGGCCGCCGAAGCTGCGCTCGAGGACGACGTTGCGACCCTTCGGGCCCAGCGTGACCTTGACCGCGTTCGCCAGGATGTTCACGCCTTCAACCATCTTGGCGCGAGCGCTGTCGCCGAATACGACGTCTTTAGCTGCCATCTTGTAACTCCTTGAAATGCTTTATGGAATATGGACCGACGGGATTTACTTCTGAACGACCGCCATGATGTCTTCTTCGCGCATCACCAGCAGCTCGTTGCCGTCGACCTTGACGGTTTGGCCGGCGTACTTGCCGAACAAGATGCGATCGCCGACCTTGACGTCGAGCGCGATTTGGTCGCCCTTGTCGTTGCGCTTGCCCGGCCCGATCGCGAGCACTTCGCCTTGATCCGGCTTTTCGGCGGCGGCTTCAGGGATCACGATGCCCGAAGCGGTCTTGGTTTCCTGATCCAAACGCTTCACGATGACGCGATCGTGCAAAGGACGAAGGTTCATACATACTCCTCTCTGGGTTTGAGACTGAAGCTGAAGTAAGGGCCGCGTGGCGCGACCCGGACGGAACTGTTGTTAGCACTCATGTGCAGCGAGTGCTAATTATATGGACCGAGTGGGGCAATTTCAAGAAGGGGGG
>DATJJH010000252.1:0-44470 GCA_035492395.1 Trinickia sp. | reverse complement strand
CTTCATCGACCGCTTTCAGGAATCCGCCAAGTGCGCCGCGCGTAACGTTCGATCCGTCGAACGCCGATACGCCAAGGTCATGAAGATGGAGTGACGTGTCCAGCGTCAGGTCGTGTTCGCGGGCATATCGCTCAGAAAGCTCCTTCTGACGGCGCAGCGAATCTCCCTTTTTCTGCTCGGGAGTCGAGAAGCGGATGTAGGAATACGCAGTCGGCAAGGGCAATCCATGTGGATGATCCGGGGTCGGCGGATTCTACCAGTTCAATATGTGTTCATCACCATTTCATTGCCACGAGGTGGCTCGTGCCGCTGCGATGAAGCGCGAGCCGATCGTCGGCCGAGATCGCCTCCTGCGCGCCGATCGCGAGCGCCGTCACGATGCCGCGATGTTTCGCGTCCGATAGCGCACGGGCGATCCGCTCGCGCAGCGCGAAGCGCAATCGGTCGATCGTCGTACCGATACCGCCCGCCACGCCCGGCAAGCGAATCGCCCCGGTGCGCGGAACGACCGAACCCGTCGCCCGGATGCCGCGTTCGAATAGCGACGCCTCCATGTCGTGCCCCGCGAAATTGGCGTGACCATGCGCGCGCTTGAGCCGCACGACAAGGCGCCAGCGGTCGCCCGGCATCAGATGCGGCGGGCACGCACCGCCACGCGCATTCCAACTGAGTTGGACGATGGAGGGGAAACGTTCGATGCCCGTTCTTCGCTGAACCTCGCCGACATCGACGGCAAATGTGAATCTGACACTGCCGCGATCGCCGACGGGCAAACCTCGTATGTAGCCCTCGAGCGTCAATTCGCGCGACTCCCACGCAAGGGGCAGCACTTCGCCCAATCGCCATTGCGCGCGCATGGCGGCATAGCTATACCCTGCGACCGCCGCGGCAGCCGCCAATGCCACCGGCACGGCGATGGGCGTGGCCCTCATCGCCCATGGCGACGGCCTTCGCGACCCAACGGCGCGTGCCGAGCCTTGCCGGCGAAAACGGTCACCCCGAACAGAAACAGCGATGCCCGCCATCACCGCAAACAGCGCAGCGAGGGCGATCCATTCCCCCGGCTCAGGCAACGCCGAGCGTTGCTGCAACATCGCGACGCCGAACGCGAAGCCGATCAGCGCAGTCCGCATTCGCCCTCCTCCGATTGGCACGCCGATATGCGAGCGTGAGCCAAAAGCCGCGGCTTTCAGCTCATCGGTCGCGTGGCGCGAACGATCGTGGATTATGGGCGAGCGAGGGCGAGGCGGGGCAAGGCGGCGTGAGCGTTAGCCGTTGTGACTAGCTGCAGCTCGTGTATGTCGATCGCGCGCAGCTCGGCGATGACGCCGCCGATCCTCGGCACTTGGTCGGGCGAGTTGCGCTGCTTGTAGCGCCAAGCAGGAGGAATATCGGGCGCGTCGGTCTCGACGACGATCGCGTCGAGCGGCAATTCGGCCGCCAGCCGTCTGATCTGCCGCGACCGTTCGAACGTGACATTGCCACCGAAGCCGAGTCGCATCCCTTGATCGATGAACGCCTGCGCCTGCTGGAAGCTACCGTTGAACGCGTGCGCTATGCCGCGCCGCACCCCATGCCGGCGCAAGCCCTTGAGCACGAGATCCTGCGATTTGCGTACGTGGCAAATCACCGGCAAATCGTAGTCGCGCGCGAGCCGTAGCTGCGCGTCATAGAAGAAGCGTTGACGCTCGTCTTCGAGTTCCGGCACGAAGTAGTCGAGGCCGATCTCCCCTATGCCGACAAAGCGCGGATCGCCCAAACTCGCTTCGATTTCGTGCCGCAGCGCGTCGACGTCGTCTTCCCTCGCCCGTAACGTAAAGAGCGGATGGATGCCGAGCGCGTACACGCCGCCCTCGATGCGATGGGCCAGCTCGCGCACGGTGGGGAAGTTCGCGCGCGCCACGGCCGGAATGACGATGCGTGCAACGCCCGATGCGTGCGCCGCTTCAGCGACAGCCTCGCGATCGCCGTCGAATTCGCCGGCGTCGAGATGGCAATGCGTATCGATCCACATGTCGGCCTCGCTTGGCGTGGGTTCGACGCGTTAGACGGGCACGGAAGGCTCTTCGTGCAAGACGCCGTCGCGCAAGCGCATGATGCGATCGCAGCGGCCGGCCAATTCAACGTCATGCGTCACGATCACGAAGCTCGTCTCGAGCGTGGCCGACAACTCCAGCATCAGGTTGAAGACGTTGTCGGCCGTCGCGCCGTCGAGGTTGCCGGTCGGTTCGTCGGCCAGCACGCAAGCGGGCTTGGTCACGAGCGCCCGCGCGATCGCCACGCGCTGGCGCTCGCCGCCCGAGAGCTCGCCCGGCCGGTGTTTGGCCCGGTGCGCGAGCCCGACGCGCTCCAACATCGCAAGCGCCTCGCGCCGCGCCGCGTCCGGGTCGAGCCGCCGGATCCGCAGCGGCATGGCCACGTTATCGAGCGCGCTGAATTCGGCCAGCAGGTGATGAAATTGATAGACGAACCCGAGCGCGCGGTTGCGCAAGTCGTTCCGTTCGCGTTCGGCCAGCTTCGTGAACGGCCGCCCCAACAGCGAAACGCTGCCGGCGCTGGGCTCGTCCAGGCCGCCCAGCACGTGCAGCAGCGTGCTCTTGCCGGAGCCCGACGCGCCGACGATCGCGAGCTTTTCGCCGCGCCGCACTTCGACGTCCGCGCCGCTCAACACGGCCACGTTCAGCCCGCCCTGCACGAACGCCTTCGAAATGCCGTGCGCCTGAAGCACGCACTCGGTCGAGCCTGGGGCGTTGAAAGCGGCGCTGCCGGCCGTCGGTCGTTCAGTCATGAAATCACTCATAGCGCAGCGCCTCCGCCGGGCGCACCTTGGCGCCTCGCCAGCTCGGATAGAGCGTCGCGAGCGCCGACAAGGCGAACGCGATGACGCCGATTCTCGCGACATCGCCGGGCACGAGTTCCGACGGCAGTTCGCTGATGAAATAGACGGACGGCGGCAAGAACTGCACGCCGAGCACATGTTCGATCATCGGCACGAGCCAAGGAATGCTCCAAGCGATCAGGCACCCAAGCGCAACGCCCGAGGCCGTGCCGATGAAACCGATCGTGATGCCTTGAATGAAAAAGATCTTCATGATCGACCCCGGCTGCGCGCCGAGCGTGCGCAAGATCGCGATGTCGGCCTGCTTGTTCGTCACGGTCATGACGAGCGACGACACGAGGTTGAACGCCGCTACCGCGATGATGAGCGTGAGGATCACGAACATCATGCGCTTTTCGATCTTCACCGCCGAAAACCACGTCTTGTTCTGTTGGGTCCAGTCGCGGATGTAGAGGTCGCCCGACAGTGTGCGCGCAAGTTCGTGCGCCACGCGCGGCGCCTCCTGCATGTCCTTGAGCTTGAGCCGCACGCCCGTGGGCGCGGTGATGCGAAAGAGCGCCTGCGCGTCGCGGATATTGATGAGCGCAAGCGAGGAGTCGTACTCGTAGTGTCCGGACTGAAACACGCCCGTGACCGTGAACTGTTTCAAGCGCGGCATCATGCCGGCCGGCGTGATCGACCCTTCGGGCGCGACGAGCGTGATTTTGTCGCCGGGCGACACGCCCAGGTTCGCGGCCAGATCGGCGCCGAGCACGATATTGAATTGACCGGGCTCGAGATCGGTCAAGCGGCCGGCCTTCATATCCTTGCCGATGTCGGACACTTGCGGCTCGAGCGACGGCTCCACGCCGCGCAGCGCCACCCCGCTCACGGAATCGCCCCGCGTGAGCAGCGCCTGCGCATCGACGTAAGGCGCCGCGCCGATCACCGCCGGGTTGCGGCGCGCCTCAAAGGCCGTGCGTTGCCAGTCGGGCATCGAGCCCGTCGGCGAAAAGATTTCGACGTGCGCGAGGACCGACAGCATGCGGTCGCGCACTTCCTTCTGAAAACCGTTCATGACCGACAGCACGACGATCAGCGCGGCCACGCCGAGCGCGATGCCCGACATCGATACAGCCGCGATGAACGAGATGAAACCGTTGCCCGTCGTGCGCTTGCCGGCGCGCGTGTAGCGCCAGCCAATTTGCCATTCGTAAGGGAGCTTCAAGCGAATCCTTCAATTCTCTGCGGCGCGCCGACCGGCCCGCAATGCGCATGCCGCGGCGGCTCACTCGCACCGCGCAGAGGCGCGGCGCCGAACAAGCGCGCAGTTTGCCATACAATGCGCACCATCATGCATTCCAACCGTCTTCATCTCCTGTTGCCGTTCGCGCTGCCCGCGGCCGCGGACGCCTCGAGCGCGCTGCACGATCTGCGCAGCCCCGCGCTCGACAAACTGCTCGCCCGCGCGACGCTCGTCGAGCGCGTGGCCGGCGAAGACTTCCAGCGCACGTTGCCGCACGAACGGTGGATTGCCCGCCAGTTCGGCGCGATTCCCGCGAACGCAGCCGACGAGGCCCCGCTCGCGCCCTATATGCTACTCGCCGACGGCGGGACACCCGGCGACGATCGTTGGGCGTGCGTCGAGCCCGTCCATGTGCGTATCGCCCACGATCACCTGGTGCTGATCGATCCGTCGGCCCTCGATTTGACCGAAGAAGACGCGGCGAAGTTGCTCGTCACGGCCAAGCCCTTGATCGAAACGCTCGGCGTACGCGTCGAGGCGCCGACGCCGTACCGGTGGTATTTGTCAGGCGAGGCGCTCGGCGCGCTGGCCGGCGCGTCGCCGCTTCGCGCGAGCGGCCGCAGCATCGAAATCTGGCTGCCTCACGAGGCGCATTCCGGGCAGCGCTCGCGCATGTGGATGAAGCTGCAAAACGAAGTCCAGATGGGCTGGTTCGAGCATCCCGTCAACGAGGCCCGCGAAGCGCGCGGGTTGCCGGCGGTCAATTCGATATGGCTTCACGCGCAAGGCGCGGCGCAGCGCGTGCGCAGCCCATTCGCGCGCGTGCTGTCCGACGCGCCGGCCACGCGTGGCCTCGCGCTGGCGGCCGCCTTGGAACCGAGCGCGCCGCCCGCTTCGTTCAAGGCGCTGCCGCCGCCGGTGGCCGGTGAAACGCTCGTCGAGTTGAGCCCGTTCACCGCGCCGTTCATCGCGCAGGACTGGGCCGCCTGGCAAGCGGCGCTCGATGCGCTCGAGCGCGATTGGTTCGCGCCCGCGCTGGAAGCGCTCGACGCCGGCCGCCTCGGCGCGCTCGCGCTGACCCTCGCCGGCGATACCGGGTCGGTCACGCTCACCGCGACGCGCGGCGATTTGCGCAAGTTCTGGCGCCGTCGCGTCCTCGCATCGCTGTTCGATTGAAGCGGCGCACAGTCGTTTCAGCGCTTGCATTCGCCGGAACGCGGCATGCCGCGCCCTCCGTCCCCGCTTTCATTTTTTCGTCTCGTCCATGACTCGAATCGTCACCCGCGCGTGCTCGCCTGCCGATCAAGCCGCCCTGATCCGCCATGGCTTGCATCCGATTCTCGCCCGCCTGTATGCTGCGCGCGGCGTGCGCATGCCCGACGAGATCGAGACCGCGCTTGCCCGGCTCGTGCCGCCCACCGAACTGAAGGGCACGAACGATGCGGCCGAATTGCTCGCGCAGGCCATCTTGGCCCGCAAGCGCCTGCTCGTCGTCGCCGACTACGACTGCGACGGCGCGACCGCCTGCGCCGTGGCCGTGCGGGGCTTGCGCATGTTCGGCGCGCAGGTCGACTATCTCGTCCCGAACCGATTCGAGTACGGCTACGGGCTCACGCCGGAAATCGTGGCGTTGGCGGCCGCGCGCAAACCCGACCTGCTGATTACCGTCGACAACGGCATTGCGAGCGTCGACGGCGTGGCCGCCGCCAATGCGCTCGGCATCGACGTGCTCGTCACCGACCATCACTTGCCCGGCGAAACGCTTCCCGCCGCCCGCGCGATCGTCAACCCGAACCAGCCCGGGTGCCGTTTTCCGAGCAAATGCATCGCGGGAGTCGGAGTCATGTTCTACGTGCTGCTGGCTCTGCGCGCCAGGCTGCGCGACGTGGGCGCCTTCGGCGAAACCGGCGCGCTCGGCAGGGCGGGCATCGCGGAGCCGCGGCTGGACGGTCTGCTCGACCTCGTGGCGCTCGGCACCGTGGCCGACGTCGTCAAGCTCGACGGCAACAATCGCGTGCTCGTCGCCCAGGGCCTGTCGCGCATTCGCCGCGGCCGCATGCAGCCGGGTATCGCCGCCCTCTTTCGCGCGGCGGGACGCGAGGCGCGCACCGCTTCCGGCTTCGACTTGGGCTTTGCGCTCGGCCCGCGTTTGAATGCGGCGGGACGGCTGTCCGACATGTCGCTCGGCATCGAATGCCTGACGACAGACGACGTGGGCCGCGCCTGGGAACTCGCGCAGCAGCTCGATGCGATGAACCGCGAGCGGCGCGAAATCGAAGCCGGCATGCAGCAGCAGGCGCTCGTCGACATCGCCGCGCTCGATCCCGAGGGTCGCGCGACGATTACGCTGTTCAACGAGAGCTGGCACCAGGGTGTCATCGGGATCGTCGCGGGGCGACTGAAGGAGAAGTATCACCGGCCTTCCTTCACGTTCGCACTGGCCGACGAACGGGGCGAACGCGTCAAAGGCTCGGGGCGATCGATCCCGGGGTTCCATCTGCGCGATGCATTGGATCTGGTCGCCAAACGCGAGCCCGATCTCATCGTTACGTTCGGCGGGCATGCCATGGCCGCGGGCGTCACGATCGCCGCGCGCGACGTGCCGCGCTTTGCCGCCGCATTCGAGGCGGTAGCGCGGGAGCAACTCGACGACGCCGCGCTCGCGCGCGTGGTCATGACCGACGGCGAACTCGAAGACGCCTATTTCACCCCTCAAATCGTCGAGCTGATCGATGCGGCCGTCTGGGGCCAGGGCTTTCCGGCGCCGACTTTTTCAGGCGAATTCGATGTCGTTTCCCAGGCGCTCGTGAAGGACAAGCACTTGAAGCTGCAGCTCGCCCGCGGCCAGCAGCGCTTCCAGGCGATCTGGTTCAACCACACGGAAACGCTGCCGGCGCGCGCCCATCTCGCCTACCGGCTTTCCGCCGACAGCTGGAACGGCGTCGTGCGCGTTCAACTCATTGTCGAACACGCGGCGTCAGGCGAGCCGCATTAAGCGGCCGCGCCGCTCACATCCAAGGCGCGAGCGCCAGGGCCTTGGCCGAATGAACATCGCCGGCGCCGGCAGCGCCCGGCGCGGCGGACCGATCGGCTATAATTTCCCCTTTTCACGAAGCAGAAAAGATCGACATGGAAGCCGAACGTCTGAACGCGATCGAAGGCTCTCTAGCGGACTTGCGCCGGCGCGCGAGCGAGCTACGGGGGTATCTTTGACTACGACGCCAAATTTGCGCGTCTAGCTGAAGTCAACAAGGAACTCGAGGATCCGAACGTCTGGAACGACTCGAAGCACGCCCAGGCCCTCGGCCGGGAAAAGAAGATGCTCGAAGGCGTCGTTCTGACCCTGTCCGCGCTCGACACCGATTTGCGCGATGCGCAGGATCTGTTCGACATGGCCCGCGAGGAAAGCGACGACGACACGCTTCTCGCCTGCGAGGCCGATGCTCAAGCGATCGAAGCGCGCGTCGCCGATCTCGAATTCCGCCGGATGTTCGCCAACCCGGCCGATCCGAACAACGCATTCATCGACATTCAAGCCGGCGCGGGCGGCACCGAGGCCTGCGACTGGGCCGCCATGCTGCTGCGTCAGTACCTGCGCTATTGCGAGCGCAAGGGCTTCAAGACCGAAGTGCTGGAAGAATCGGAAGGCGACGTCGCGGGCATCAAGAACGCCACGATCAAAGTCGAAGGCGAATACGCCTATGGGTTCTTGCGCACCGAAACGGGCATCCACCGCCTCGTGCGCAAATCGCCGTTCGATTCGTCGGGCGGCCGGCATACGTCGTTTTCCTCGGTGTTCGTCTATCCCGAGATCGACGATTCGATCGAAGTCGACATCAACCCGGCCGACCTGCGCATCGACACGTACCGCGCGTCGGGCGCCGGCGGCCAGCACATCAACAAGACCGATTCGGCCGTGCGGATCACGCACATGCCGTCGGGCATCGTCGTGCAATGCCAGAACGACCGCTCGCAGCACCGCAATCGCGCCGAAGCGATGGCGATGCTCAAGTCGCGCTTGTACGAGGCCGAGATCCGCAAGCGTCAAGCCGAGCAGGACAAGCTTGAATCGAGCAAGACCGATGTGGGCTGGGGCCATCAAATCCGTTCGTACGTGCTCGATCAGAGCCGCATCAAGGATTTGCGGACCAACGTCGAAATGAGCAACACGAAGGCCGTGCTCGACGGCGATCTCGACGATTTCATCAGCGCGAGCCTGAAGCAAGGCGTCTAAGCGCACCGGATACACCATGACCGAATCGACTCTCCCCACCGTCGACGCCAGCGTCGACGAGAACAAGATCATCGCCGAGCGGCGCGAAAAGCTGCGCCTGCTTCGCGAGTCGGGTATCGCCTACCCGAACGATTTCCGCCCCACGCACCATGCGGGCGATCTGCAATCGCAGTACGTCGACGCCGACAAGGACGCGCTCGAAGCCACCGCGCTGCAAGTCGCCGTGGCCGGCCGCATGATGCTCAAGCGCGTCATGGGCAAGGCGAGCTTCGCGACCGTGCAGGACGGCTCGGGGCAAATCCAATTCTTCGTCACCCCGGCCGACGTGGGCGAGCAGGCGTACGAGGCCTTCAAGAAGTGGGATCTCGGCGACATCATCGCCGCCCGCGGCGTGCTCTTCCGCACGAACAAGGGCGAGCTGTCGGTGCGCTGCACCGAGCTGCGCCTGCTGTCGAAGGCGCTGCGCCCCCTACCCGACAAATTCCACGGCCTGTCCGACCAGGAAACGCGCTACCGTCAACGCTACGTCGACTTGATCGTGACGCCCGAGGCGCGCAGCACGTTCGTCGCTCGCACGAAGGCCCTTTCGTCGATCCGGAAGTTCATGTCGGACGCCGAGTTCATGGAAGTCGAAACGCCGATGCTGCACCCGATCCCGGGCGGCGCGGCGGCCAAGCCGTTCACGACGCACCACAATGCGCTCGACATGCAGATGTTCCTGCGCATTGCGCCGGAGCTTTATCTGAAGCGGCTGATCGTGGGCGGCTTCGAGCGTGTCTTCGAGGTCAACCGGAATTTCCGCAATGAAGGCGTCTCGCCGCGGCACAATCCGGAATTCACGATGATGGAGTTCTACGCCGCGTACACGGATTACACGTGGCTCATGGACTTCACCGAACAGTTGATACGCCAGGCCGCCATCGATTCCCTCGGCACGGCCAACATCGTCTATCAAGGGCGTGAGCTCGATCTGTCCAAGCCGTTCCATCGCCTGACGATCACGCAAGCCATCCGCAAATACGCGCCCGACTACAGCGATGCGCAACTGGCCGACGCTGCGTTCCTGCGCACGGAACTCAAGCGCTTCGGCGTCGATACGACGCAGCCGACCTTTTTGAATGCGGGCGTCGGCGCACTGCAATTGGCGCTGTTCGAGGAAACGGCCGAAGCGCAGCTGTGGGAGCCGACGTACATCATCGACTACCCGGTGGAAGTATCGCCGCTTGCACGCGCCTCCGATTCGGTCGAAGGCATCACCGAGCGGTTCGAGCTGTTCATCACAGGCCGCGAAATCGCCAACGGTTTCTCCGAGCTGAACGATCCCGAAGATCAGGCGGCGCGCTTCAAGAAGCAAGTCGAGCAGAAGGACGCCGGCGACGAGGAAGCAATGTACTTCGATGCCGACTACATCCGCGCGCTCGAATACGGCATGCCGCCGACAGGCGGCTGCGGGATCGGCATCGATCGGCTCGTGATGCTGCTCACCGACAGCCCGAGCATTCGCGACGTCATTCTGTTCCCGCACCTGCGCCGCGAGGACTGACGCGCACAAGCCACGGCAGAGTGTAACGATCGGTAAAAGCCGCCCGCCAGCCCCGCTGGGGGCGGCTTTCTTTTATGCGATGCGACCCTTCCAAAGTCGAGTGCCGAGCGTCTTTCGGCCGCCCGCCATCGCAGCGCGCGATCGTAGCGAGGCGTCGCGCGTTACAAATTGAAACGCCGAGATCCGGGCGATGGTGGAAACTAACGACGTCTCAATTAGAAGCCCCCTTCGTTCTCACGGAGGTACAACATGAACAATCCGACCACCCCCGCTCGTCGTTTGCACCCGCTGATCGCGGTCGCCGCGGGCACCGTCATCGTTGCGAGCCTCGCCGCCACCGCCGCCATTACCGGCGTATTCCCCAAGGCATCGAGTTCGAGCGTTCAAAACGATCAAACGCAAACCGCGCAGGTTTCGTCGCAACCTGTTGTCGATTCGGCCGCTCCGGCCAACACCACGTCGACATCGCTGACGAGCCCGCAACCGCAACCCCAGCAGCAGCCAGGGCGAGTTCAAGCGCCCTCGTCCCAAGCCGCCCAACCGGCGCCGGGCCAGGTGCAATACGCTGGACAGCCGGGCCAACCCTCCTACGCCCAACCGTCCGGCCAACCGCCCACGCAGCAACAGCAATATGCGCAGCAGCAACAGCTCGCACAACAGCCCTACGCCCAACCGCAACAGCAGCCGAACGCCCAGCAGGCCTACTGCGCGAGCTGCGGCACGGTCGAATCGATCGGGGCGGTACGGCATGAAGGGCATGGCACCGGCATTGGCGCGGTGGGCGGCGCGGTGGCCGGCGGCCTGATCGGCAACCAGTTCGGCGCAGGCACGGGGCGGACCGCGATGACGGTACTCGGCGCGGTCGGGGGAGGCTTCGCCGGCAACTCGGTGGAAAAGCACCTACGCAGCGAAACGAGCTACCAAGTGCGCGTGAGAATGCAGAACGGCCACCTGCGCTATTTCAATTATCGTGAAGCACCGCCGTTCCAACAGGGCGAGCGCGTGCACATCGAGCACGGCGCATTGGCGGCAGGCTGAGAGCGGCAACGATCGGCTTGCGATAAGCGTCCGACGAAGCCGCCCCCGCCACGCGATGCATGGCGGAGGCGGTCACGCTTCGAACACCCACAAAAAAGGCGACCTCACATGGGTCGCCTTTCTTGGGTTCTGCTGCTATCCGTCGCTGCGGCAACGCAACCTTACCTCTTCATCGCTACACCGCTTTCCTTGGATCCGCCGCGACTCACTCCTGCGCGTCTTCGATCCAAGCTAGCTGAATCGCTTCGAGAATCTTTTCGCTCGATCGATTAGGATCGTCGTCGAAGCCGTCGAGCGCCATGACCCACTGGTGCAGGTCCGTAAAGCGGATCTGCTGCGGATCGACCTCCGGATGATTGTCGGTGAGGGCCATTGCGATTTCTTGCACGTCCGTCCACTTCATGGCTGCTCCCTCCTTCGGGTCTCAATGATTTTCTTTAGCGTGATTGATCGAGTAGCGCGGGATCTCGACGACGAGATCCTTATCTTGCGGCACACGCGCTTGGCACGATAGCCGCGAGGTTGGCTCGAGCCCCCACGCCTTGTCGAGCAGATCGTCCTCGTCCTCTTCCGACGGCGCGAGCGCTTCGAAACCTTCCCGCACGATCACATGACACGTGGTGCAAGCGCAAGACTTTTCGCACGCGTGCTCGATTTCGATGCCGTGCTCGAGCAGCGCGTCGCACACGCTCTCGCCCGGCGCGGCCTCGAACACCGCCCCTTCCGGGCACAGTTCGACATGGGGCAGGACAACGATTTGAGGCATAGGAAATTCCGTGGCTTGTAGGATGCGGGGCGGCCGGCGTCGCCCGCCTCGTCATTGTAAGGCGGGCGCGTCGACACAAAAATGTCAGATGTCCTCGAGCTTGCGGCCGGTCAACGCTTGGCGAATGCTCTTGTTCATGCGCCGAGCGGCAAACTCGTCGGTTTCCTCGGCGAGCGCTTTGGTCGCCGTTTCGATGTCGTCGGCGACATCGCCCTGGGCCGCCACGCTCAAGCGAGCCAACGCGGCTTCCACCTTCACGCGTTCATCGTCGGCCAGCAATTCGCCATCGGCGCCAAGCGCGGCTTGGGTGGCCTCGAGCAAGCGTTGCGCCTCCACCTGCGCTTCGCGCAACGCCCGTGCGCGCATGTCGATTTCCGCCGTGCTGAAGCTCTCCTCGAGCATGCGCGCGACATCGTCGTCGGCCAGGCCATACGAGGGCTTGACCACGACCGACGCCTCGACCCCCGAATGTTGCTCGCGCGCGAAGACTGACAGCAAACCATCCGCATCGACTTGATAGGTCACACGAATACGGGCCGCGCCGGCCGCCATCGGTGGAATGCCGCGTAACTCGAATCGCGCAAGCGAGCGGCAATCGGATACGAGTTCGCGCTCCCCTTGCACGACGTGAATCGCCATGGCGGTCTGGCCGTCCTTGAACGTCGTGAACTCTTGCGCGCGCGCGACGGGGATCGTCGAATTGCGCGGAATGATTTTTTCGGCCAGCCCGCCCATCGTCTCCACGCCGAGCGACAGCGGGATGACGTCGAGCAACAGCCAGTCTTCGCCGGCGCGATTGCCGGCGAGCAGGTCGGCCTGAATCGCCGCGCCGAGCGCGACGACCTGATCGGGGTCGAGATTGGTCAACGGCGGCTGGCCGAAAAACGCCTCGACGGCACGGCGAATGACGGGCATGCGCGTGGCCCCGCCGACGAGCACGACGCCCTTCACGTCCTGCTGCGCGATCTTTGCGTCGCGCAGCGCCTTCTTCGTCGGCACGAGCGTACGCTCGACGAGCGAGCGCACGAGTTCCGCGAACTGCGTCTCGGTCAGCGGCACCGAGATCGGCGTACCGTCGGACAGCGTCGCCTCGACCGTCGCCTCGGGCGATGACGACAGCGCCTCCTTTGCGACGCGCACACGATCGAGCAGCAGCCGGACGTCCTCCGGGGCCAGGCCTTGCGGCGCCAAACCCGCTTCGTGCAGCACGTGACGGAACAAGACGTGATCGAAGTCGTCCCCGCCCAGCGCCGAATCGCCGCCGGCCGCGAGCACCTCGAATACACCCTTCGTCAGCTTGAGGATCGATAGATCGAACGTGCCGCCGCCGAGGTCGTAGACCGCGTACAGCCCCTCGGCCCCGTGATCGAGCCCGTAGGCGATCGCCGCGGCCGTCGGCTCGTTGAGCAAGCGCAGCACGTTTAGCCCTGCGAGCCGGGCCGCATCCTTGGTCGCTTGGCGCTGCGCCTCGTCGAAGTACGCGGGCACGGTGATGACGGCCCCGACGAGTTCGTCGCCCAGCGAATCCTCTGCGCGCTGACGCAAGGTGGCGAGAATCTCGGCCGAGACTTCGACCGGACTCTTCACGCCCGCGACCGTGCGAATCTGCACCATCCCCGGGGCGTCGACGAATTCATAAGGCGCGTTCTCCGCGCCTTCCACCTCTTGCTTGCCGCGTCCCATGAACCGCTTGACCGAAACGATCGTATTGCGCGGATCGAGCACCGCTTCTTCTTTCGCCGTATGGCCGATGCGGCGACCGCCGCGTTCGAGGTAGCGCACGACCGAGGGCAGCAGCACCCGGCCCGCTTCGTCGGGCAGCGCTTCGGCAGTGCTATTGCGCACGGCGGCCACGAGCGAATTCGTCGTGCCGAGATCGATGCCGACCGCCAGGCGCCGCTGATGCGGCGCGGGCGCCATGCCGGGTTCCGAGATTTGCAGTAGGGCCATTCTGTTGTATAGGGTCAGTGTTCGAGGCGTTCGATCTGATGGCCGATGTCGCCGGCCACGCGCTCGAGAAACATCAACTGCCGCACGGCTTCGGCCGCCGGCTGATCGGCGCCGTGCTCGAGCAGCGTTCCGAGCCGCTCGAAGCGCGCACGCTCCTCGTCGCGAAGCTCGCCTTGCAGCGCGAGCAGTTCGCCGACGTTCCTCGCATCGGCGGCGTCCTCCACGCGTTCGCGCCATTCCATCTGCTGCATCAAAAACGCCGGCTCCATGGCCGTGTTCTCGGATGCGCCGACATCGACGCCCCGTAACGAGAGCAGATACGTGGCGCGCTTGAGCGGATCCCGCAGCGTCTGGTAGGCCTCGTTCGCGCGCGTGGCCCATTGCATGGCGACGCGTTTTTGCGCCTCGCCCGCCGCGGCGAACCGGTCGGGATGGACCTGCGCCTGTACCGTGCGGTAAGCATGTTCGAGCGCCTCGAGATCGAGCGAAAAGCGCGCCGGCAAATGGAACAAGTCGAAGTGGCTGTCTTGGATCGAGGACATGTTGGCAATCGTCGCTGTTACGTAAAGCGCGAAACGGAAAACCGGCGTCATGCCGCCGGACGAGCGCCTAGAAACAAAAAGGCGGCCCGCGCCGCCTTCTCGCCCGCCCAAGGCGGCCCGCCATCGTCATACGCGGAACGATTCGCCGCAGCCGCACTCGTCCTTCACGTTCGGGTTGTTGAACTTGAACCCTTCGTTCAACCCTTCGCGCGCGAAATCCAGCTCGGTGCCGTCGATGTAGGCCAGGCTCTTCGGATCGACGATGACCTTCACGCCATTGCACTCGAAGATTTGATCCTCGGGTTCGAGCTCGTCGACGTACTCGAGCTTATAGGCGAGCCCGGAGCACCCCGTCGTGCGCACGCCCAGGCGCAGCCCGAGCCCCTTGCCGCGGCGGGTCAGGTACTTCTGCACGTGCTGCGCGGCTTTTTCGGTCAGTGTGATCGCCATGATCTTTCGTTCGCTTACGCGGCTTGCTGCTTGGCCTCGTCGGCCGATTGAGCGCCGCCGTGACGTTGCTTGTAGTCGGCCACCGCCGCCTTGATCGCGTCTTCCGCGAGAATCGAGCAGTGGATCTTGACCGGCGGCAATGCGAGCTCTTCGGCGATATGCGTGTTCTTGATGGAGAGGGCTTCGTCGAGCGTCTTGCCCTTCACCCATTCCGTGACGAGCGAGCTCGACGCGATGGCCGAACCGCAGCCGTACGTCTTGAACTTCGCATCTTCGATGACGCCGTCGGCGCCGACGCGGATCTGCAGCTTCATGACGTCGCCGCACGCGGGGGCGCCCACCATGCCGGTGCCGACCGTATCGTCGTCTTTCGAGAACGAACCAACGTTGCGCGGGTTTTCGTAATGATCGAGAACTTTGTTGCTGTAAGACATGATCGAACTCCTAGATTCGCTTAAATCCGAGTAATCGCGAGGCGCTCAGTGCGCGGCCCATTTGATCGTCGACAGGTCGATGCCGTCCTGATGCATTTCCCACAGCGGAGACAGGTCGCGCAACTTCGCGATCTTGCTCTTCAGCAGGTTGACGACGTACTCGACGTCTTGTTCCGTCGTAAAGCGGCCCACCGTGAAACGGATCGAGCTGTGCGCCAGTTCGTCGTTGCGGCCGAGCGCGCGCAGGACATACGAGGGCTCCAGCGAAGCCGACGTGCAGGCCGAGCCCGACGACACGGCGACATCCTTGATCGCCATGATCAGCGATTCGCCTTCGACGAAATTGAAGCTGATGTTCAGGTTGTGCGGCACGCGGCGCTCCATGTCGCCGTTGACGTAGACCTCGTCCATCTCGGTCAGACCCTTGAGCAGCCGGTCGCGCAGCATGCGCACACGTTCGTTCTCCGTGGCCATTTCCTCGCGCGCGATGCGGAACGCCTCGCCCATGCCGACGATCTGGTGCGTCGCCAACGTGCCCGAACGCATGCCGCGCTCGTGACCGCCGCCGTGCATCTGCGCTTCGACGCGCACACGCGGCTTGCGACGCACGTACAGCGCGCCGATGCCCTTGGGGCCATATGTCTTATGCGCCGAGAACGACATCAGATCGACCTTCAGACGGTTCAGATCGATTTCGATCTTCCCGGTCGCTTGCGCCGCATCCACGTGGAAGACGATGCTCTTTTCGCGGCAGATCTCGCCGATCGCCTCGATGTCTTGGATGACGCCGATCTCGTTGTTGACGGACATGACCGAGACGAGGATCGTGTCGGGCCGCAGCGCGGCCTTGAAGACGTCGAGATCGATGAGGCCGTCGCTCTTGACATCGAGGTAGGTCACTTCGAAGCCTTCGCGCTCCAGCTCGCGGCAGGTATCGAGCACGGCCTTGTGCTCGGTCTTCACCGTGATGATGTGCTTGCCCTTGCTCTTGTAGAAGTGCGCGGCGCCCTTGATCGCCAGGTTGTCCGACTCCGTCGCCCCGGACGTCCAGATGATTTCGCGCGGGTCGGCATTCACGAGCGCCGCGACTTGCTCGCGCGCTTCCTCGACCGCCCGCTCCGCTTCCCAGCCGTACGAATGGCTGCGCGACGCGGGGTTGCCGAACTGCTCCCGCAGATACGGGATCATCTTGTCCACCACGCGCGGATCGACGGGGGTCGTCGCGCTGTAGTCCATGTAGATGGGCAGGTGGGGCATCTGGTTAGTCATCAATGGCTCCGGGGGAAATCGTTATAGCTCGTCAATGTTCGTTCGCGCTGGCTTCGTTTGATCTCGCGCCGGCTTTACGAACTCGCGATGTTGAATACGGAATTGGGCCCTTTGGGGGCGACGCGCGCCGCTTCGACGGCCGCGCTTTCGGGGCGCCTATCGCGCAGCACCGCCGGGGACCCTTCCCGCGCGCGCTGCTGATCGACGAGATCCTGCAATGAGACCGAATCGAGGTACTCGACCATTTTCTGGTTCAGCGTCGACCACAGCTCGTGCGTCATGCAGTGGCCGTCGTGCTGCTTCGTGCCCTCGCACGAGCCCTTTCCGCCGCACTGCGTGGCATCGAGCGGTTCGTCCACGGCGATGATGATGTCCGCCACCGTGACCTCCTGCGCCCGGCGCGCGAGGTTGTACCCGCCGCCCGGCCCCCGCACCGATTCGACGATCTCGTGACGGCGCAGCTTCCCGAACAATTGCTCGAGGTACGACAGCGAGATGCGCTGACGCTGACTGATGCCGGCGAGCGTCACCGGACCTTGCTCCTGGCGCAGGGCCAGGTCGATCATCGCCGTAACGGCGAAACGGCCTTTCGTGGTGAGTCTCATAGGGACAGGGGATCCGAATTCTCGACGATTTTGGTCAAGTATAAATACATGACGCTTTTAGTCAAGTATCCCCTTCAACGTTTAGGTTATTGGTGACGGAATGCGCGGCCACGGCGAAGTTACGCTTCTTCGAGCTGCGCCCGCAGGTGCGTGAGCAAGCCGCGACACGCCGCTTCGCACTGATCGAGCACCGCTTCGAAACCCTCGTTGCCGCCGAAATAGGGGTCAACCACCTCGCGGCCGCCGCCCTCGGGCGCGAACTCCATCAGCAACC
This sequence comes from Trinickia sp., assembly GCA_035492395.1. GTDB lineage: Bacteria > Pseudomonadota > Gammaproteobacteria > Burkholderiales > Burkholderiaceae > Trinickia. The sequence continues at coordinate 27,301 of DATJJH010000252.1, read as the reverse complement.
TCACGCGGGGGCGCCGCTCGGGCGGGCATAAGCGCAGCAGGTTGCTCACGTTTTCGTCGTCCATCGCCAGCAGCAGATCGAAGCGGTCGAAGTCTCGCACGTCGATCTGTCTGGCCCGCAGCGGCGACAGGTCGTAGCCGCGGCCGCGCCCGGCGTGCTGCGCGCGCGAGTCCGGCGCCTTGCCCACGTGCCAGTCGCCGGTGCCGGCGGAGTCGATCAGCACCTGCTCGGTCAGCCCGGCGGCAGCAACTTGCGCGCGCATGACCGCTTCCGCCGTGGGCGAGCGGCAGATGTTTCCGAGACAAACAAAGCAGATAGAAACGGTTTTCATCGAAAGGGGCTGCACGAGCCGGCGCGCGCGTGGTGACCGCAGTTGCGGGGGCGGCTTTGGAGTCCCGTTTTGGAACCCCTCGGAGCCCTGAACTGCCCGCCGGCGAGGGAATCGCACATTATATCGAGCTGTCGCCTACGATGCCTGGGGCGTCGCCGCGGGCGCCTGTGCGCGATGCACCGCCGGCGCAACCGCCGCCGACCCCGCGTCGATGAGCCCGTACGACACCGTGCGCGCAAGTTCCGCCGTGACCTGTTCGGCCGGCAGCGGCTCGTACGCCGCGCCGCCGCCGTAAGCGCGCAATGCGGCCAGGACGATCAACGCCGCGGCCAGCGCCACCGGCCAGTAGCTGGAGATATAGCCCGATCTTGTCGTTCTCATATTCGTGCCCCTTTTCTCGACGGACACGCGCCGATCGCGCGCCCGCTCGTATCCATGGCACGTATTCTATAAACTTCGCCTATCGAGACAAAGATGTGAATAGCGAATTCAGCGTTGCGGCAGGATAAACAATGAACCCCTCCGCTTGTTAGCTGCGCCGCTGTTGGCTGCGATCCAAGTGCGTACGCTGCGCGGCGTAAAGCTCGCGGAACGTGCGGCCGACCGGCGCCGGCATTTCCCGCGTCGCGGTCCAGCCTCGGCCGAACGGCAAGTACGCAATCGAGCGCCGGCTTCCGCCCGCCCGCTCGAGCACCCGAACGGCAAGCTTGGTCACCCAGGCATACAGCGCCGGCCGCATCGCGACAAAGCCCCAGACGGCAAGCGCGGCACGCTCCCGCAACGGCCTCAGGCCCCGCTCGACCTGCTTTTCGCGCAATTTACGCAGCAGATCGGAGAGCGGGATGCCCACGGGGCAGACCGCGTTGCATTCGCCGCACATCGTCGCGGCCTGCGGCAGATCGAGCGCCTTGTCGACGCCGACGTAACTGGGCGTGAGCACCGAGCCCATCGGCCCCGGGTAGACCCAGCCGTAAGCGTGGCCGCCGACCTTCTGGTAGACGGGACAGTGGTTCATGCACGCGCCGCAACGAATACAGCGCAACATCTCTTGAAACGCGCCGCCGATCAGGCCCGTGCGGCCGCCGTCGACGAGCACGACGTACATGTGCTCGGGCCCGTCCAAATCGCCCTCGCCGCGCGGCCCGGTCAACAGCGAAAAATAATTCGACGTCGCCTGCCCCGTTGCGCTGCGCGGCAGCAGCCTCATCGCCAGGGCGAGGTCTTCCAGCGTGGGCAGCACTTTTTCGATGCCGGTGACGGCCACATGCACGCGCGGCATGACCGTGCACATGCCCTCGTTGCCTTCATTGGTCACGATGGCGACGGAGCCGGTTTCGGCGACGAGGAAATTGCCGCCCGTCACGCCCATATCCGCCGACAAGAAATGCGGACGCAACACCTCGCGGGCCTCGCGCGTCATGTCCGGGATCTCGGTCAGCCGCGGCCGCCCGTGCGTGGCCGCGAACAAGTCGGCGATCGCCTCCTTGTCCTTGTGCACGACGGGCGCAATGATGTGGCTCGGCGGCTCGTTGTCGTTGATCTGCAGGATGTATTCGCCGAGGTCGGTCTCTATCGACTGAACGCCCATGTCGCCGAGCACGGCATTGAGCCGCATTTCCTCCGACACCATCGATTTCGTCTTGATGACCTTCTTGACGTCGTGCTTGCGCGCGATGTCGGCGATGAGCTTCGCGGCGTCTTGCGTGGTTTCGGCATACAGCACGGTCGTGCCGCGCCGCGCAGCTTCACGCTCGAACGTCTCGAGCCACACGTCGAGATTGTCGAGCGCCCGATTGCGGCGCGCTTTCAGTTCGGCGCGCGTGGCCGGAAAGTCGATCGCCTGCATGGCCACGGCGCGCGCGGACACGAACTTCGTCGACAGTTTTTTGAGGTTTTGCTGCAAACGCGCGTCGGCCAGGCCTTTCTTGGCGCGCGCCTTGAAATGCATCGATTGAACTTGCATGAGGGCCCGAGGTATCCGTTCGTTGAATGCAGCGCCGCTGCTCTGTGCTCGCTCAGTGGTCGGTGTCGCCGGCCAGCACCTGGGCGATATGCAGCACGCGCGTCGTCGTGTCGCCCGTGCGGCGCAGCCGCCCTTCGATATTGAGCATGCAGCCCAGATCGCCGAGCACGACGCAGCCCGTTCCGCTCGCTTGAACGTTCTCGCACTTTTCGTCGGCGATGGCCGTGGAGATGTTGCCGTACTTGACGGCGAAGGTGCCGCCGAAGCCGCAGCAGTGCTCGCAATCCTTCATTTCGGTCACGGCGATTCCGCGCTGGGCCAGCAGCGCGCGCGGCTGCTGCTTGACGCCTAGCTCGCGCAAGCCCGCGCAGGAATCGTGATAGGTGACAGGCCCCGCGAAAGCGCCGGCCGCCAACTCTACCTTCGCGACATTGACGAGAAAATCGGTCAATTCATAGACTTTGGCACGCAGCCTTTCGTAGCGCCCCATCAGCTCCGGGTCGTCGCGAAAAAGGTCGCCGTAATGCACGGCGATCATCCCGCCGCACGAACCCGAGGGAACCACGACGTAGTCGAACTGCTCGAATTCGCGCAGCATCTTTTCCGCGAGGTCGCGGGCGACGCCGCGCTCCCCGGAGTTGTAGGCCGGTTGCCCGCAGCAGGTTTGGGCCGGCGGGACGACAACATTGAAGCCCGCTTGCTCGAGCAGCTTGACGACGGAAAACCCGATCTCCGGGCGCATCAGATCAATGAGGCAAGTGACGAAAAGTCCGACTCGCATGGCGGCCACAGGTGAATGAAACGACACGATTATGCGTCGTTTATGGCCGCCGGCAACGCAACGAGCGGAAAAAAGCGCCGGCCCGCCACCCGAGGGCTCATTCAAACGGCGTTCGCTTTTTTCACAATACGAGATACAATGGGCCCCACGTGTTAATTGCCGAGTCAATCGATTTCCAATGAGCGAGACGAATCCGGACTCCAAAACGTCGATCCAAGTGATCGAACGCATGATGCGCCTGCTCGACGCGCTGGCTGCCCATACCGATCCGGTCAGCCTCAAGGAGCTCGCACTGGGCACCGAACTTCATCCGTCGACGGCGCACCGGATCCTGAACGACATGGTCACGTGCCGCCTAGTCGACCGGTCCGATCCGGGCACCTATCGGCTGGGGATGCGGCTGCTCGAACTGGGCAACCTCGTCAAGGCGCGGCTCTCGGTTCGCGACGCCGCCCTCGCCCCCATGCGCGAGCTGCACCGGATGACGGGGCAAACCGTCAATCTGTCGGTACGCCAAGGCGACGAAATCGTCTATATCGAACGGGCCTACTCCGAGCGTTCGGGCATGCAGGTGGTGCGCGCCATCGGCGGCCGGGCGCCGCTTCATCTCACGTCCGTCGGCAAGCTGTTCTTGGCTGCGGACGAGGCCGCGCGTGTACGCGCCTACGCCATGCGCACGGGACTCTCGGGGCATACGCAGAACAGCATCACGGACATCTCGCGGCTCGAACGGGAATTGACGCAGGTTCGTCAACAGGCGTGCGCGCGCGATAACGAAGAACTGGAGCTCGGCGTGCGATGCATCGCCGCGGGTATCTATGACGATACCGGCAAGCTCGTAGCCGGCTTGTCGCTGTCCGCTCCGGCCGATCGCCTGCAAGACTCGTGGCTCGGCCAGTTGAGCCGCACCGCCCTCGTCATTTCGGAGTCGCTCGGCTACCATCCTGAAGCCCCGGCCGAAGCCCCGATGAAGTCAGGGGCGCACTAAGCCTGCCGCTTGTCGGCGCGGCGCGGCACGGCGTAGGTGCCGTCGACGTCCATCGAAGCGCGAGACGCGCACAACAAAAAGCCCGCTTCGAGAAGCGGGCTTTTTGTTTCGCCAGACGCGACGCCAAGGAGGCGCACGAGCTCGATCGCCGTCGGCCTCAGGTGCCGCGACCGCCTGCGTCCGCGCTGGTGATGCGCGGCCCGTCGGACTCGTCGAGCCACTTGCGTAGACGCTGCGCATCGGCAAAACGCGAGTACTTGCCCAAGGAATCGAGCAGCACCATGACCATGGGGCGGCCGTGGATCGTCGCCTGCATCACGAGACACTCGCCCGCTTCGTTGATGAAGCCGGTCTTTTGCAGCCCGATATCCCAAGCAGGATTGCGCACGAGCGCATTCGTGCTGTTGTAGGCCAGCACGCCGCGGCCCGGCGACACTTCGTAGCTGCGATCGGTCGAGAACTTGCGGATCAGCGGATATTGATAGGCCGCGTTGATCATTTTCACGAGATCGCGCGCCGTCGATACATTGTGGCTCGTGAGGCCGGTCGGGTTCTCGAAGTGCGTGTCGTTCATCCCCAGCTCTTTCGCCTTTGCGTTCATCGCGGAGATGAACGCCGGGCGGCCGCCCGGGTAATAGCGCGAAAGCGCGGCGGCGGCGCGGTTTTCCGACGCCATCAGCGCGATGTGCAGCATATCCTCACGCGAGAGCACCGAGCCGACGCGTAGGCGCGAACCCGTGTGCTTCTCGTAGTCCTTGTCTTCCTCGGTGACTTCGATCTGATCGGTGAGCGGCGCCTTCGAATCGAGCACGACCATGGCGGTCATCAGCTTTGTGATCGACGCGATGGGTACGACCGACGTGGAATTTTTGTCGAACAGGACTTCCGACGTATTCTGATCGACGACGAACGCGACATTGGAGCGCAGGGCAACGCCTTCAGGCGTCTCCTGCAGACCGAAAGCCTGCCCGGCCGTGGGGGAACGCGGCTCGAAAGCCACGCGATGCACGACACCGTGGCGCCCATGTGCGCGCGCCGTGTAGTGTACGCGCGCGCGTTTGACCGGCGCCTTCGCTTGCGTAACCGCGGCGGCGGCGACCTTGTCGCTCTTTTTCAGGTGTTTCTTATGGACCGGCTGATGAGCCGCCGTGGCGGTCGCGGCAAAGGCATCGATCGGGGTCGCGATGGTCGCGACGAGCAATGCGCCGGCCGACACGACTGTGCCGAGCGCCACGCCTCGCATCATGCTGAGCGACGAAAACAGAGCGAATTTCATTGGTGTTCTGAAGCAGGAGTGGCGAACGGTTGTCGGCAAGTGTAGTAAAGCTACGAAAAATTAGCAATATTAAGCACTTATGGGCCGTCCTTGATCCAATTTGTAAATTAGGGAAACGCGGGCCGTGCATGCATCTTGCGCATCCCGCCTCGCCTACTGGGGCCGTAACGGCATAACGGCCGTATTTGTCTAAACTTGAACGAATTCGTTCCCCGCAAGGCCATATTCGACGCGGGTTTCGGTCGAGCAGTCCTCGCCCGGGCCCGGCAAGTTCGTCTTAACGCGCCAGCCTCACGTTCGGTGTACAGCGTTTCCCGCCAAAACACCGCGCGCTAGCGCACATCGGCGGATCAAAGCCGCCATCGAAGCCGCAATCGACACGCGGGCACGCGTCAAGCAGTGCCGCAAAAATACCCGAAAACGATTCCACCGTCACGTCCCCCAATACCCGCAAGGCATTGTTTTACCGACAAATTCCCGATATTGTGCGGCGCACCAAATTCCGCTTGACATTTGTTCACGTCGTCCTAAAATGGGAACCGTTGTTGCGACGCACAATACACGTCGATCCAAGAAACGCCTCGCAAGTTTAGCCATTCCACCATGCTCGGCCTGCCAAGACAGGTCGAATTTCAGGAGCAAAAAGATGACTCTGTTGACCCCTGAGCAATTCGCCGCAGCACAGAAAGCGAACCTCGAAGCCCTCTTCGGTCTGACGAACAAAGCGTTCGAAGGCATCGAGAAGCTTGTCGAACTGAACCTTCAAGTGGTGAAGTCGACGCTCGCCGAAGGCCAGGAAAACGCACAGCGTGCGCTGTCGGTCAAGGACGCGCAAGAATTCGTCGCGCTGCAAGCCAGCCTGGCGCAACCGGTGGCCGAAAAGGTTCTGTCGTACGGCCGTCACCTGTATGAAATCGCCTCGGCCACGCAAGCGGAATTCGCGCGCGTCGCGGAAGCGCAGTACGAAGAGCAGAACCGCAAGGTTCAAGCGCTCGTCGAGAACGTCGCGAAGAACGCGCCGGCCGGTTCGGAAACCGCTGTCGCCGTCATGAAGTCGGCCATCACCGCCGCCAACACGACGTACGAAACGGTTCACAAGGCCACGAAGCAAGCGGTCGAAATCGCCGAAAGCAACTTCAACGCCGCCGCCACGGCTGCGCAGAAGGCTGCCCAGCAAGCCGCGTCGCAAGCGTCGCGCGCTGCCGGCGCCAAGAAGACGGCTGCGTAATCACTCGGCATTCGCTCCGCGCCGAAAGACGAAAACGGCGCGCTCCCTCAGTGGAGCGCGCCGTTTTTTTATTTGCCGGCCGCCCGGCATGAAACACAGCGGGCGGGACACCGGCCTGATCCGGTAGCGGCAACCCGCCGCCGACCGCCGGCCGGCAGCGGGCGTTGCCTTACTTCTTACGCTGCGGCGGCAAGTCGGTACAGACGCCCTCGTAAAGCTCGGCCGCCATGCCGATCGATTCGCCGAGCGTCGGATGCGGGTGGATCGTCTTGCCGATATCCGTTGCATCGGCGCCCATCTCGATCGCCAAGCACACTTCGCTGATGAGATCGCCGGCATTCAGGCCGACGATGCCGCCGCCGATCACGCGATGCGTTTGTTCGTCGAAGATCAGCTTCGTAAAGCCCTCGTCGCGCCCATTTGCGATCGCGCGGCCCGATGCCGCCCAAGGGAAGACCGCCTTGCCGTACTTGATGCCTTCGGCCTTGCACTGATCTTCCGTCTTGCCGGCCCATGCCACTTCCGGATCCGTGTAGGCCACCGAGGGAATCTGCAGCGCGTCGAAGTATGCCTTTTCGCCGTTCGCCGCCTCGGCTGCCACGTGGCCTTCATGCACGGCTTTGTGCGCGAGCATCGGCTGACCGACGACATCGCCGATCGCGAAGATGTGCGGCACGTTCGTGCGCATCTGCTTATCGACTTCGATGAAGCCGCGGTCGGTGACCGCCACGCCCGCCTTGTCCGCGCCGATCTTCTTGCCGTTCGGGCTGCGGCCCACCGCCACGAGCACGAGGTCGTAGCGTTGCGGCTCGGCCGGCGCCTGTTCGCCTTCGAACTTCACATAGATGCCGTCCGACTTCGCTTCGGCCGCCGCCGTCCTCGTCTTGAGCATGAGGTTGGCGAAATGCTTGGCGCTGTACTTCTGCCAGACCTTCACGAGATCGCGGTCGGCGCCCATCATCAAGCCGTCGAGCATTTCGACCACATCGATCTTCGCGCCGAGCGTCGCATAGACCGTCGCCATTTCGAGGCCGATGATGCCCCCGCCGATGACGAGCATGCGCTGCGGCACTTGGCGCAGTTCGAGGGCGCCCGTGGAATCGACGACACGCGGGTCTTCCGGCATGAACGGCAGCTTCACGGCTTGGGATCCGGCCGCGATGATCGCTTGCTTGAACTTGACGATCTTCTTGCCGCCCTCGCCTTGCACTTCCATGTGATGCGGATCGACGAACGCGCCGACGCCCGTCGCCACTTCCACCTTGCGGGCCTTGGCCATGCCGGCCAGGCCGGTCGTCAGCTTCTTGACGACGCCCGATTTGAACGCGCGCAGCTTGTCCAGATCGATTTGCGGTTTGCCGAACGTGATGCCGTGATCGGCCAGCGCCGCCACTTCGTCGGTGATAAGCGCCGTATGCAGCAGCGCCTTCGACGGAATGCAGCCCACGTTCAAACACACGCCGCCGAGCGTCGAATAGCGTTCGACGAGCACCGTCTTCATGCCGAGATCGGCCGCGCGGAACGCAGCCGAATAGCCTCCGGGGCCGGCGCCGAGCACGAGCATGTCGCACTCGATATCGGCGGCGCCCGAGAAGCTGCCGGCTTGAGGCGCGGCCGCGGGTGCGGCGCTCGAGGCGGGCTTCGCCGCGGGAGCGGCGGCCGGCTGCGGCGCGCTCGCGCTTTTGGCCGGCTCGGCAGCGGCAGCAGCGGCTTCGACGAGTGCGACGACGGTGCCTTGGGACACCTTATCGCCGGCTTTGATCTTGACTTCCTTGACGGTGCCGGCGACATCGCTCGGCACTTCCATCGAGGCCTTGTCCGATTCGAGCGTCAGCAGCGACTGTTCTTTCTCGATGACGTCGCCCGGCTTGATGTTGACCTCGATGACGTCGACATCCTTGAAATCGCCGATATCCGGCACCTTCACTTCGACGAGACTCATTCACACGCCCCTTCTTGTTTGGATTGCGCCATGTTCGACGATTAAAGAATTACGCGCCGGAAATCGGCAAGCAACGCACCCAGATACGCATTGAAGCGCGCGGCTTCAGCCCCATCGATCACGCGGTGATCGTACGAAAGCGAAAGCGGCAGCGTGAGACGCGGCACGAACTGCTTGCCGTCCCACACAGGCTTCATCGCGCCGCGCGACAACCCGAGAATCGCCACTTCAGGCGCATTGATGATCGGCGTGAAATGCGTGCCGCCGATGCCGCCGAGCGAGGAGATCGAGAAGCATCCGCCTTGCATTTGATCCGGCTTGAGCTTGCCGTCGCGCGCGAGCTTCGACAGTTCGGCCATTTCCTTCGCAATCTCGATGAGCCCCTTCTTGTCCGCATCGCGGATCACGGGCACGACGAGACCGTTCGGCGTATCGGCCGCGAAACCCACGTGGTAGTACTGCTTGAAGACGAGGGTGTCGCCGTCGAGACTTGCGTTGAACGTCGGGAATTTCTTCAACGCCGAGACGACGGCCTTGATCACGAACGCCAGCATCGTGACTTTCACGCCGGCCTTCTCGTTTTCCTTGTTCAACTGCACGCGCAGCCCTTCGAGCTCGGTGATGTCCGCTTCGTCGTTGTTCGTGACGTGCGGGATCATTACCCAGTTGCGGTGCAAGTTCGCGCCGGAAATCTTCTTGATGCGCGAAAGCGGCTTCGGATCGATCGGACCGAACTTCGTAAAATCGATCTTCGGCCACGGCAGCAGATTCAGCTCGCCGCCGCCCGCGCCGGCCGCCGCCGGAGCCGCGCCGCCCAGCGAGCGTTGGCCCGTCATCACGCCCTTGACGAACGCGGTCACGTCCTCTTGCGTAATGCGGCCCTTCGGTCCCGTGCCCTTCACCTGAGCGACATCGACGCCAAGCTCGCGCGCGAACTTGCGCAGCGAAGGCGAGGCATGGCTCGGCAGGCGCGAGCCGCCTTCGCCGGCCGGGATGATCGGCGCTTGCGCAAGCGCCGACGGCTGAGCCGGCATGCCGTGCGGCGCGTCCTCGCGCGGCGAATCGGCAGGCGGTTCGACCTTCTTGGCCGCGGGCGCTTGCGCCGGCGCAGCCGCTGCCGGGGCCGCGCCCTGCGCTTCGACGAGAACGATCAGCGAGCCTTCCGAAACGGAATCGCCCACCTTGACTTTGATTTCCTTGACGACGCCGGCAACCGGGCTCGGCACGTCCATCGTGGCCTTGTCCGATTCGAGCGTGACGAGCGACTGCTCCTTCTCGACGCGGTCGCCGACTTTGACGGCCACTTCGATCACGGGCACGTCTTTGTAGTCGCCGATGTCCGGCACCTTCACTTCCTGCACGCCGCCGCCGGCCGCCGCGGGCGCGGCTTGCGCGGGTGCGCTCGACTGAGGGGCGGCGGGCGCGGGCGCAGCCGCGCCGTTCCCCTGAGCCGGCTTGGCGGAGGCTGCGCCGCCCGTCGGCTCCAGCAAGATGATCAACGTGCCTTCGGACACGGAATCGCCTTGCTTGACCTTCACCTCCTTGACCGTGCCGGCTTGCGGGCTCGGCACGTCCATCGTCGCCTTGTCCGATTCGAGCGTGACGAGGGACTGCTCCTTTTCGACGGCGTCGCCGGCCTTCACGAGAATTTCGATGACGGGCACGTCTTTGTAATCGCCGATGTCCGGCACCTTGACTTCGATCGCTTCACTCATTGTTGGTGTCTCCAGGGGCTCACACAGGCGCGCCCGCCGTGTTGCCAAGCGGCGGGCGCGCGCACAGCCTCACGCGAAGGCGATGCCTTAAACGGTCATCGGGTTGGGTTTGTTGGGGTCGAGCTTGTACTTCGCAAGCGCATCGGCGACGACCTTACGCTCGATCGTACCCTCATCGGCCAGCGCGTTCAGCGCCGCGACGGCGACCCAATAGCGGTCGACCTCGAAGAAGTGACGCAGACGCTCGCGCGTATCCGAGCGGCCGAAGCCGTCGGTACCGAGCACGACGAAGCGATTGGGCACATACGCGCGAATTTGGTCGGCCAGCGCGCGCACGTAGTCGGTCGAAGCGATGACAGGGCCCTTCGCATCCTTGAGCAGCGTCTCGACGTGCGAGAGCTTGCGCGGCTCGGTCGGATGCAGCAAGTTCCAGCGCGTCACGTCCTGCCCTTCGCGCGCGAGCTGCGTGAAGCTCGGCACGCCCCAGATGTCGGCGTCGACGCCCCAGTCGTTCTTGAGCAGATCCGCGGCGGCGATCACTTCGTTCATGATCGTGCCGGCGCCCATCAGCTGCACGCGCGGGTTCTTCGATGCACCCTCGGCCTTCTTGAACGAATACAACCCCTTGATGATGTGCTCGGCCACGTGCTCGCCCTGCGGCATCGCCGGGTGCTCGTAGTTCTCGTTCATCACCGTGATGTAATAGAACACGTCTTCCTGGTTCTGCACCATGCGGCGCAGACCGTCCTGCATGATGACCGCGAGTTCGAAGCCGAACGTCGGATCGTAGCTCAGGCAGTTCGGCACCGACTGCGCCCACAGCAGCGAGTGGCCGTCTTCGTGCTGCAGGCCTTCGCCGTTGAGCGTCGTGCGCCCCGCGGTCCCGCCGAGCAGGAAGCCGCGCGAACGCATGTCGCCGGCCGCCCAGACGAGATCGCCGATGCGCTGCAGGCCGAACATCGAATAGAAGATGTAGAACGGCACCATGATCTCGCCGTGCGTCGAGTACGACGTCGCGGCCGCGATCCAGTCGCACATCCCGCCGGCTTCGTTGATGCCTTCCTGCAGAATCTGCCCCGTCTCCGATTCGCGGTAGAACATGAGCTGGTCGGAATCCTCGGGCACGTACTTCTGGCCGTCCTGGTTCCAGATCCCGATCTGACGGAAGAGACCTTCCATGCCGAACGTGCGGGACTCGTCGGGCACGATCGGCACGACACGCTTGCCGAGCGCCTTGTCCTTGAGCAGGATGTTCAAGATCCGCACGAACGCCATCGTCGTGGAAATCTCGCGACCCTCGCCCGTGCCCTTGAGCAGCGGCTCGAACGCGGCAAGCTCGGGCACCGGCAGCGATTCGGCCTTCTCGCGGCGCGCGGGCAGATAGCCGCCCATGTCCTGGCGGCGCGCACGCATGTATTCCAGTTCCTTCGAACCTTCCTCGAACTTCAGGTAAGGCACGTTGACGATGTCTTCGTCGGAGATCGGAAGGCGGAATTGATCGCGGAACACCTTGAGCTGATCCACCTGCATTTTCTTCTGCTGGTGGGTAATGTTCATGGCCTGCCCGGCCTCGCCCATGCCATAGCCTTTGATCGTCTTCGCCAGGATGACGGTCGGCTGATTTTGGGCGTGCTGCGCTTCGTGGAACGCCGCATAGATCTTGTGCGGGTCGTGGCCGCCGCGGTTCAGGTTCCAGATGTCCTCATCGGACCAGTCGGCGACGAGCGCCTTCAGTTCGGGCGAATTGAAGAAATGCTCACGGACGAAAGCGCCCGATTCGGACTTGTACGTCTGATATTCGCCGTCGACGACTTCCATCATGCGGCGCATCAGCGCGCCCGTCTTGTCGCGTGCGAACAGCGCGTCCCAGCGGCTGCCCCAAATGACCTTGATGACGTTCCAGCCGGCGCCGCGGAACTCCGATTCGAGCTCCTGAATGATCTTGCCGTTGCCGCGCACGGGCCCGTCCAGGCGCTGCAAGTTGCAGTTGATGACGAACACCAGATTGTTGAGCCGCTCGCGCCCGGCCATGCCGATCGCACCGAGCGATTCCGGTTCGTCGGTTTCGCCGTCGCCGAGGAACGCCCAGACCTTGCGGCCGTCCGTCTTCGCGATGCCGCGCGCCTGCAGATATTTCATGAAGCGCGCTTGATAGATCGCCATGATCGGGCCAAGACCCATCGAGACGGTCGGGAACTGCCAAAAATCGGGCATCAGCCACGGGTGCGGATACGAGGAGATGCCCTCGCCGCCGACTTCCTGGCGGAAATTGTCAAGCTGGTTTTCGCTCAGCCGGCCGAGCAGGAACGCCCGCGAGTAGACGCCGGGCGACGAATGGCCCTGCACGAACACGAGATCGCCGCCGTGGTTCTCCGACGGCGCATGCCAGAAGTGGTTGAATCCGACGTCATACAGCGTGGCGGCCGAAGCGAACGACGCGATGTGGCCGCCGACGTTGGTGTGCTTGCCGGCCCGAAGGACCATGGCGATCGCATTCCACCGCGTGTACGAGCGGATACGGTGCTCCATGTCCTGATCGCCCGGAATCTTGGCCTGGCGCGAGACGGGAATCGTATTGATGTAGGGCGTCTGCGCCGAAAACGGCAGATGCTCGCCATGCACGCGCGCGAACTCGATCTGCTTCTCGATCAAGTAATGCGCACGGTCCGGACCGACGGCAGAAATGACCCCTTCGAGCGCGTCGAGCCATTCGCCGGTTTCCTGGGGGTCGTCGTCTTTTTCGGCGGCGACATATTTCATGACTTCGTCGGGCACAGCGGACATTCTCGTCTCCTGATTTGGGGTGCGCTTCGAACGGGGCGACGCAGACCGGGTCGGACCACGGCGGTTGAAGGCGATTGTAATGAGGCTTGGCGCGCCTTAGCAATTAATTTTTCGAATTGCGAGATCATTTCTCACGATACGAAATATTGCTGCGTTGCACCTAAAAATGATGGCATCTGTGCGGCAACGTGCCGTCAGTTGCGTCAAACGACGCCTGAGCACCCTTGTTTTACGCCAATTGGACCCGTCCCGCTGCGCTACAATTCGAGCCATGTTGACCGATCGGCTTTTCGCACGCTCGGCGCGATCGTCCGCCTCCCGGACCGATTCGGCGCCGTCCCGCTGGCACCACGGACCGTGGTGGTCCAATTCGTATTTGCTCACGCCGCTCTTGTCGATCCTCGTATTCCTCGTGGTGATGAGCCTCATCCTTTGGAGTTTGAACCGCCGCGAGCAGCAGCAGCAGGAAGACACGCTCTACCGCAATGTGGCTTGGGCGCAGCAACAAATCCGCCTGTCGATGACCGGGGCGCAGGAACAATTGCAAGCGCTCGCACGCGACATCGCGGCGGGGCACTCCGATCAGCACTCGTTCGAGATGTCGACGGCCGACATCATGCAAGGCCACCCCGAGATCCTCTATCTGAACTGGTATACGGCCCAGAAGGTGCCGCGCTGGCCCAACACGCCGCTGCCCCTGGCGGGCCAGCGCTTCGCGCGGCTGACCGACGCCCAGATGGACGAGGCGGTCCAGGCCGCGTTCGCCGACGTGCGCGGCACGCGGCGCCAGGCCTACTCGCCGCTGATTTACGACGACGTGGGCAACGGCTATCTGACCCTGCAGACGCCGATCTACCGCGACCGCGAGTTCCTCGGCTCGATCGCGGCCGTGTTCTCGATCGAGGGCATTCTCAAGCACGATATCCCGCCCGAACTGTCGGCCAAATACAAGATCTCGATCACCGACGCGAACAACCGCGAGCTGGCGACGACATCGACGCGCCCGCGGCTGCCCCGCGACATCTTCTACGATCTACCGCTCGATCCGCCGGGTCAAGGCGTGACCGTGCGCGTGTACGCGTTCCCGCAGATCACGAACTTCACGAACAACACGCTCGTCTGGCTCGTCGCCGGCCTGTCGTGCTTCGTGCTTTGGAGCCTTTGGAGCCTGTGGAAACACACGCGGCAACGCTTCGAGGCGCAGCAGGCGCTGTATGCCGAAGCGTTTTTCCGCCGCGCGATGGAAAACTCGGTGCTGATCGGCATGCGCGTGCTCGACATGCACGGCCGGATCACTCACGTGAATCCGGCGTTCTGCCGCATGACGGGTTGGGACGAAAGCGACCTCGTCGGCAAAACGGCGCCGTTCCCGTACTGGCCGCGCGACGCCTACCCCGAAATGCAGCGCCAGCTCGATATGACGCTGCGCGGCAAAGCCCCCTCCTCCGGCTTCGAGTTGCGCGTGCGGCGCAAGGACGGCTCGCTCTTTCATGCGCGGCTGTACGTCTCCCCGCTGATCGACAGCTCCGGGCGTCAAACCGGCTGGATGTCGTCGATGACCGACATCACCGAGCCCAAGCGCGCACGCGAGGAATTGGCCGCCGCGCACGAGCGCTTCACGACCGTGCTCGAAAGCCTCGATGCGGCCGTCTCGGTGCTGGCCGCCGACGAAGCCGAGCTGCTGTTCGCGAACCGCTATTACCGGCACTTGTTCGGCATCCGTCCCGACGGCCACTTGGAGCTGGCCGGCGGCGGCTTCGACAGCGCCCAGGCATCGTCCGATTCGATCGACATGGTGGACGCCTACGCCGGCCTGCCCGCCGCCGCGCTCACGGAAAGCACGGCCGACGCCCAGGAAATCTACGTGCAGAGCATCCAAAAGTGGTTCGAGGTGCGCCGTCAGTACATCCAGTGGGTGGACGGCCACTTGGCGCAGATGCAGATCGCTACCGACATCACCACGCGCAAGCAGGCGCAGGAGCTTGCCCGCCAGCAAGAGGAAAAGCTGCACTTCACGAGCCGTTTGATGACGATGGGGGAAATGGCCTCCTCGCTCGCGCACGAACTCAATCAGCCGCTGGCCGCCATCAACAATTACTGCTCGGGCACCGTCGCGCTCGTCAAGGCGGGACGCACCACGCAGGAAACGCTGCTGCCCGTGCTCGAAAAAACGGCCCAGCAAGCCGTGCGCGCCGGCATGATCATCAAGCGCATCCGCGAATTCGTAAAGCGCAGCGAGCCCAAGCGGCAGGCGGCGCGCGTATCGGACATCGTCGCCGACGCCGTCGGCTTGGCCGAAATCGAGGCCCGCAAGCGCCGCATTCGCATCCTGACCGAAATCCGCTCGCGCTTGCCCGTCATCTACGTCGACCCGGTGCTGATCGAGCAGGTGCTCGTCAACCTGCTGAAAAACGGCGCGGAGGCCATGCACGACGCTCGCCCGAACGCCGTCGACCCGGTCATTCGCGTGATCGTCCGGCTCGACGCCGGGTTCGTCTGCATCAGCGTCATCGACCAAGGCCCAGGCGTGGACGAGGCCGCGATCGAACGCCTGTTCGAACCGTTTTACAGCACCAAATCGGACGGCATGGGCATGGGGCTCAACATCTGCCGCTCCATTATCGAGTCGCATCGGGGGCGTCTGTGGGTTGTCAACAACGTCGATGTCGACGGGAAGATCACAGGCGCCACGTTTCACTGTAGTCTGCCGATCGGCGCACCAAGCGATCCGGGCCAAGGCGGCGCGGTCCAGGCGCCGAGACCACAAACCGTTACCACGGGAGAGCTATGAGCAGCCCAGTCACTAGTCAAGAAACCGTCTTCGTGGTCGACGATGACGAAGCCGTGCGCGATTCGCTGCGCTGGCTTTTGGAAGCGAACGGCTATCGCGTGCAGTGCTTCTCGAGCGCCGAGCAATTCCTCGAAGCGTATCAGCCCGCCCAGCACGCCGGCCAAATCGCTTGCCTCATCCTCGACGTGCGCATGTCGGGCATGAGCGGGCTCGAGCTGCAAGAGCGCCTTATCGCAGAAAACGCCTCGCTGCCGATCATCTTCGTCACGGGTCACGGCGACGTGCCGATGGCCGTGTCGACGATGAAGAAAGGCGCGATGGATTTCATCGAGAAGCCGTTCGACGAAGCCGAACTGCGCAAGCTCGTGGAGCGGATGCTCGACAAGGCGCGCAGCGAAAGCAGCACGGTGCAGCAGCAGCGTGCGGCGGCCGAACGCCTGGGCAAGCTGACCGCGCGCGAGCATCAAGTGCTGGAGCGGATCATCGCGGGCCGCTTGAACAAGCAGATCGCCGACGACCTGGGCATCAGCATCAAAACGGTCGAAGCGCACCGCGCGAACATCATGGAAAAGCTGAACGTCAACACGGTGGCCGATCTGCTGCGCCTCGCGTTGTCGAACAAGCCCGCCAATCAGTCATAACGCCGAGCGCCGGCGCCTGCCGGCCCGCGCGCCTATCCTCCGCCCGGAGCGCCTCCGCCCCGGGCGGAGCACCGCACCGCCATTGCCGGCGACGCTATAATTACGCTTTTGTCGCGCGCGGCGGCTCGCCTTTCTCGCCGCCACGCCTCTATGCCTGCCGGGCGCCTTGCCCGGCCAGGGCCACCCGTTCGCGCGACCGCCGTTTTTACCGTTTCAATCTCGACCGACCACCATGACAGCCAAACCGATCGACGGCCTAGCCCTCTCCAAGACCCTTCGCGCCGATGTCGCGGCGCGCGCCGCGCAACTGACCGCGCGCGGCCACCAGCCGGGGCTCGCCGTGGTGCTCGTCGGCGACAACCCGGCCAGCGAAGTGTATGTGCGCAACAAGGTGAAGGCGTGCGAGGACAACGGCATGTACTCCTCGTACGATCGCTACCCCGCCACGCTGTCCGAGACCGATCTGCTCGCGCGCATCGACGCCCTGAATCGCGATGCGCGCATTCACGGCATTCTCGTGCAACTGCCGCTGCCGCCGCACATCGATAGCCACAAGGTGATCGAAGCGATCGCGCCGGAGAAAGACGTCGACGGTTTTCACGTCGCCAACGCCGGCGCGTTGATGACCGGCAAACCGCTCTTTCGGCCCTGCACCCCCTACGGCGTCATGAAGATGTTCGAGGCGTACGGCATCGAGCTGCAAGGCGCGGAAGCGGTCGTGATCGGCCGCTCGAACATCGTCGGCAAGCCGATGGCGATGATGTTGCTCGAAGCCGGCGCAACGGTCACGATCTGCCATAGCAAGACGCGCGATCTCGCCGGCCACACGCGCCATGCCGACATCGTCGTGGCGGCGACGGGCCGGCGCAATCTCGTGACGGCCGATATGATCAAGCCCGGCGCGACGGTCATCGACGTCGGCATGAACCGCGACGAGGCGGGCAAGCTCTGCGGCGACGTCGACTTCGCCGGCGTGTCGGCCGTGGCCGGCCACATCACGCCGGTGCCCGGCGGCGTGGGCCCGATGACGATCACGATGCTGCTCGTGAACACGATCGAAGCGGCCGAGCGCCAGGCGGCGCACGGCTGAACTCGGCCTGCACGCCAAACGGGCGCGCAGGGGCCGGCGGGAAAGCGCCGCAGATTTCAAGAACGAAAAAACGCGCCGCCGATTGGAATCGGCGCGCCGCGCCCCAATAATGAACGTATCGGGCGCCTTGTGCGTCCGCTCTCTCGACACTCGACTGACAGGAACAGCGCTATGGCATCGAATACGTCCGATTCGTCCCTCTCAAACGCTCAGCGCATCCAAGAAAACCCGCTGCTCGATTTTTCCGGCTTGCCGCGCTTCGGCCAGATTCAAGCCGAGCACATCACGCCCGCGCTCGACGTCCTGCTCGAGCACGCGCAAACGGCGATCGACCGTGCCACCGATCCGGCCACGCCCGCGACTTGGGCCGATGTGGTCGAAGCGACGGAGGCCGCCACCGAACCGCTCTCGCGCGCTTGGGGCATCGTCGGCCATTTGAACGCAGTGGCCGATACGCCCACGCTGCGCGCCGCCTATGGCGAAAACCTGCCGCGTGTCACGGAGTTCTGGTCGAGCGTGGGCCAAAACCTCGCTTTGTTCGAAAAATACAAAGCGATCGTCGCGAGCCCCGCTTACGCCGGCTTGAACGAGGAGCGCAAGAAGATCTTGCAGAACTCGCTGCGCGACTTCCGCCTCTCGGGCGCCGAGCTGCCCGAAGATCAAAAGCCCCGCTTCTCCGAATTGCAAGAGCGTCAAGCCGCGCTGGCCAAGGCGTTCTCCGATCACGTGCTCGACGCGACGAACGCCTACGCCTACATCGCCAAGACCGATGCCGAGCTCGCCGGCCTGCCGGACGATGTGGTGCAAGCCGCGCGCGAGGCGGCGCAAGAGGCCGGCGTCGAAGGCTGCAAGTTCACGCTGCACTTCCCGTCGTACTTCCCGGTCATGCAATATGCCGCGCACCGCCCGATGCGCGAGGCCATGTATCGCGCCTATGTCACGCGAGCGTCGGAACTCGGCGCCGAATACGGCGGCGGCAAACCCGAATGGGACAACACGGAGAACGTCGCCCAGCTCCTGCAACTGCGCAAGGAAGAGGCGCAGATGCTCGGCTACCGCAACTTCGCCGAAGTCTCGCTCGTCCCGAAGATGGCCGATACGCCCGAGCAAGTCGTCGCGTTTCTCGAGGATCTGGCCAAGCGCGCTCGCGCCTACGGCGAAAAAGATTGGCAAGAACTGCGCGAGTTCGCCGCGAGCGAACTCGGCCTCTCGCATCTGGAACCTTGGGACGTGGCGTTCGCGGGCGAACGTCTACGCGAAAACCGTTATGCGTTTTCCGAAAACGAGGTTAAGCAATACTTCCCTGAACAGGCCGTCATCGGGGGGCTGTTCAAGGTCGCGCAAACCCTGTTCGGCGTGAAGATTCGCCAAGACGACGCAGCCGTGTGGCACCCCGACGTGCGCTTTTTCCGCGTCGAGGACGAGGACGGCGCGCTGCGCGCGCAGTTCTACCTCGATTTGTATGCGCGCGAAGGCAAGCGAGGCGGCGCGTGGATGGACGATGCGCGTTCGCGCCACAAACGCAGCGACGGCGGCTTGCAAACGCCGGTCGCCTATCTCACGTGCAACTTCTCGGCGCCCGTGGGCGGCAAGAGCGCCTGCTTCACGCACGACGAAGTCATCACCCTCTTCCACGAATTCGGGCACGGGCTGCATCACATGCTCACGCGCGTGGACGAACTGGGCGTGTCGGGCATCAACGGCGTGGAGTGGGACGCCATCGAGTTGCCCTCCCAATTCCTGGAGAACTTCTGCTGGGAGTGGGACGTACTGGCCGATATGTCGTCGCACGTCGATACGGGCGCCAAGCTGCCGCGCGAGCTGTTCGACAAGATGATCGCCGCGAAGAACTTCCAAAGCGGCCTCGCGACGCTACGCCAGATCGTGTTCTCGATGTACGACATGCTGCTGCATACGAGCTTCGACCCGCAAGGCGCGCAAAGCGCGAACGAACTCGCGCGCGAAATCAACGCGCGCTACCACGTAATCGCGCAAGCGAGCTTCTCGCGCTGGCCGAACACGTTCAGCCATATCTTCGCGGGCGGCTACGCCGCGGGCTACTACAGCTACAAGTGGGCCGAGGTGCTGTCGGCCGATGCCTACGCCGCGTTCGAAGATGCCGCGAAGCGCGCACAAGGCAGCGTGCTCGATGTCGAAACCGGCACACGCTACCGCAAGGAAATCCTCGAAGTGGGCGGCAGCCGCCCGGCGATGGACTCGTTCAAGGCGTTCCGCGGCCGGGCGCCTACGATCGACGCGCTGTTGCGCCACAACGGCATGGCTCAGGCGCCTGCTCAGGCGGGCTGAGGCATCGGCAACTTCAAGCCGCGCCCGTCAACGACGCAGCTTGAAGTCCACCGTACCCGGACGCCCTTCGAGCGCGAGGGCCGCATGAGGGGCGGGCGTGCGCGCGACGACCTTGCCGCGTCGCACGACGGCCAAGCGCGTCGCACGCAGGCGAATCGCGTCGATCGGGTCGCTCGCATCGAGCACCACGCAATCGCCGTGGCAGCCCGGTGCAATACCGTAGCCCTCCAAGCCCAGAATGCGTGCGGCGTTCACCGTTACCGCGTCGAACGACGCGCGCATCGCTTCCACGCCCGTCATCTGTGCGACGTGCAGCCCCATGTGGGCGACTTCGAGCATGTCGCCCGAACCCAGGCTGTACCACGGGTCCATCACGCAATCGTGGCCGAACGCCACCGTAATCCCGGCCGCGAGCATCTCCGGCACGCGTGTCATGCCGCGTCGCTTCGGGTACGTATCGGCTCGCCCTTGCAGCGTGATGTTGATCAGCGGATTGGCGATGGCGGCCACGCCCGACTCGCGCATCAACGGCAGCAGCTTGCTGACGTAGTAGTTGTCCATCGAATGCATCGACGTCAAGTGCGAGCCGGCCACGCGCCCCGCGAGCCCGAGGCGATGCGCCTCGCCGCACAGCGTTTCGATATGGCGCGACAGCGGATCGTCCGATTCGTCGCAATGCATATCGACGGGTAGCCCCTTTTCGGCGGCGAATTCGCAGAGCAAGCGAATCGACTCGGCGCCGTCGGCCATCGTTCGCTCGAAATGCGGAATCCCCCCCACGACGTCGATACCTAGCGCGACGGCTCGCTTCAGGTTCTCGAATGCGCCGGGCGAACGCAGCAGACCATCCTGCGGAAAAGCGACGAGCTGCAAGTCGAGATACGGTGCAACGCGGCGCTTCACCTCGATGAGGGCCTCGACGGCAAGCAAGCGCGGATCGCAGACATCGACATGCGAGCGGATGGCGAGCAGGCCCCGTGCGACGGCCCAATCGCAATACTGCAGCGCGCGCTCGATCAGCGCCTCTTGGGTAAGATCCGGCTTGAGCTCGCCCCACAGGGCGATACCTTCGAGCAACGTGCCCGATGCATTCACGCGCGGCAGCCCGTACGAGAGCGTCGCATCCATATGAAAATGCGCATCGACGAACGGCGGCGCGACGAGCGCCCCCGCAGCATCGATCTCTTGCGCGCCTTTGGCCGCGACATTCGGCTCGACAGCGACGATGCGTCCGCCGTCGATGACGATGTCGACGGGCGCGTCGCGACCGGCAACATGATGCGTCAATGCGGCGCGGCGAATGATGAGATCCATCGAGAGCTCCTAGAGCGAAAGGCCGGCGGGCGCGGCCGGTTAGGATGATGGGACGAGCAAGACGGCTAAGCCAATCACTGCCACGGAGCGATTCTATCGACCGGCATCGGTTTCCTCATCTTGCTCGTCGTCGAACAGCGGAAACTGGCCGTGGCCGGCCACATCGCCGCCCTCCTCCAGCCGCACCCCAACGCCGAGCAAACGCACGGGACGGTTGCGGCGGGCGAACCCTTTTTCGAGCAAAGCGAGGAACGTGGGCAGATCGGTCTGCGCGGCAACGCATTCGACCGTCGTGCGCTGAAAATCGGCAAACCGGATCTTGACGTAGAGCTTGCGGATCGCGCTAGCGGCGCCCACGCGCTCGATACGCGCGTCGAGCTGCTCGGCGAGTTGCCGTATTTCGGCAGCGCACGCATCGAGCGTGCGCAGATCGGTCACGTAAGTGGTCTCCACGCTGACCGACTTGCGTTCTTGATCGGGCTCGACGGCGCGATGATCGATGCCCCGCGAAAGATCGTAGAGCCGGCGGCCGAACGCGCCGAAACGCCGATGCAGATCGACCAGCGCCCATTCACGCAGATCTAGGCAGGTTTCGATGCCGAGTTTTTCAAGTTTCGCGGCCGTCACCTTGCCGACACCGAAAATTTTGCGCACGGGCAATGCCGCGACGAACGCGTCGACCTCGTGCGGACGCACGACGAACAACCCATCGGGCTTCTTCCAATCGGAAGCGATCTTCGCGACGAATTTACTGGGCGCCACCCCGGCCGACACCGTCACACCGACCGTTTCGCGCACGCGCTCGCGAATCTCGGCCGCCATCAAGGTTGCGCTGCCCTTGCAACGGGTGGCTTGCGTGACGTCGAGGTAAGCCTCGTCGAGCGAAAGCGGTTCGACGATCGGCGTGTAGTCTCGGTAAATGGCCATGATTTGCCGCGATGCGACGCGATACTTCTCCATGGCCGGCGGCATGATCAGCAGCTCGGGGCACTTGCGCATGGCCAGCGCCGAGGACATGGCCGAGTGCACGCCGTAACGGCGCGCCTCGTAGTTGCAAGTGGCAATGACGCCGCGATGCTCGGGGCGGCCGCCGACGGCCAGCGGCCGGCCGCGCAGGCTCGGATCGTCGCGCATTTCGACCGACGCGTAGAAGCAATCGCAATCGCAGTGGACGATCTTGCGCGCGAGCGAGCCCGTCGCGCCCGCCGGCGCGGGAATGGAGGGGGAAAGAATCGGTTCGCGCGTGCTCAAAGTGAGCGTAACTGTACAAAAACACAGTACGCATTTCAAGCGGCGCGCGCGACCGATGCAGGCAGCGCGTCATGCCAGCCCGAACCGGCATTTGCCATCGGGCGGTCTTACCCGACGATTTCCCATTCGTCGGCGTTGGCGCAGGCACCCACAGCGCCCACCCCCGGCGATACGCGCTCGCTCATCGTCGTACGGAAGAACGCCACGGCGTCGCTGAGCTGACGCCCCTGCTCGTCGAGCGATTGCGAAGCGGCGGCGGCCTGTTCGACGAGCGCCGCGTTTTGCTGCGTGACATCGTCCATTTGCGAAACGGCCATGCCGACTTGTTCGATGCCGCGCCGTTGTTCATCCGAAGCCGCGGCAATCTCGCCCATGATGTCGGTGACGCGGGCAATCGCTCGCGTCACTTCTTCCATCGTGGAGCCGGCCTCGCCTGCCAGCGCCGACCCTTCCGCGACCGTCTGCACCGAAGCCGCGATCAGCTCCTTGATTTCCTTGGCGGCGTTCGACGAACGCTGCGCCAGGCTGCGCACCTCGCTCGCGACGACCGCGAAACCGCGGCCTTGCTCGCCGGCGCGCGCGGCTTCGACGGCCGCGTTCAACGCGAGGATGTTCGTTTGAAACGCGATGCCTTCGATCATGCCCGTGATATCGGCGATCTTCGTCGAGCGATCGCTGATCTGCATCATCGTGTCGACGACTTGCCCGACCACGCCGCTCCCCTTGCTCGCCACGTGGGAGGCGGTCGAGGCAAGCATGCTCGCCTGCTGCGCGTTCTCGGCGTTCAAGCGCACCGTCGAGGTCAGTTGTTCCATGCTAGCGGCCGTTTCCTGCAGCGAAGCCGCTTGCTGTTCCGTCCGCGACGACAGATCGAGGTTGCCGGCGGCGATTTGCGCCGTGGCGCTCGATACCGTTTCGCTGCCGGACCGCACCTTGGCGACGATGCGCCTCAGGTTCGTGTTCATGTCGCCCAGTGCGCGAAGCAATTGGCCGGCTTCGTCATGGGTCGTCGCTTCGGTCTCACCCGTCAAGTCGCCTTCGGCTACTCGGCGCGCGATGGTCACGGCGCGCTCGAGGGGCCGTGTGATCGAACGCGCGGCAAGCATGCCTAGACCTAACACGCCGACGAGAATGGCGAGCGAGCTGACGATTTCGAGCACGTTGGCGCTATCGATGATCGAGCGCGCCCGTTCCGCGCCTTGGCTGCCGAGCGCGTTGTTGTACGCGCGGTGGGCTTCGATGGCGGCCTCGGCGTTGTCGATGGTGTTGACCATCGCGCCCTCGAACAGCGCCTGCGCATCCTGCTTTTTGCCGTCGCGGGACAGGGCCAGCAACTGATCGCGCGTTTTCGCAGACTGGTCGATCGCTGCCCGATCGGCGGCCAACATGGCGCGATCCTTTTCGTCGGACACCAGCGCATCGTATCGATCGAACGCGGCGCGCAGCTTCTCGCCCTGAGCCGCGATTTGCTGCTCGAGGCTCTGCATTTTCTGCGAATCGGGCGTTGCAACGTGCTGAGCGATGAGCAACGTCATGGCGTTGTACGCCTTCAATACGCCGTCGAGCGCGACGAAACTCGGCACCGTGTTTTCGGTGCCGTAGCTGGCGGCCTCATAGACGCGCCGCGCCTGATAAATGCCGAATCCCGTGACCGCGAACAATGCCACGGCCGCCACGAGATTCAACATCATCAGCCGCCGGGCGATCTTCAAGTCGTAAAACCACTTCATTGCTGCTTCCTCTGCCGATAACCCATCGCAGGGCAGCGAAGCCGTGCGAGGCGCAAAAAATAGTAGGGTAAGGACGTGTCGCCGAGCACCGTCGGGCGACGGGGCTCACGCAGGCACACGAGCGAGCGCGTGCGTGGTTATTCAGTTCTCCTAACTGAACCTCGGAGAACCGGCGGCAACGTTTGCGCGCGACATCGAATGGGGGCGGACACTCCCAGATGGATGAAGCTTCGCGTGCACGGTGGCTGAGATCGGCGCGGACTTCGCTCGACGCGAGCCACTGCATGCAATATCGGCGCGTGCGGCGAATGCTTGAGGGTTGGCACGCCAACATCGGGCAAACCGCATGCGCTCGTGTGCGCGGAGCGTAATGAGGGTGCGGTGAGGAAAGAAAACGGGACAGGAAACGTCGCGACTCGCTGCGCGCGTACCCTCGAGCTGGACGCGGTGCAAGAGCAACAGTCAGGGGCACAAAAGCAAAAACCCGCCACTACAGGACGGGTTTTCGTGTTTGGTTGCGGGGGTAGGATTTGAACCTACGACCTTCGGGTTATGAGCCCGACGAGCTGCCAGACTGCTCCACCCCGCGTCAGAGAAAGCAATTATACGAGAGTTCGGGCGCTGCGTCAAACAATGCTGTCGACCACGCCTCCATCGACGCGCAGCGCGGCGCCCGTAGTCGCGGAAGCTTGCAGCGAGCACACGTACACGACGAGGTTCGCGACCTCTTCGACGGTGGCGGGACGCTGCAGGATCGAGCTCGCGCGATGCGCGCGAACGAATTCCACGGCCACCTGATCAACGCTTTTGCCCTCTTTGTCGGCGGTATCGCTGAGCATCGCCCTCACGCCCTCGGAGAGGGTCGGACCGGGCAATACGGCGTTCACGGTCACCTGCGTGCCCGCCGCCAGCTTCGCCAAGCCACGCGCGATCGAGAGCTGCGCGGTTTTGGTCATGCCGTAGTGGATCATGTCGGCCGGAATATTGAGCCCCGACTCCGAGGAGATGAAAACGACACGTCCCCAGTTGCGATCGAGCATGCCGCGCATGTAGTGACGCGAGAGCCGCACGCCGGACATGACGTTCGTTTGGAAGAAGCGCTCCCACGTTTCGTCGGATATGTCCAAGAATGGCTCGGGACCGTAGATGCCCGCATTGTTCACGAGAATGTCGACATCGGGGACAGCTTCGGCGAGCTTGGCCGCGCCGGCCGCGGAGGACAGATCGCCGGCGACGCCGCGCACGTCGGCATTGCGCACGGCTTCGCGCAGCGCATCGAGCGATTTAACGACCGACGCCTCGCTGCGGCCATTGATGACGGTGTGCGCGCCCGCGCGCGCGAGGCCGGTCGCGATGGCGAAGCCGATGCCGGCGGTCGATGCGCTGACGAGCGCGGTTTTGCCTGTTAAATCGATGTGCATGAACGTTCTCCTGGATGTCGAGTTTCGATGCGTGAATCGAACGAGACGAACTTCGCTTGCGCTATGGTAGCGGCGATCGGCCGAACCGCAGAATCCGAATGCGAATCTGACCGTTCCCGCGATCGCGGATCAGCGGGCTGCCTAATCCGCTTGAACTGTTCGCCTGCGAATCGACCCGATACCGCGGCAGGATTTTAAGTTCGGCATCCGCGGCCCATCCGTACAATGCACGGACCACGCCCGACGGATCCCGCAGCGCGATGGGGCCGCTGTCCGGGCGAACGGCGGTCCATCCATCGGGGAACTCAGTGACGACCTCGTTCTTACCTTCCCTCACCCACCTCACGCGTTTTTATCTTTCCGAGGACTTCGGCTCCAACTTCGCGTCCTCTTGTCTTGTCGAGCCCCTGGCTGCACCGAGACGGCTTTGTGCGGCGACGAGCGGGTCGTCGGTCGTCGCCACCAGCCACAGACGCGCGTGCTCCGCGATCCAGCGGTTGTGGTCTTTCAATGGGCCCAGCGTGCCCGCGGCCTTCCAGACCACCGGGCCGATCCGGCTTTTTCTGCCCGAGGGCGCGCCCACCAGCAGGCAATAAGGCCCGAGCGGAAGCGATACAAACGGAAGCGCCGGACTGGCATGCGTGCGCCAATCGATGAATGGCGTCTCGTTGATAAGCAGCGGTACCGGCAAGCCATAAAGCACGCTGAAATCGTATAGCGCCAGCTGCTCTCGCCTGCCGGCGTAAATACGCCGGATGTCATCTACAACCGCCGCCCGAATTTCGTCCTCGAACATTGGCTCCTGCGCATACCGGGCCAATGCGTTTTGCGCGTCTAGTTGATAAGCGCTGAACAGGCCGAGTTCCACGCAATCCTGCACGGCGCGCTGAACCTCCGCTATGGAACCTGCGTCGTCCGGCGTGCCCAACTGGGCAGCCCGCAAGAACCGGGCAAGCCCCGCCTCGTGAATCGTGGGACTCTCGACGGAGGCATCGTCGATTTGACCGTCCTTATCGAGCGGCACATAAACGTATTTCTCCGCTGCGAAGCGCGACTTCTTGCCTTCGTCAAATTTGATTTCGCCGTCCAGGCAGTCCAGATAGCGGGTTCCGATCCGGCCATGCTCCCAAATCCAGTTTTTCAGAAACGGACGCAGTGGATGCAGTCTATCTTGATCAGCCATTGAAACCTCCAGGTGTCGCAGTATAGTTTCTCGCTACGCCTATGTGTCGGCGATCTGGATTGTCTAGAGGCGCTGCATGCGCACCGCCGAAAATAATTCGCGACAGCGTCATCAAAAGCGCCCAAACTGCGTGGCACGACGGTCACGTCTGCGGCCGGCGAAATTGGAGAAATACGATGGCAAAGGGTCAAGTGCGCGGTAACCGGGAAGCGAAAAAGCCTAAACAACCGAAGAAATCGCCGCCCCCGGCGGCAGGTACGTTGTCGGCGGCAGTGCTCAAGCCCGTCTCATCCAAAGAGTCCGCACGGAAGAAATAACAGGCAACCGATCACGCAGACTGCGGTCTGCCCCTCTGTTGCGTCATCCACCCACGCTTGTCGCAGCGTGTACGGATTGGCAACAGCAACGCCTCGCACACGCCCCACTCCTCAATGAATTGCGCGGCTGGTCGATGATCTGCACACGCGTGTCATCAACCCCGCACTAGTGACCTTCGCCCGTCGCGAAGTCCTCGCACGGCTCCCTCGTCCGCGGTTGGTGCAGCAGCACCGGGATATCTCCGTCA
>DATJJH010000251.1:0-7761 GCA_035492395.1 Trinickia sp. | reverse complement strand
CGCAGCAACGCACGGCCGACGTCCTCGTCGATCGCGCGCGGGGTCAGCAAGTGGATCGCGTCGCGCACTTCGGTGACTTCCGAGAACATGACTGTGCCGCCCGCCCGCACGATCAGATCGGCGGCGAAGCCCACGGCCGGGTTCGCCGTGACGCCCGAGAATGCATCGCTGCCGCCGCATTGAACGCCGATGACGAGATCGGACGCGGGACAGGTTTCGCGCCGCCGCTCGTTCAAGCGAGCGAGCCGCTCGTCGGCCATCTCGAGGATCGCATCGACCATCTCGCCGAAACCTTCATAGGCCTCGTCTTGCAGCGAGAGCACGGGAGACTGCGGCTTGCCTGCCACCTCGATCGGAATGCGCCCGCCCGGCGCGAGATTGGACGGCACGAGCCGCTCGGGCACGAGCTTCTCGCAGCCAAGGCCGATCACCATGACTTCGCCACCGAAGTTCGGATTGACGGCGAGGTTCTGCAAGGTGCGAATCGGCACGATGGCGGCCGGCGCGTTGATCGCCACGCCGCATCCGTACGTGTGCGTGAGCGCCACGACGTCGTCGACGTTCGGGTAACGCGGCAGCAACTCGCGCTTGATGCGCGATACGACGTAATCCGTCACGCCCGCCACGCACTGCACGCTCGTCATGATGCCGAGTACGTTCTTCGTGCCCACGGTGCCGTCCGCGTTGCGATAGCCCTCGAACGTGTAGCCTTCGAGCTTGGCTAGCTCGGGGGCCCTGCGCGTCGCGAGCGGCAGCGCATCGAGCGCCGGCGGCTGCGGAAGTTGCACCGCGCTTTCGTCGATCCAGCTGCCGCGCGCGAGCGGTTTGGCCGCATAGCCGATGATCTCCCCGTAACGCACGATCGCGTCGCCCTGAGCCAGCTCGGTCAGCGCGACCTTGTGCCCTTGCGGCACGCCCTGAACGAGTACCGTGCCGTCGTCGAGCGCCGTCCCTTCGGCCAGCCCACGCGCGTTCACGACGATCGCGACGTTGTCGCGCTCGTCCACGCGTATCGTGATCGCACGCTCGGCAGCGGCGTCCGACACGGAAGTAGAAGCAGACATTGCAAAAGACTCCATCGTTTGTCGCATCTTCACACGATGCGCATTCAGCGCACCAGGCAGGGACGCTTGTTGTCGAACGTCCAGCCCGGAATCAGGTACTGCATGGCCGCCGCATCGTCACGGCTGCCGAGCCCATGCTCGAGATACAGCGCATGCGCGCTAGCCAACGCATCCTCGTCGAGTTCCACGCCCAGGCCGCCGCGCGAGGGCACGGCCACTTGTCCTTGCTCGATCTTGAACGGTTCGCGCGTGAGCCGCTGGCCGTCTTGCCAAATCCAGTGCGTGTCGATCGCCGTAATGTCCCCGGGCGCCGCCGCGGCGACGTGCGTAAACATCGCCAGCGAGATGTCGAAGTGATTGTTCGAATGCGAGCCCCAGGTAAGCCCCCATTCCGCGCACAGTTGCGCCACCCGTACCGAGCCGCGCATCGTCCAGAAATGCGGATCGGCCAGCGGGATGTCCACGGCGCCGAGCGTGACCGCGTGGCCGAGCTGGCGCCAGTCGGTGGCAATCATGTTCGTCGCGGTGCGCAAGCCCGTGACGCGCCTGAATTCGGCCATGACCTCGCGGCCGGAATAGCCATTCTCGGCGCCGCACGGGTCTTCCGCATAGGCCAGCACGTCGTCTTTGCCGCGGCACAGGCGCACCGCTTCGGCAAGCGACCATGCGCCGTTCGGGTCGAGCGTGATGCGCGCCTCCGGAAAGCGCTCGGCGAGCGCCGTGACCGCGGCGATTTCTTCGTCGCCGGAGAGCACTCCGCCCTTGAGTTTAAAGTCTTGGAAGCCGTAGCGCTCATGCGCCGCCACGGCCAGGCGCACGACGGCCTCGGGCGTCAGCGCGGGCTCGTTGCGCAGATGGAACCAAGGGTCGGCCGAGTCGCTTTCGCTCCGGTAGTCGAGGTCCGTGCGCGCA
Source organism: Trinickia sp. (assembly GCA_035492395.1). Taxonomy (GTDB): domain Bacteria; phylum Pseudomonadota; class Gammaproteobacteria; order Burkholderiales; family Burkholderiaceae; genus Trinickia. The sequence continues at coordinate 5,785 of DATJJH010000251.1, read as the reverse complement.
CGCTCGCCCACATAGAACAAATAGCCGAGCATCGGCACGTGCGTGCGCTGCTGCCCCTCGCCGAGCAGCGCGGCGACGGGCACGTCCAGATGCTGGCCGAGCAAGTCGAGCAGCGCCGCTTCGACCGCCGTCACCGCGTGCACGGTGACGCGCAAGTCGAACGTTTGCGTGCCGCGGCCGCCCACGTCGCGATCGGCGAAGCGCCGGCGCATTTCATTGAGCACGTCTTGCCAGCGGCCGAGCGGCTGGCCGACGACGAGCGCACTCGCCTCTTCCAGCGTGCGCCGGATCGATTCGCCGCCCGGCACTTCGCCCAGACCTGTACGGCCGGCGCTGTCCTCGAGCACGACGATATTTCGCGTGAAGAATGGCCCATGCGCGCCGCTCAGGTTCAGCAGCATGCTGTCGCGCCCGGCCACGGGCACGACGCGCATGCGCGTGACCACGGGGGTTGGGGAAGGAGTGAGGGACATCGTCGAATTCGTCATTGCGTCTCGCGTTGCTTCATCGGTTTCATGTTCACGAATCGGTCCGCTTCTCGCCGCCGCGCACCGCGCGACCGTAGCTGGGCCGCTTCGGATCGTAGGTCCAGCCCGGAACGAGATAGCGCATGGCCAGCGCATCGTCGCGCGCACCGTTGCCCAGCGACCGGTAGAGCGCATGAGCCTGCTCCACGCGCTCCATATCGATCTCGATGCCAAGACCGGGGCGCCGAGGCACGGCAACCTGTCCTCCGTCGATGACGAAGGGCTCGCGCGTGAGCCGCTCGGCGCCCTCCTGCCAGATCCAGTGCGTGTCGATCGCGGTAATGGGGCCGGGCGCCGCCGCCGCGACGTGCGTGAACATCGCCAGCGACACGTCGAAGTGGTTGTTCGAATGCGAGCCCCAGGTCATGCCGAATTCGCTGCACAGCTGAGCCACGCGCACCGACCCTTGCATCGTCCAAAAATGCGGGTCGGCGAGCGGGATGTCGACGGCGCCGAGCGCGATCGCATGCCCGAGTTGGCGCCAGTCGGTCGCGATCATGTTCGTCGCCGTCGGGATGCCCGTCGCGCGCTTGAATTCCGCCATCGTTTCGCGGCCCGAATAGCCGTCTTCCGGCCCGCAGGGGTCTTCCGCATAAGCGAGCAGATGCCCTTGCCCGCGACACAGCGCGATCGCCTCGTCCAAGCGCCATGCACCGTTCGGATCGAGCGTCGCGCGCGCATGCGGAAAGCACGCCTTGAGCGCCGCGATCGCTTCCATTTCCTCGGCGCCGTCCATCACGCCGCCCTTGAGCTTGAAGTCGGCGAAGCCGTAGCGTTCGGTCACCGCCTGCGCGAGCCGCACGATCGCGGCCGGCGTCATGGCGCGCTCGTGCCGCAGGCGCAGCCACTCGTCGCGCTCGCGCGCACCGTCGACATACGGCAGGTCCGTCTTCGCCCGATCGCCGATGTAGAACAGATACGCCAGCATTGGCACGCGATCGCGCTGCTGGCCCGCGCCAAGCAGCTCGGCGACGGGTACACCGAGACATTGGCCGAACAAGTCGAGGAGCGCCGCTTCCACGGCGGTCAGCACGTTGTCCATGCGCAGGTTGATTTCGTGCGGCTGGCGCAGTACGGCCGATTCGGCCTCCGAGCCGACCTCGTAGACAGTGCCTCGGTGCGCCGCGTCGGCGCCGCCGCCGAGCGCGCGACGCAACACGTTCAGCGTCCCGTTCAGGCGCCCGATTTCCGTCCCGATCACGAGCGGCGCAATGCGCTCCAGCGCGCCGCGAATCCCCTCGCCGCCCGGCACTTCACCGGCCCCCATGCGTCCGGCCGAATCGGTCAACAGCACGAGGTTGCGCGTGAAGAACGGGCCATGCGCGCCGCATAGGTTGAGCAGCATGCTGTCGCGGCCGGCCACCGGAATCACGCGCATGGCGGTCACGCGCGGCGTCCCGCTTTGCGCGAAGGAATCGGTCGTTTGCCCGTCCACCTTGATGCCTCTCCTTTTAATTCAACGCAGCCGATACGAACGGCTGGGACACGCTTCGATCAATGCGCGGGGTCGAGCTTCACGCGCTCGATCTTCCCGACCATGAACACATAGCAGATACAGGCGACGAGCCCATGCAAGCCCACGAACACGAGTGCGCCGTTGAACGAGCCCGTATGACCGACGATATAGCCTACGGCGATCGGCGTCGTGATGCTCGACAGGTTGCCGAACGTGTTCATCAGCGCGCCGCTCAAGCCCGCGATTTCCTTGGGCGCGGTATCCGAATTGACAGCCCAGCCGAGCGCGCCGAGCCCCTTGCCGAAGAAGGCGAGCGCCATGACGGCCACGACGATGCCCTGCGCGTCGACGTAGTTGCAGATCACCATGCTCATCGACAGCAGCATGCCGAGCACGATCGGCACCTTGCGCGCCACCGACAGCGAAGCGCCGCGCCGCAGCAATGCATCGGAGATGATGCCGCCCAGGACGCCGCCCAAGAAACCGCAGACGGCGGGGACCGATGCGACGAGGCCGGCCTTGAGGATCGACATGCCGCGGGCCTGCACGAGATAGACCGGAAACCAGGAGATGAAGAAGTACGTGAGGGCATTGATGCAGTACTGCGCGAGATAAATGCCCATCAGCATGCGGCTGCGCAGCAGTTGCTTGATGTGGCGCATGTCGGGGCCCTTGGGCTTGGCCGTCCCCTTTTGCGCGCGATCCAGATCGACGAGACCGCCGCCTGCCTCGATGTATTCGATCTCCGCGCGGTTCACGCGCGGGTGATCCTTCGGGTCTTTCATCGTCAGACGCCACGCGAGCGCCATGACGATGCCGAGCACACCCATCACGACGAAGACGTAGTGCCAGCCCAACGAATGGACCAGCCAACCCATCAAGGGAGCGAAGATGACCGTCGCTGCGTACTGCGCTGAGTTGAAGATCGCCGCCGCCGTGCCGCGCTCGTTGGCGGGAAACCAAGCCGCCACGATACGGCTGTTCGCGGGAAACGAGGGCGCCTCGGCGATACCCACGAAAAAGCGCAGCGAAAACATCGCCGCGATCGCCGCGGCGCCCGCGAGGAACCCGATCATGCCTTGCATCAGCGTAAACAGCGACCACATGAAGATGCTGACGCCGTAGACGCGGCGCGAGCCGAAACGGTCGAGCAGCCATCCGCCCGGCAATTGAGCGATCACGTACGACCAGCCGAATGCCGAGAAGATGTAGCCAAGCGAGACGGCATTGATGCCGAAATCCTTTTGCATGGCCGAGCCGGCGATCGAAATACTCGCGCGGTCGGCGTAATTGATGGTCGTTGCGAGGAACAGCATCGCGAGCACGAAGTAGCGGACGCGTGTCGCGCGCATGGCATGCGGCACGCTGCGCGCACCCACCGTGGGGTTTTCGGTTTGCATCGTCTCCTCCTTCGCGAAACGCACCGTCGGGCGTGCGCCGCGCTTGAGTCTTGCTTGAGTTTTTCGTCCGGGCTCGATCGCCCGGGTACTATCGATCGGCGGTCGGCCTGCGCTTACGCAATGCGGGCGATGAGCGTTTTAAGATCGGCCAGCTCCGCGTCGGTCAGATCGGTCAAGGGCGCGCGCACCGGCCCCGCGGAGCGGCCGATCGCCTTCATGCCGGCCTTCACGATCGACACGGCATAGCCGCGCTTGCGGTTGCGCAGCGCAATGTAGGGCAGCACGAACTTGTTCAGATCCGCATAGACCTTCTGATGGTCGCCCGCTCGCACGGCGGTGTAGAAATCGAGCGCGAACTGCGGGACGAAGTTGAAGATCGCCGACGAGTACGTCGTCACGCCCAAGGTGAGGTAAGGCAGCGCGAACGTTTCGGCCGTCGGCAAGCCCCCGACGTAGGTGAAGCGATCCCCCAGGCGCGCATGGATGCGCGTCATCAGCTCGAGATCGCCGATGCCGTCCTTGAAGCCGACGAGATTCGGACAGCGCTCGGCCAGACGCTCGAGCGTGACTTCGTCGAGCACTTGATTCGCGCGGTTATAGACGATGACGCCCAGGCGCGTCGACTTGCAAACCTGCTCGACGTGCGCGGCGATGCCGTCGGCCGGCGCTTCGGTCAGATACGGGGGCAGCAGCAGGATGCCGTCCGCGCCGGCGGCTTCGGCCGACGCGCACAACTCCTTGGCCATGGCGGTGCCGTAGCCGGCCGGTGCGATTACGGGCACGCGTCCGCCGGTCTGTTCGACCGCCGCGCGCACGACCCGCTCGACTTCGGCAGGCGTCAGCGAGAAGAATTCGCCCGTGCCGCCCGCCGCGAAGAGCCCCGCGGCCGGATGGCTGAACAGCCAATCGAGGTTCGCGCGATAGGCGTCTTCGTCGAACGCGTAGTCGTCCTTGAAGTGCGTGACGGGGAACGAGAGCAGGCCGGCGCCGATCTGGCGGGCGAATTCGGTGGGCGTATAACGTGTCATGTCGGCGTGGCGCGGATATGCGGTGAGTGATGAGCAATGCGGCGATTCTTGCACCGTCAGCGATTCACGTCCAAGATAACGAATGTTTCGATTGATTCAGGAATTGTATCGATGTTCGAGCTGAGCCAGCTTCGTTGTTTCGTCGCCGTGGCCGAAGAGCTTCATTTCGGTCGCGCCGCGGAACGGCTTCATATGACGCAGCCGCCGCTGTCGCGGCAAATCCGGCTGCTCGAGCATCAGGTCGGGACCGAACTCGTCGCGCGCTCGAGCCGCTCGGTCAAGCTCACGGCCGCAGGCCGCAGCTTCCTGCCCGACGCCGCGCGCATTTTGCGCCTGGCCGACGAAGCTGCGGCGACCGCGCGCCGCGTGGCGGCCGGCTCCTCGGGCACGCTCGCGATCGGCTTCACGGCAACGGTAGGCTACGGTGTCCTGCCGGCGCTCGTGAGCGCTGTGCGGGCGGTCTCGCCCGGCGTCCGATTGACGCTGAAGGAAATGGTGAGCGGCGCGCAACTCGAGGCGCTCGACGCGCGGGAGATCGACTTCGGGTTGCTGCGCCCGCCCGTGGAGCATGGCGAACTGGTCGACCGGGCCTGCCCCAACGATGCGCTCGTCTTGGCGCTGCCCGCCGCCGCGGCCAAGGAATGGCCGGCGCGCCCGACGCTTGGCGACTGCGAGGGCCGTCCGCTTTTGATGTATTCGCCGTACGAGGCGCGTTATTTCCACCAGCTCATGAGCGGCCTGCTCGAGCGGGCCGGCGTGTTGCCCGACATCGTTGAATATGTCAGCCAAATTCACTCGATGCTGGCGCTCGTGCGCGCCGGAATCGGCGTTGCGTTGATCCCGGCCGCCGCGGCCATGCTGCACTTCAAGGGCGTGGTCTATCGGCCGGTTCGTACCACGCCCCCCAAGCCCGTGGAACTGCGCTTCGTCTATCGCAAGGACAACGACAATCCGGTGTTCGACGCACTGAAGGACGATCTTCACAAGGCCGTGGCGCGCGCGCGGTGATCCGAGCGCGCCGCCCCTCGGCGTTTCGGGCTTACCTCGTCATTTCACCGTGAACGTGTAGTGCCCCTTCGTACGATGACCGTCCACGGCCACCGCCACCCACGTCACCGTATAGTGGCCGGGCTGCAGCGCGTCGAGCGCGACGCTCATGTGCTTTTTATCGTTCGCGTCGACGCTCGACTTCCTGCTGGTGACCGACTGCCCCTTCGCATCGGCCACTTGGATCGAGCTGAAAGCGGGTTCGAGCGCGTCGTCGAATTCGATCGATACCTGTGTTTGGCCGGCGGCGACCGTTGCGTCGGGGCGCGGGCTTTCCTGCTTCGGATGCGCATGCGCGCAGGCCCACGGGGCGAATGCGAGGGCCGC
>DATJJH010000250.1:0-10923 GCA_035492395.1 Trinickia sp. | reverse complement strand
ACTTCCCAATACAAAACCGACTAAAAATCACCCCCAGCAGATCGTCGGAGGTGAACTCGCCCGTGATGGAGTTCAGCGCTTCCTGCGCCAAGCGCAGCTCTTCCGCGAAGAGATCGAGCGATTGCGCGCGCTCTTGCGCGTGCGCCGTCGCGAGCGCCGCATGCTCCTGCGCGGCGCGCAACGCGATCAAATGCCTCTCGCGTGCGAGATACACGCTCTCGGTGCCGGCTTGCCAGCCCGCGATACGCAGCAACTCGGCGCGCAGCAGTTCGATCCCTTCGCCCTTCTTGGCCGAGAGCCGAACATCGCACACGTCGGCCTCGTCGTCGCTCGCCGCAAGCCGATTCACCGCCGGCCCAACCTCGGTCAAATCGGTCTTGTTCAACACGCGCACGACAGGCACGCCGACGGGAAAGCGCCGGGCGATGACGACGTCTTCATCGGTCATCCCGAGCCGAGCATCGAGCAGATGCAGGACGACATCGGCACGCTCGATCTCGCTCCACGTGCGCGCGATGCCGATCCGTTCGACTTCGTCCTCGGTTTCACGCAGCCCGGCCGTATCGATGACGTGCAACGGGATGCCTTCGATCTGAATCGTTTGCGTGACCTTGTCGCGCGTGGTGCCGGCGATCGGGGTGACGATCGCCAGCTCGGCGCCGGCCAACGCGTTGAGCAGCGACGATTTGCCGACATTCGGCTGCCCCGCGAGCACGACCGATAGCCCTTCTCTCAACAAGGCGCCCTGACGCGCCTCGCCCAGCACGTGATCGAGCCGTGCGCGAATATGCGCCAGCTTGCCGTGCGCATCGGCCGCTTCGAGAAAGTCGATCTCCTCCTCGGGAAAATCGAGCGTTGCCTCGACGAGCATGCGCAGTGCAATGACTTCGTCGACGAGCGCATGAATATCGCGCGAGAAAGCCCCTTCGAGCGACCGCCCCGCGGAGCGCGCCGCGGCTTCGGTGCTCGCCTCGATCAGATCGGCGACGGCTTCGGCCTGCGCAAGATCGAGCTTGTCGTTCAAGAACGCGCGCCGGGTGAACTCACCCGGTTCGGCCAGCCGAAGGCCGAACGGTTGCCCGGCTTCGAGGCAACGCTGTAGGACCAGTTGCAGTACGACCGGCCCACCATGGCCCTGCAGCTCCAAGACGTGTTCGCCCGTGTAGGAATGCGGCGCCGCGAAGTACAGCGCGATTCCCCGGTCGAGCACATTGCCGCCGGCATCGAGAAACGGAACATAGCTCGCATGACGCGGTGCGATCGCCTGGCCGCACAGCGCGCTCATCAAGGCAAGCGCCGCTTGTGCCCCCGCCCGCCCGCACGAAACGCGCACCACGCCGATCCCCCCGCGGCCTGGCGCGGTTGCAATGGCGACGACGGGATCGGAATCGAGAGCGAGCATGATCGAACGGGAACGAGCGAAAGAGGGCTTATGCGGCGCACGGCTTACGCGGCAAGGAAAAAACACGCGGGAACGATGCGGGGTGACGGCTCGAAACAAGCTTGCCACGCAAGGCATGCGCATGCCCGGCATTGTAGCGTGCCGCTGCGCGCGCCCATCGAACCGTCGGACAACGCCCTACGCCGCGATTACCATAGTTAAGATTTATCTTGGTCGAGATAGCGTAAAATTCGGACGAAGTGAAGTGTGCGCGAGGGTGTAGATCGCTGTGAGGCTTGCGCTAAGCGGCTTTCGCATGAGCCGCGTCGATAGGAATCAATCCCGTTATTTGACTCGGACGACGCGGGTGCGCACCCGATCAAGCTAAAGCTGGCCCGACCGGTTGTCTCATTCGAACGGGCGCAATTGCACAATTTCGCGATGCCAACCGTCGAAGAAAAAGCGGCGTTCTCCGAGCGCCTCAAGTTCGCTTTGCAGCGCAGCCCTGAAAAAGTCACGGGCGGGACGCAGCTTGCGTTGCATTTCAACCTGCGCCACCACGGCGATCAACCGATCTCTCCGCAAACCGCACATAAATGGCTGACGGGTCGGACGATTCCGACAGCCGACAAACTGCGTACGCTGGCCGACTGGCTGCGCGTCGATCTGCATTGGCTGCATTACGGCCCGCCGCCTAACGTGACGGCGCGCACCACGCCCAAGCCTTTGCCGCGTGACGAGAAGTACCCGCTCACGCCCGAGACGATCGAACTTGCATCGAAGATCGAATCGCTTTCCCCGCATCATCGCTACCTCGTGCAGGAACTGATCGATCAGTTCTACGGCGACAGACCCGAACGATAGAACAGCGCGCACCATAAAAAACGCCCGGTTCAGCGTGTGAACCGGGCGTTTTTGCGTGCGGATGAGGATGGAACCGTACCGGCCGGCGTGGCATGCGCCACACCGCCGGCTTCGATCAGGCGGCCTTCTTCTTGTCCCCACCCATCATGCGCGTGATGTAGTACTGCTGCGCGATCGACAGCACGTTGTTCACGACGTAATAGAGCACGAGGCCGGCAGGGAAGAAGAAGAACATGACCGAGAATGCGATCGGCATGAACATCATCATCTTGGCTTGGACCGGATCGGGCGGCGTCGGATTCAAGCGCGTCTGAAGGAACATCGATACGGCCATCAGCACGGGCAGGATGAAGAACGGATCCTGCTGCGACAAGTCGTGAATCCAGAGAATCCACGGCGCGCCACGCATTTCGACCGACGACAGCAGCACCCAGTACAGCGAAATGAAGACCGGGATCTGGATCACGATCGGCAAGCAGCCGCCGAACGGATTGACCTTCTCGGTCTTGTACAGCTCCATCAGGGCCGCGTTCATTTTCTGCGGTTCGCTCTTGAAGCGCTCGCGCAGCGCCTGCATGCGCGGAGTAATCGCCTTCATGCGCGCCATCGACTTGTAGCTCGCCGCCGACAGCGGGAAGAACACGGCCTTGATCAGCACGGTGAGCAGAACGATCGCCCAACCCCAGTTGCCGACGACGCCGTGGATCTTCTCGAGCAGCCAGAACAGCGGCTTGGCGATGATCGTGACGTACCCGTAATCCTTCACGAGCTCGAGCCCCGGCGCGATGCCTTCGAGCGCGCGCTCTTCTTCGGGCCCGGCGAACAGGCGCGCCGAGACGTCCGTCGATTGTCCGGGCGCGATCGCCGCGAGCGGCTGCTGCACGCCCACGCGATAGAGCGTCGGGTCGATCTTCTCCACGTAGATGCTGCGCTGAGCGCCCTGCTGCGGAATCCAGGCCGTCGCGAAATAGTGCTGAACCATCGCAACCCAGCCGCTCGTCGCCGAATTCGCCACGTCGACCTTGTTCTTGTCGATGTCGCTGAACGTCACCTTCTGGAAGTGATGTTCGTTCGTGTAGACGGCCGGGCCGATGAACGTATGCGAGAAGCGCGGCGTCTCGACGGGCTCGCTGTCGCGCACGAGCTCCATGTAGACGCTCGGCTTGACCGGCGCCGTGCCGACGTTTTGGATCTTCGTATCGACGCCGATCACATAGCTGCCGCGCGTGAACGTGTAGGTCTTGACGACCTTCACGCCGCCCTTCACGGGCGATTCGAACGAGAGCTGCAGCGTCTTTTGGTCGTCGCCGAGCGTGCGCGGACCGGCGACAGGCGTGTAGACGTCGTTGTGATTCGGGAAATCGCCGCCGATGAGGCCGGTGCGCGCGAGGTACGTATGTTTCGCGGTGCGGTCGAACAGCGTGACGTTCAGCGGCGCGCCCTTCGGATCGGCGTTCTTGGTCAGCACGAGCTTGTCGAGCGTGCCGCCGCGGGTGTCGATCTCGCCGTCATAGACGTCGGTGCTGAAGTGGACCAGCTGCGCGGCAGCCTGCGGCTGGCTCGGCGCAGTGCCGGGCGCGGGGGCGGCGGCGCTCGACGGCGCGGCGGCCTCGGAGCCTGGCGTGTTCGACGCGGCCGGGGACGAGCTCGTGCTGGTCTGGTGCGTCGCGTTCGGGAAGAACATCGACGGGCGGCCGTGATCGCGTTGCCAGTTGTCGAACAGCATGACAGCCGACACGAAGAAGATCGCCCATAGGATGGTGCGTTTGATATCCATGCGTGGTCTCAGAGTCGATGGAGCGGCGTTTCAGCGCTTTTTCGGGGGTGCGGGTGGAACGAGATCGATCCCACCCGCGGAAAACGGATGGCAGCGGCATAAGCGCTTCACCGCGAGGTAACTCCCGCGCGCGGCGCCATGATACTGGATTGCCTCGCGTGCGTAATCGGAGCAGGAGGGATAAAAACGGCACCGGCTGCCGAGCAAGGGGCTTACGGCAACCTTATACAGACGCAGCAACGCGATCAGCACCGTTTGCATAGCCGTTTGCATGGCACGAGGGAGCGGGACTCCCATGAAGCAGCGAAGCGCGCGAACCGTGCGCGCGGAATTCCTCGACGCACACCCATGCTCCTTACTTAAAGCCCTAGAAGGCCCGTGCCGATGAAAGCGAGGCGTTCTAGACCTGCGAATCTTGCGCCGATGCGGGCGGCGGCGCCTGACGCCGTGCGATCTCTCGCGACACCTTGCCGAGCAGCATCTCGATTTCCGCGCGGCACAACGCCCTGAGCGGCGGCGAGACGGCGCTGGGCAGCGCGGCCTTGTCAAAACGCGTGGACAGCCGCAACAACACGTCCCAGCCGTCGAACTCGGCGCGGTGCTGGCGAAAATGCTCGCGCGCGATTCGCTTCACGAGATTGCGCGTGGCCGCGCGCGGCGCGAACTTCTTGCCGACGACGAGCCCGAGACGCGCCGCCTGGCCGGTTGGCCTCGCGTAGACGACGAAATGCGTCGAGCGACGCCACGGACGCAAACGAAAAACGGATGAAAATTCATCCGTTTTGAGAAGCCTCGCGGCTTTGGGGAAGGCTGCTGGCGCTCGCAACGGAACCGGGCCCAATCAGGACAGGCAAGGCAAGTGAGTGCCGACCGTCCCCGCGTTGCCGCGGGCACCGGCCACGGCGCGCGTCGCCTTCGACTGCTTAGATGGCCAGACGCTTGCGGCCCTTGGCGCGGCGGGCGTTGATCACCTTGCGGCCGCCGGCCGTCTTCATGCGCACGCGAAAGCCGTGGGTGCGCTTGCGGCGAGTAACGGACGGTTGGTAGGTACGTTTCATGTCGATCTCACTTGAGAATGGACCGCGCGCGCATCGGCACTAGACAACACTAGGCAACGGCCGGGGTCGAAAAAAGGGTGTTCGCTTTCGCGGGAACCCGCTATTTAAACCGCTTTTCTCTTGGCCGTCAATACTTTAGCCGCGCGAACGGCTTGCGCCTGTCGCGCGGGGCCGTGCTTTCACGCGCATGCGGTGCACGATCCGGCGCTGTGGATAACTCCCTTGCCCTCCGCGTTTGGCGGTAGAATCTCGCCTTACCTCAAGAAACCAGCACGCCGCTCCGAATCAGCCGGCTTGCCGCACATCGTGCGGCGCCAGGCTGCGGGGCTCGCTCGCTTTGCCGGACCGGGTCCTTTCTCCGCGCCATGCTCGGGGAGGGCGGCTGCGAGTCGACGTGCCTTAAAAAGATATCGCTTTGATGAACGAATTCTGGCAACACTGTTCCGCACTGCTGGAGCGCGAGTTGACGCCCCAGCAGTACGTGACGTGGATCAAACCGTTGGCCCCGGTCGCCTTCGACGCCAGCGCGAATACGCTGTCCATCGCCGCGCCGAACCGCTTCAAGCTCGACTGGGTCAAGAGCCAGTTTTCGGGTCGTATCTCCGATCTCGCCCGCGATTTTTGGCAGGCGCCCGTGGAAGTGCAATTCGTCCTCGATCCCAAGGCGGGCATGCGCCCGAGCGCCGGCGGCTCGTCGGTGCCGCTGCCGCGCGTGCCGGCCTCGGCGGCATCGGCCATGAACGCGGCCGGCCTTGCGCGCGATGCCGGCGCGGGGCAGGGGCCGGGCAACGGTTCGGCCGCGCAAGCCGCGAGACCCAGCGGCGGGCTGGGAGCGAACGGCGCGAATGGCGGATCGGCCGCGGGTGCGGCGAACGGCGCGCTCGATGACGCGGCCGATCTCGATTTGCCCAGCGTCGATGCGCATGAAGCCGCCGCGGCTCGCCGCACTTGGCGGCCGGGTTCGGGCCCTGGGCTCGGCAACGCCGAGACCGAATCCATGTACGAGCGCTCGAAGCTCAACCCCGTGCTCACGTTCGACAACTTCGTGACGGGTAAGGCCAACCAGCTCGCGCGGGCGGCGGCGATCCAAGTGGCCGACAATCCGGGCATTTCCTACAACCCGCTCTTTCTCTACGGCGGCGTGGGCCTGGGCAAGACGCACTTGATCCATGCGATCGGCAATCAGCTGCTGCAAGACAAGGCCGGTGCCCGCATCCGCTACATCCACGCCGAGCAGTACGTGTCCGACGTGGTGAAGGCGTACCAGCGAAAGGCGTTCGACGACTTCAAGCGCTACTACCATTCGCTCGATCTGCTGCTCATCGACGATATTCAGTTCTTTTCGGGCAAGTCGCGCACGCAGGAAGAATTCTTCTACGCGTTCGAGGCGCTCGTCGCCAACAAGGCGCAGGTCATCATCACGAGCGATACCTACCCGAAGGAAATCTCGGGTATCGACGATCGGCTGATCTCGCGCTTCGATTCGGGCCTCACGGTGGCGATCGAGCCGCCCGAACTCGAAATGCGCGTGGCGATTCTGATGCGCAAGGCGCAGTCCGAGGGCGTGAGCTTGTCGGAGGACGTCGCATTCTTCGTCGCCAAGCATTTGCGCTCGAACGTGCGCGAACTCGAAGGCGCGCTACGCAAGATCCTCGCTTATTCGAAGTTCCACGGGCGCGAGATCTCGATCGAGCTGACCAAGGAAGCGCTCAAGGACCTGCTGACGGTGCAGAACCGTCAGATCTCCGTGGAAAACATTCAGAAGACGGTCGCCGATTTCTACAACATCAAAGTCGCCGACATGTATTCGAAGAAGCGCCCGGCGAACATCGCGCGGCCGCGGCAAATCGCCATGTATCTCGCCAAGGAGCTCACGCAAAAGAGCCTGCCCGAGATCGGCGAGCTATTCGGCGGCCGCGATCACACGACGGTGCTGCACGCGGTGCGCAAGATCGCCGACGAGCGCGGCAAGGACGCGCAGTTGAACCACGAGCTGCACGTGCTCGAGCAGACGCTCAAGGGCTGAGCCTGCGCGAGCCCGGCGCCCCCGATGTCGAATGGCCATGCCTTCCCGCCAACGTCCGTTTTGGCGGGAGTCGGGTATTTTTCAGGCACAATATAGGTTTAGCCCCTCATGCCGGTCTCGTGCAGTTTGCGAGGCGCAAGCACGGGATGAAAGCGCGGGACGAAAGCGCGGGCAGAAAGACGAAGGCGCGCAAGGAAATACGGGGTAGCGGCGCTTTCGTCGAAAAATCTGCCGGGTGATGCGCAGTTTGCCGTCATATCAACGAAGGAACCCTATGCAACTGGTCAAGACCGAACGAGACAACCTCTTAAGGCCGCTGCAAACCGTGAGCGGCATCGTCGAACGCCGCCACACGTTGCCGATCCTCGCGAACTTGCTGATCACCAAGAACGGCCCGGATGTGTCGTTTCTGTCGACCGACCTCGAGTTGCAGATCACGACGCGCGCCGATTTCGGCGTGGACGGCGAATCGGTCGCGACCACTGTGGCCGCGCGTAAGCTGCTCGACATCTTGCGTGCGATGCCCGACGGCCAGGTGAGCCTGTCGCTTTCCGACAAGCGCTTGACCGTCCAATCGGGCAAGAGCCGCTTTGCGTTGCAGACGCTCGCGGCCGACGAATTCCCGACCGTCGCGCAGGCGAAGGATTACGGCGCCAGCCTGACCGTTCCGCAAAAGACGTTCCGCCAGTTGCTGGGCATGGTGTATTTCGCCATGGCGCAGCAAGACATCCGTTACTACCTGAACGGAATGCTGCTCGTCGTGGACGGCGGCCAGTTGATGGCCGTGGCCACGGACGGCCACCGCCTGGCGTTTTCGTCGATGAAGATCGACGGCGATTTCCCGCGCCAGGAAGTGATCATCCCGCGCAAGACGATTCTCGAGCTGCAACGTCTGCTCGAGGATATCGACGACACGTTGACGATCGACATCGCCTCCACGCAAGTGAAGTTCACGTTCGGCCAGGTCGAACTCGTGTCGAAGCTCGTCGAGGGCAAGTTCCCCGACTTCCAGCGCGTGATCCCGAAGGCGCATAAGAACACGTTCGTGATCGGCCGCGACGAATTGCAGCGTTCGCTGCAGCGCGCGGCGATTCTGACGTCGGACAAGTTCAAGGGCGTGCGCTGTGTGATCGAGCCGGGTCAGCTGAAGATCATGTCGACCAACGCCGATCAGGAAGAGGCGCAGGAAGAACTCGAGATCGCCTATCAGGGCGACGTGATCGACATGGGCTTCAACGTCACGTACTTGCTCGACGTGCTCGCGAACCTGAAGGTGGACATGCTGCAGGTGAGCGTGGGCGACGCCAGCTCCAGTGCGCTGATTACGATTCCCGAGAACGACGAATTCAAATACGTCGTCATGCCAATGCGCATTTAAATCGAGTCGATACAGAGACGAAACCAAGGGGCGCAGCGCCCCTTTGGCGTTTCTTAAAGGGCGTGCGAAACCCTCCGCCCACCGCCGGCCCCGGCTGCGGGGCGAGAAAAACTGGAGCCGCTGCCTGGTTTTTCGAAGGCGTTCGAAGTGTCGCGCGGCACAACCGCAGTGAATGCAGAACCGGAAACTATCCATGAGTGAACAGCACAATACGCAACCCGACAACAGCTACGGCGCTTCGTCGATCCAGATCCTCGAAGGTCTGGAAGCGGTGCGCAAGCGCCCCGGGATGTACATCGGCGACACGTCGGACGGCACCGGTTTGCATCACCTCGTTTTCGAAGTCCTAGACAACTCGATCGACGAAGCCCTGGCGGGCTACTGCAACGACATCCACGTGACGATTCACGCGGATAACTCCGTGTCCGTCACCGACAACGGCCGCGGTATTCCCACGGGCATCAAGCGCGACGACAAGCACGATCCGAAGCGCAGCGCCGGCGAAATCGTGATGACCGAACTGCACGCCGGCGGCAAGTTCGACCAGAACAGCTACAAGGTGTCGGGCGGCTTGCACGGCGTGGGCGTCTCGTGCGTGAACGCACTGTCGAGCTGGCTGCGTTTGACCGTGCGCCGCGACGGCAAGAAGCACTTCATGGAATTTCACCGTGGCGTGCCGCAGAACCGCGTGATCGAGGAAGTGGACGGCGAGCGCGTTTCGCCGATGCAATTCATCGGTGAAACCGAGAACCGCGGCACCGAAGTGCATTTCATGGCCGACGAAGCGATTTTCGGCTCGATCGAATATCACTACGACATTCTCGCGAAGCGTATCCGCGAGCTTTCGTTCCTGAATAACGGCGTGCGTATCCGCTTGACCGACCAGCGCTCGGGCAAGGAAGACGATTTCGCGTTAGCGGGCGGCGTGAAGGGCTTCGTCGAGTTCATCAACAAGACGAAGCAGGTGCTGCATCCGACCATTTTCCATGTCGCCGGCGAGAAGGACAGCGTGGGCGTGGAAGTGGCGATGCAATGGAACGACAGCTACAACGAAAACGTGCTGTGCTTCACGAACAACATTCCCCAGCGCGACGGCGGCTCGCACTTGACGGGCCTGCGCGCGGCGATGACGCGCGTCATGAACAAGTACATCGCCGACCACGAAATCGCGAAGAAGGCGAAGGTGGAAACGTCCGGCGACGACATGCGCGAAGGCTTGTCGTGCGTGCTCTCGGTGAAGGTGCCGGAGCCGAAATTCAGCTCGCAGACGAAGGACAAGCTCGTGTCGTCGGAAGTGCGTGCGCCGGTGGAAGAAGTCGTGGCGAAGGCGCTGGAAGAGTTTCTGCTGGAAACGCCGAACGACGCGAAGATCATTTGCGGCAAGATCGTCGATGCGGCGCGTGCGCGCGACGCCGCACGCAAGGCGCGCGAGATGACGCGACGCAAGGGCGTGCTCGACGGCGTGGGCTTGCCGGGCAAGCTGGCCGATTGCCAGGAGAAGGATCCGGCGAAGTCGGAAATCTACATCGTCGAGGGTGACTCGGCGGGTGGATCGGCCAAGCAGGGGCGTGACCGGAAGTTCCAGGCCATCTTGCCGCTGCGCGGCAAGGTGCTGAATGTCGAGAAGGCGCGTTACGACAAGCTGCTGTCTTCCGAGCAGATCGTTACGCTGATCACGGCGTTGGGCTGCGGCATCGGCAAGGAAGACTACAACCTCGACAAGCTGCGCTACCACCGGATCATCATCATGACCGACGCCGACGTGGACGGCGCGCACATTCGGACGCTGTTGCTCACGTTCTTCTATCGGCAGATGCCGGAGATGATCGAGCGCGGGTACATCTATATCGCGCAGCCGCCGCTTTACAAGGTGAAGGCGGGGAAGGACGAGCGGTATTTGAAGGACGGAGCCGAACTGAACGCGCATATGTTGCGTTTGGCGCTGCAGGGTTCGGAGCTCGTGCCTTCGGACGGCGCCGCGCCGATCGCCGGCGATGCGCTGGGTGAGTTGGCGCGTTCGTATTTGTTGGCGCAGGGCGTCGTGGAACGGTTGAGCCGGCTGTATGACGCACAGGCGCTCGAAGCGATGATGGATGGCATCGGGATCGATCTGACGAGCGAGGCTTCGGCTGAAGCTACGGCGAAGGCGATGGAGACGGCGCTGCGTAGCGATCCGTTGAAGCCCGAGGTGAGCGTACGCGCGCAGTATGACGGTGTGCGGGAATTGTGGTCGCTGTTGGTTCAGCGTCGGCATCACGGGAACGTGAAGTCGACCGTGATCGATGCGGATTTCTTGCTGACCGCCGATTATCAGCAGCTCGTGAATACGGCGAATACGTTCAAGGGGCTGATTGGGGCGAATGCGGTGATCAAGCGGGGCGAACGCAGCATGGCCGTGTCGGATTTCAAGAGCGCGATGCGGTGGTTGATCGCGGATGC
>DATJJH010000249.1:0-24699 GCA_035492395.1 Trinickia sp. | reverse complement strand
GCGCCGAACAGCGCATCGGTCACGGCATGCAGTAAGACGTCGGCATCCGAGTGGCCGAGCAGCCCGCGCTCGTACGGCACCGTTACCCCGCCAATGATGAGCGCTCGCCCCGGCACGAGCGCGTGAACATCGTAGCCTTGTCCGATTCTAAAATTCATTCGAGAGTCCATTCCATTGCAGTCGCGACCACGGTCGCGGTTCGTTTGATGTGTTTTGATCGCTCTGCCGCAACCGCCGCTCTACGTATTCGCGCCGTGCGTCAGAATGGCCTCGGCCAGCGCGAAGTCTTCAGGGTACGTAACCTTGAAGTTGCGCAAGCTGCCTTGCACGAGCCGCGGGGCGTACCCAAGCCATTCGATAGCGCTCGCCTCGTCGGTCAGATCGTGACCGTCGCGCTCGGCCCGCGCGATCGCCTCGCGCAGCATGCCGATGCGAAACATTTGCGGCGTTTGGGCTTGCCAGAGGCCATTGCGGGACTCCGTGCGGGCGATACGGTCGCCCTGATCGATATCCACGCGCTTGAGCGTGTCCGCGACGGGCAGCGCCATGATGCCGCCCACGTCGTCGCCGGCGAGCGCCGCGATCAGCGAACGGATCAGCGCCGGCGTGATGCCGGGCCGCGCCGCGTCGTGCACGAGCACCCAATCGTCGTCGGCCGCGCCGAATTCGGCCAGCGCATCGAGGCCGTTGCGGACCGAGGCCTGCCTCGAGGCGCCGCCGCAGCGGCGCACGGCGAAATGAAGCGGCGCGAACCGCTGCTCGTCGAAATGCGCATCGTCGGGGGAAATGACGACGAGCGTTTGCGCGAGTTCGTCGCAGGCGTCGAAGGCGGCCAGGGCGAAGTGCAGCAGTTCCCGTCCGGCGACGGTGCGATATTGCTTCGGCATGGGGGCGCCGGAGCGGCTGCCGGTACCGGCGCAAGGGATCAAGGCGAAGAAGCGAGAGGTCACGAAACGAGGTTGCCGATCAAAAATAGACGACGGATTTTATAATAGGCGCTTTGCTCCGGGCATCGTGCCGTTCGACGACGCCGCGCCCGGGGCGCGAAAGCCCGGCCCACGGCCGCCTCCGAGCGGTGTAGGCCCGCTTGCCGCAAGGCTTTCGTTACGCCCCCATGCAAGGCCGCACGCTCTTTCGTCATGCCGCAAACCGACAGCACTTCCGCTCCGCCCTATTTGCCCCTCGCGCTCGTCAAGGCCGGTCAACGCTTCGCGTTCGACGGCACCCACGGCTCGTCCGACGCCCTTTTGATCGCGCGCTACAGCGAGGCGGCCCGTGCGCAGGCGCCCAGCGGAAAACCGCCGCTGACCGCCGTCGTATGCGCCAGCGCCGTCGACGCTCAGCGGCTGGCCCAAGAGATTCCGTGGTTTGCGCCGAACGCGCGCGTGCGCTTGCTGCCCGACTGGGAAACGCTGCCGTACGACACGTTCTCCCCGCACCAGGATCTGGTATCCGAACGGCTGGCGACACTGCACGACCTCGGCGAGGGCCGCTGCGACATTCTGCTCGTGCCCGCCACGACCGCGCTCTATCGCATGCCGCCCGCCGCGTTCCTGGCCGCCTACACGTTCTCGTTCGCGCAAGGCGAACGGCTCGACGAGGCGAAGCTCAAGGCCCAGTTGACGCTAGCCGGCTACGAGCACGTGAGTCAAGTCGTGCGGCCCGGCGAGTACTGCGTACGCGGTTCGCTGATCGATCTGTTTCCGATGGGCTCCCCGCTGCCCTACCGAATCGACTTGTTCGACGATCAAGTCGATTCGATCCGCGCGTTCGACCCGGACACACAGCGCAGCTTGTATCCCGTGCGCGACGTGCGACTCCTGCCCGGACGGGAATTTCCGTTCGACGAAGCGGCCCGCACGGCATTTCGCAGTCGCTGGCGCGAGGTGTTCGAGGGCGATCCGAGCCGCTCCTCCGTCTATAAGGACATCGGCAATGGCGTGCCTTCGGCGGGGATCGAGTACTACCTGCCGCTCTTCTTCGAGGAAACGGCCACGCTGTTCCACTACCTGCCCGAGGACGCGCATCTCGCGTTCGTCGGCGATCTCGACGGCGCGATCCGGCGCTTTACGGCCGATACGAAGCAGCGCTACGGCTTTCTGTCGCATGACCGCGAGCGGCCGATCCTCGAACCCCAGCGCCTGTTCCTGTCCGACGACGATTTCTACACGCTCGCCAAGCCCTTCGCGCGCCTCGTGCTGCCGTCGAACGGCGGCGGCGCCTGGTCCACGGCGTTGCCCTCGCTCGCAATCGATCGTCATGCGGACGATCCCGTCCTGGCGCTGCGCGGCTACGTCCAAGGCGCCGGGCGGCGCGTGCTCGTGGCCGCCGAATCGGCGGGCCGGCGCGAGACGATCGCGCAGCTGTTCGCCGAGCATGGCTTGCGTCCTGCTTCGGTCGATAGCTTCGCCGATTGGCTGACGAGCGACGAGCGCTTCACGCTCGGCGTCGCACCGCTGACGAGCGGCTTTTCGCTGCCCGCCGAGGGCCTCGCGATCGTCACCGAGACCGAACTCTATGGCACACTCGCGCGCCGCGCCGGCCGACGCCGCCAAGAACAGGCGAGCAGCGTCGATTCGATGGTGCGCGACCTGTCGGAGCTGAAGGTGGGCGACCCCGTCGTGCACGCGCAACACGGCATCGGGCGCTACATGGGGCTCGTGTCGATGGACCTCGGCGAAGGCGAAACCGAGTTCCTGCACCTCGAATACGCAGGCGAGAGCAAGCTTTACGTGCCGGTTTCTCAGTTGCACGTCATTTCGCGCTACAGCGGCGCGGACCCCGAAAGCGCGCCGCTGCACGCGCTCGGCTCCGGACAATGGGAAAAAGCGCGGCGCAAGGCGGCCCAGCAGATTCGCGACACCGCGGCCGAGCTCTTGAATCTGTATGCACGACGCGCCGCGCGTGAAGGCCATGCGTTCAAGCTAGAGCCGCGCGACTATGCGAAATTCGCCGAAAGCTTCGGCTTCGAGGAGACCCCCGACCAAGCGGCGGCCATTGCCGCGGTCATCGGCGATATGACGGCCGGCCGGCCCATGGATCGGCTCGTCTGCGGCGACGTCGGCTTCGGCAAGACCGAGGTCGCCTTGCGCGCGGCCTTCATCGCCGTGATGGCGGGCAAGCAAGTGGCGCTGCTCGCGCCCACGACGCTGCTCGCCGAGCAGCACACGCAAACCTTCACCGACCGCTTCGCCGATTGGCCCGTGCGCATTGCCGAACTCTCTCGTTTCAAATCGACGAAGGAAGTCAACGCGGCCATCGCGCAGATCAACGACGGCTCGGTCGACATCGTCATCGGCACGCATAAGCTGCTGTCGTCCGACGTGCGCTTCAAGCGCCTCGGCCTCGTCGTCATCGACGAAGAACACCGCTTCGGCGTGCGACAGAAAGAGGCGCTCAAGGCCTTGCGCGCCGAGGTGGACGTGCTCACGCTGACCGCGACGCCGATTCCGCGCACGCTAGGCATGGCGCTCGAGGGGCTGCGCGACTTTTCCGTCATCGCGACTGCGCCGCAAAAGCGGCTCGCCATCAAGACCTTCGTGCGGCGCGAAGAGGACGGCGTCATTCGCGAGGCGATGCTGCGCGAGCTCAAGCGCGGCGGCCAAGTGTACTTCTTGCACAATGAGGTCGAAACGATCGAGAATCGCCGGGCGATGCTCGAAGCGCTCGTCCCCGAGGCCCGCATCGCCGTGGCGCACGGCCAGATGCACGAACGCGAACTCGAACGCGTCATGCGCGATTTCGTGGCTCAGCGCGCGAATGTGCTGCTGTGCACGACCATCATCGAAACCGGCATCGACGTGCCGAGTTCCAACACGATCATCATTCACCGCGCCGACAAGTTCGGCCTCGCGCAGTTGCATCAGCTGCGCGGCCGCGTCGGGCGCTCGCATCACCAAGCCTATGCCTATCTACTCGTGCACGACCCGCAAGGGCTCACGAAGCAGGCCCAGCGGCGGCTCGAGGCGATCCAGCAAATGGAGGAGCTCGGCTCCGGCTTCTACCTCGCCATGCACGACCTCGAGATTCGCGGCACCGGCGAAGTACTGGGCGACAAGCAATCGGGCGAGATTCACGAGATCGGCTTCCAGCTCTACTCGGATATGCTGGCCGACGCCGTGAAGGCGCTCAAGAACGGGCAAGAGCCCGACCTCACGGCGCCGCTCGCAGCAACGACCGAAATCAATCTGCACGCACCGGCGATCCTTCCCGCCGACTACTGCGGCGACGTGCAGGAGCGCCTGTCGATCTATAAGCGCCTAGCCAGCTGCGAATCGAGCGATTCGATCGATGACATCCAAGAGGAACTCATCGACCGCTTCGGCAAGCTGCCGCCGCAAGCGCACGCGCTCGTCGAAACGCATCGGCTGCGGCTCGCGGCAAAACCGCTCGGGATCTCCAAGATCGATGCGGGGGAAGCCGCGATCAGCCTGCAGTTCGTCCCGAATCCGCCGATCGACGCGATGCGCATCATCGAGATGGTGCAGAAGCACAAGCACATCAAGCTCGCGGGGCAAGACAAGCTGCGTATCGAAACGCGCAGCCCGGACTTGTCGGTGCGCCTGGCGACGGTGAAGGAATCGCTGCGTGCGCTGGGCGCACCGTCGCGGCAGGCTGCGCCCTCAGCCGCGCGTTGATTGCAGCGGACATGCCGTCGAACGAGGGGGCGCCCGCAAAAGGCGCCCCCGTTCATGACGCACCGCACAAACGACGATCAGCGCGATCGCTTGGGTACGCCCGCGGTTTTTCGGTATGATCGGAGCCACTCAAAAGATGGAGCTTCGCCATGTCGCAGGATGTCGAAACGGCGCCGTCCTCCCCTGCCTCGCCCCTTTCCTCGCCGTCTTCGGTTTCTTCCATGTCGCATAATTCGTCGCCTCTCAGCCTGTCATGGGTCGAGCGTCTCGTTTCCATCGATACGACGAGCCGCG
Organism: Trinickia sp.; assembly: GCA_035492395.1. GTDB lineage: Bacteria > Pseudomonadota > Gammaproteobacteria > Burkholderiales > Burkholderiaceae > Trinickia. The sequence continues at coordinate 19,768 of DATJJH010000249.1, read as the reverse complement.
TCCCGAACCTCGGTCTCATCGAGATGGTGCGCGACGCGCTTGCCGCGCAGGGCATCCGCTCGACGCTGACGCATGACAATCGGGGCCAATGGGCCAATTTGTTCGCGACGATCCCGGCGCACGACGGCGAGACCAACGGCGGCGTCGTGCTGTCCGGGCACACGGACGTCGTGCCTGTGGACGGCCAAACGTGGGATAGCGATCCGTTCAAGCCCGAGGTGCGCGAGGGCCGGCTGTACGGCCGCGGCACGTGCGACATGAAGGGCTTCATCGGCGCCGCCCTCGCACTCGTGCCGCAAATGCAAGCCGCCCGGCTCGCCAAGCCGATTCACCTTGCGCTGTCGTTCGACGAGGAAATCGGCTGCAACGGCGCGCCCTACATGATTGCCGACCTTCAGCAACGCGGCGTGAAGCCCGAAGGGTGCATCGTCGGCGAGCCGACGAACATGCGTCCCATCGTGGCGCATAAGGGCATCAACGCCTACCGCTGCTGCGTACGCGGCCACGCGGCCCATTCGTCGCTGACGCCCAAGGGCCTGAACGCGATCGAATACGCGGCGCGCCTGATCTGCCACATCCGCGACTTGGCCGATGAAATGCGCCGCGACGGCCCGTTCGACGAGTTCTACGACGTGCCGTTCACCACGGCGCAAACGAGCACGATCGAAGGCGGCAACGCCATCAATACCGTGCCGGCCGAGTGCCGCTTCGGCTTCGAATTTCGCAATTTGCCGACACTCGACCCCGAGGCGATCTTCGCGCGCATCGAACGCTATGCGCACGACACGCTGCTGCCGCAAATGCGCCGCGAGCACCCCAATGCCGCCATCGAATTCACGAAGATCGCCGCGGCGCCGGGGCTCGACGCCTCGGAGCAAGCCGCCATCACGGCGCTCGTGCGCGCGCTGACGGCCAACCGCGAAACACGCAAGGTCGCCTACGGCACCGAAGCCGGCCTTTTCGCGCGCGCGGGCGTGCCGAGCATCGTTTGCGGCCCCGGGGACATCGAGCAAGCGCACAAGCCGAACGAATATGTCGAGCTTGCACAACTGGCGGCTTGCGAGGATTTCCTCGGCAAGTTCATTCGAAGCATGTCCGTCGACGCGCACGCCTAAGCGCCGCGGCCGCTCGTTCACGATACGCTCCGCGCCATGTCCACCGCCACGCCGCAACCGACCGACCGCACGATCGACGCGGAGCCGATCCCCACGCTGGATGCGATCGCCACGCAGCATTTCGCGCTGACGCCTTGGGTGCTGCGCACGCCCGTGTTCGAGCGGCACGATTTTCCTTCGCTCGAAGGCACGGCGCTCAACTTCAAGTTCGAGCTGCTGCAGGCGGCTGGGACGTTCAAGGCGCGCGGCGCCTTCACGAACCTGCTCGCGCTGGATGCCGCGCAGCGCAGCGTCGGCGTGACGTGTGTATCGGGTGGAAATCACGCGGCGGCGGTGGCGTACGCGGCGATGCGGCTCGGGATGAGCGCGAAGGTGGTGCTGTTTCGCACGACGAGCCCGGCGCGACTAGAACTGTGCAAACACTACCGGGCGGAAGTGGTCGAGGCCGACACGCCGGCCGAGGCTTTCGAACTCGTGCGCCGCATCGAGGCCGAGGAAGGCCGCTTTTTCGTGCATCCGTTCAACGGTTATCGCACGGTGCTCGGCACGGCCACGCTCGGCTACGAGTGGGCGACGCAAACGCCCGATCTCGATGCGGTCATCGTGCCCATCGGCGGCGGCGGGCTCGCGGCCGGCGTATCCACGGCGCTGCGCCTGGCGAACCCGCGCGTGCATGTCTACGGTGTCGAGCCCGAGGGCGCCGACGTCATGAGCAAGAGTTTCGCGGCGAATCACACGATCAAGATTGGGCCGATGCACACCATCGCCGATTCGCTGATGGCGCCTCACACCGAACAGTACAGCTATGAGCTGTGCCGCCGCCATATCGATCGCCTCGTCACGGTATCGGACGACGCCCTGCGCGCCGCCATGCTCAAGCTGTTCACGCGATTGAAGATCGCCGTCGAGCCCGCGTGCGCGGCGCCGTTCGCGGCCCTGCTGGGGCCGCTGCGCGAAACGCTTCAAGGCAAGCGCGTCGGCGTCTTGCTCAGCGGCTCGAACACCGATCCGGCTACGTTCGCTGCGCTGATCGCGGGTGTGCAGGGCTGAACGCTTCAACGCACTAGCGCCGAGTTATCCCCAGATTGTGTTGACAGACCTGTTGATAAGGTCTGGGCGATTGCGCTAAGCGGTTGTACGCACAACGATTTTCTTCCTACGCCCAATTCGAGGCAGCTCGCGCTCGCCACGCTGGCAGGCGTTTACTCGCGCCGTTCCTCGCCTTGCGCTTCGCGATACACCGCGATGCCTTCCATCGGGTCGGTCGCCTCCCGCCACGGCGCGTGCGCCAGCATGCGCCGCGTATCGTCGTAGCCGGCCGAGCGGCGACGCTCGATGCCGGACGGGGAAAAGTCGATGTCCTTATGCAGATCGTCATCGCCGAAGCTGGGCGCATCGAGTTCGATGACCTGCATCGTCGTGCCGCACCCCCAGGCGAGCAGATCTTTGACGGCGCCGGACTCGCGCACGTCGTCGGGGATGTATTGCTCGAGCTCGCGGATCACGTGGCGCAACCGGTGGATCTGCCGTTGGCGCTCAAGGTGACTGCGGGCACGACTCGAATACTGAATGTCGCGCTGACGCACCAGCGTTTCCAGAATCGATTCGGGCTCGCGCCCACTCGCGGGCCACAGTTGCACGGCGAAGATCACGGAACTGCGGCGGGGCCGATCGTCGAGCACTGCTTCGAGCGGCGTATTCGAGTAGATGCCGCCGTCCCAGTACGACTCGCCCTCGAGCTGAACGGACGGAAAGCCCGGCGGGAAAGCGGCGGAGGCCAACACATGCTCGACGGAAAGCGGCGCGTCTCGGTTCGTGAAGTACCGCATCCGCGCCTGGGCGACGTGCACCGCGCCGACCGTCAGCCGCATGGCGCAGGTATTAAGGTAGTCGAAATCGACGAGCGAATGCAGCGTTTCGCGCAACGGCTGCGTGCTGTAGAACGCCGCGTGCTCGCGCCCGAGGGGCGCGTGCACCCCGAGCCAAGCGAGCGGCGACGGCGTGAAAAACGCGGGGATGCCCTGCATGAAGATCGAGGCGCGGCGCCACCAATCGTCCAACGCGGGCAGCCAGCCCCCGGTGGCGCCGCCTGTGGCCGCCACGCGCGACCAAAACGCATCGAGCTGCGCGAGCCGCGTCTCGGGTGGATTGCCGGCGAGAATCGCGCCGTTGATGGCGCCGATCGACGTGCCGATCACCCAATCGGGCTCGATGCCCGCATCGTGCAGCGCCTGATACACGCCTGCCTGATAGGCGCCTAGCGCGCCGCCGCCTTGCAGCACGAGCACGACTTGTCCGGGGATGCCGGCGCGCTCGCGTGCACTTTCGCCTCGCGGCTGCTCGTGAGCGCCGCCTGCCACGTTCTCGTCCATCCGCTTCTCCGTTCTTTCACGCGAAGCACGCTGTTCGATATACGCAGGCGAGCGGCGCCCGGATGCGCGTGACCCTAGTGGTGGTCGAAGAGATCGAGGATCTGCTTTTGCTCTTGCTTCGACACATCCGGCGCCGGAGCCGGCGTCGCGAGCCCGGCCGGTCCGATCGAGCCGACGGCGTCGCTTGCGCCCCCCGCTACAGCCGTGCCGGAGTCCATCCCGATACTGGCGATGAAGCCGTTGCCGGGCACCTTGTCGGCCAGGTAGATCTCGCCGTCGAGCGTGGCGACGCCCTCGGGCATCGGCATTGGCCGATCGGGCACGCCGCGCAGCGCGCGGCCCATGTAATCGACCCAAATCGGCAGCGCGAGCTGCGCGCCGAATTCACGGCTGCCGAGGCTTTTCGGCTGATCGTAGCCCATCCAGGCCACGGCGACGAGCGTCGGCTGATAGCCCGCGAACCAACCGTCCTTGGCGTCGTTCGTCGTCCCGGTCTTGCCGGCAAGGTCGGAGCGATGAAGCGCGTTCGTGCCCGCGCCGGTCCCGGCCGTGGCGACCGAATGCAGCAGGCTGTTCATGATGAAAGCATTGGCCGCGCCGATCGTACGCGGGGCGTTCTGGCCCGCGACGATCGGCTGGGCCCTCGAAATCGGCTGCCCGCGCGCATCGTCCACTTCGGCGATCAAATACGGATTGACGCGATAGCCGCCGTTGGCGAACACCGAATAGGCCGCAGCCGATTGCAACGGCGTGACGAGGCCCGCGCCGAGCGCCATCGGCAGGTACGGTGGCGTCTTGTCGACGTCGAAGCCGAAATTCTGCGTCACGTAATCCTGCGCGTACTTCGTTCCGATGTACGACAGGATACGGATCGAGACGAGGTTCTTCGATTTCTCGAGCGCGACGCGCATCGACATCGGCCCTTCCGGGTGGTCGTCGTCCTTCGGCTCCCACGGGTCGCCGCCCGGCGTGCTGGGCGGGAAGTACAGGGGCGCGTCGTTGATCATCGTGGCCGGTGCAAGGCCCTTTTCGAGCGAGGCCGAGTAGATGAACGGCTTGAAGCTCGAGCCCGGCTGACGCCACGCCTGGGTGACGTGATTGAACTTGTTCTTGTTGAAGTCGAAGCCCCCGACGAGCGCCCGCACCGCGCCGTCTTGCGGGGCGAGCGAAACGAGCGCGCCCTCGACTTGCGGAAGCTGTGTGATCTGCCAATTGCCCTTCGCATCGGGCATCAGGCGCACGATCGAGCCGGGGCGAATGCGTTGCGCCTGCGAGGCTTTCGGGCCGAGCGCGTACGCGGTGAAGCGCAAGCCCTCGCCGCTGACCTTCGCGGTGCCGCCGTCGACGAATTGCACGGTCACTTCCTTCGGGCTAGCCGCCGTCACGACACCTGCGACGATTTCGCCATCGTCGGGGTGATCGGCGAGCGCATCGTCGATGGCTTCGTCGCGGTCGTCCCCGGCCGCAGGCAGCTCGACGAACCCTTCGGGCCCGCGATAGCCGTGCCGGCGCTCGTAGTCCATCACGCCCTTGCGCACCGCCCGATACGCGGCGTCTTGGTCCGCAGAATCGACCGTCGTCGTGACCGACAGACCGCGCGTGTAGGTTTCATCCTTGTATTGCGCGTACATCATCTGCCGCACCATTTCGGCGACATACTCGGCATGCACGCTGTATTCGTTGCCCGCCACCTTCGTGCGGATCGGCTCCTTGATGGCCTCGTCGTACTGCGGCTGCGTGATGTAGCCGAGTTCGAACATGCGCTTCAGGATGTACTCCTGGCGAATCTTCGCGCGCTTCGGGTTGACGACCGGGTTGTACGCCGACGGCGCCTTGGGCAGGCCGGCCAGCATCGCTGCCTCGGCTATCGTGACGTTCTTCAGATCCTTGCCGAAATAGACCCGAGCGGCCGCGGCGAAGCCGTAGGCGCGCTCGCCCAAATAGATCTGATTCATGTAAAGCTCGAGAATCTGATCTTTCGTCAGCGCACGCTCGATCTTGTAGGCGAGCATCATTTCGTAGATCTTGCGCGTGTAGGTTTTCTCGCTCGAAAGGAAGAAGTTGCGCGCAACCTGCATCGTGATCGTGCTCGCCCCCTGCGAGGCCCCGCCGTGCAGCAAGTCGGCCGTGCCGGCGCGGAAGATGCCGATGAAGTCGACGCCGCCGTGCTCGTAGAAGCGGTAATCCTCGATCGCGAGCACCGCCTTTTTCATGACGTCGGGGATATCCGCGAAGCGCACCAGGCTGCGCCGCTCCTCGCCGAATTCGCCGATCAGCACGTGATCGGCCGTGTACACGCGCAGCGGCACCTTGGGCCGATAATCGGTCAGCGCATCGAGCGAAGGCAGCTGCGGCGCCATGACGATCAGCGCGTAGCCGACAATCAACGCCCCGACGACGGCCGCCGCGGCCACGAGGCCCGCGAACGTCAGGGCGATCCGGGTACCGAGCGAGCGAGTTGCGCTGCGAGGACCATCGGAATTGGGGCGGGAAGGATTTCGATCGTCGGCCGGGCGGCCAGCGGAAGGCGGTCGTTTGATAATAGGCATGACGGCATGAATGGCGCGGCTCTCAGCGCCTTTTCGCCACGCGAAACCCGCTGCGTGGCTGATATGTAATCGTGTGGTGGCCTCGTTCGGCAGCGAACCGCCGAGCGCGGGGCAACAGCGCATTTTAATGGCATCGCCGCGACGGCACCGGAATTTTTTTGTTAAGAAGTGATGCAACGCGGCACATTCGCCCGATAGGCGCAGGTTATCAACAGAAAGTGTTGAAAGGCCTGTGGAAAAGTTGCAGAAAACCTGCATAAGTGCTTGATGGCGCACAAAAATCGCGCCAAACCGCGTTTGAAGGCACGACGGGCGGCTCTATGATGAAGCACGCCGTTGCTCCCCCGGTTTCCCAGACTCGCCGCGCCCATGCGCACGGCGGCCCAACGACAGCGAGCCGACCATGAATCCTAGCTCCGAACGTCTTGTCGTCTTCGTGACCCCCGCTCAGAAACGCGTGCTCGCTGCCCGCGCCGCCCGCATGGGCATCAGTCTGAGCGAGCTCGTTCGGCGCGCGGTGCTCGCCTTCGACGAAACCGGCGAGGAGGTGCGCGCGGCAGGCCTCGTCGACCGGCTCGGCGCGGCCCAAAGCCGAACGACCGACAGCGACATGCTGCGGCGTCTGGCGGCGGGACAGGCGGGACAGGCGGGACAGGCGGGACAGGTGGGACAGGTGGGACAGGTGGGACAAACGGAATGGGACGGCCGAACCGTGCCTGCGCCCGGGTGCGACCGCGGCCCAGCTCCCGTCCGCGCCGGCGGGGGGGCCGCCGCCCAATCTACCGAGACCGTCGAACCGCCGGACCCGGAGGACGACGGCCACAGCGCCACGCTGCCCGTCGCGGCCGCCGTGGCGCGCGCACTGGCTTCGCAGGCGCAGGCCCAAGAGCGCTCCGACGATACCCCCGACCCGGACGAAGCGGCGCTCGTCGCCCGCGTCATCGCCAACGAATCGCGCGATTTAAGCGGGTTTTAACGATACGTTGTTGTACTATCCGCGGGCGTCGAAAACGGGACGCGATGACCGGGCGGTGCTCTTGCAATCGGGCGGCGCGTCCCGACATTGAGCTGGCGCGCCACGTCGCCGAAGGCACATCGCGCCGATGGCCGCAACGCGGCGTAGCATGTAGTCATCGGTATCATAGAACCGCCCTACGCCCGCGTTCGGCGCCGATTTCAATTCACGGAGGATTTCATGTCGCTATTCGACTCAATTTCGCGCACCGTCAAAGGCTTGCTCAACGATGCGGCAGAGTCCGTGCAGGACCCGTCGCGCGACTCGCGCCAAATCGTGCGCGAGCTGGACGACAGCATCGGCAAGGCCGAGAACGCGCTGATCGAGATCGAGGCGCAGGTTGCCACGCAGCAAAGCAAGCGCGACGCCGCCGCCGAAAAGGCGAAGAAGTACGAAGACGGTGCGAAGCGCGCGCTGCAGTCGGGCGACGAAGGGCTTGCGCGCGAAGCGCTGGCCGCGCAGTCGAATGCGGAAGCCGAGCGCGACGCCCTGGCCAAGGAACTCGCCACGCTCGAGCCGTCCGTCGATCAGCTCAAGAGCCAGATCGCCGATATGCGCCAACGCCGCAACGACTTGAACGCCCGCTCGAACATCCTGCAGGCCAAGCAAGAGATCGCGCAGGCGAAGGACGTCGCCGCCACCGCGCTCGGCGGCATCGGCGGAAAGAACTTGTCCGAGGATTTCCGCAAGCTCGAAGACAAGGTCGCGCTATCGAACGCACGCTCCGATGCTCGGCTGAACTCGGCCGATACATCGTCGGGCAAGGCGCTCGAGGACAAGCTCGCCGCGCTCGACCACGGCCCGTCGGTCGAGGATCGTCTCGAAGCGCTGAAAAAGCAAATGAACGCGAACACGCCGGCGCAATGACGTCGTGCGACGCGCCGCGCGGGGGCGCCGCCGCCAGGCGCCCTCGGGCGGACGCCGTCTGAACAGGTCGATGGTTATGGAGACGGGCGCGTGCGCCCGGTTCGCTCAATGAAGACATTCCTCGCAGCCGCGCTCGCCGCCCTGCTCTTCGCCTCGGGTTCAGCATTCGCCGTACCGAGCGCCCAGCAAGTGGAGCGCGCGATGGCGCAAGGCAATTGGCAACAAGCCGACGCCGAACTCTCGCAGGTGCTCGCCGCGCATCCGAACAACGCGCATGCCCACTATTTGTATGGGCAAGTGTTGGCGAACGAAGGTCGCTACGCCGACGCGCTCGCGCAAATCGAACAGGCCAAAACGCTCGACCCGCAAATCCGCTTCACGAGTGCGTCGCGCTTCTCGCAAGTCGAAGCGCGCGTGCGCGCGGCAGCCAATCGCGCCGGCACGCCCGCGCCCGCACCGGCGCCTTCCGCGCAAACGCAAACGCAAAGCGCCGCGAATCCGTTCGCGCAGGCAGCGCCGCTTGCGCCGAAGCACCACGGCCCTTCGATCGCCGCCTGGATCGGCTTGGCGGTCTTGATCGCGGCGATTGCCCTGATCTTGCGCTGGACGCTGCGCCGCGCGCGCTCGAGCGGCGACTCGCGCGCGGATGAGGAACGCCGCGCGCAGCTCAAGCGCGCGACGGAACTGCTCAACGCGGCGCGCTCGTTGAAGCTCGATGCGCGCCTGTCGACGGCCCCCGGACACGAGACGTTAGCCAGCGAAGTCGAAGGCGTCGAGAACCAGTTGCGCGCCCTCGTCGAATCGCTTTCCAATAACGGCAACCCCGTCCCCGCCTTTCAACTCGAGGACTTGTCTCGGCAACTCGATAGCCTGCGGGCACGCACCGAGGGTCGGCCTGATCCGAACGCCAACGCGCCGACGCCCGGTGCGAGCCCCTCGGTCTACGCGCAGGAAGCCGAGCGGCTGCAGCAGCAACAGGCGCCGTACGGCGCCCAGCAGCCGTATCCGCCGCAGCAGCAACCGACCGTCGTCGTGCAGCAAGGCGGAGGGGGAATGGGCGGAATGGGCGGTTTGCTGACGGGCGTCTTGCTTGGTGAAGCGCTTTCGCACGGCCGCGATCGCGTCGTCGAACGCGACGTCATCATCGACGACGAATCGCGTCGGCGCGCCGCCGAGCGCGGTGACGGCGGCGTCGATTTCGGTCAAGGCTCGAACGACTGGAACGACAACAGCGGCGGCGGCTCGGACGGCGGCGTCGATTTCGGCAGCGACGATTCGGGCGGTTGGAGCGATACCTGAGCGTGACGCGTTCGTTCACGGCCGCGCCGCGCATCGCGATCATCGGCAGCGGGTTCGCCGGCATCGGCATGGCGATTCGCCTCAAGCGCATGGGCGTCGCTTCAGTGACCCTCTACGAAGCGGCCGCCGACATCGGCGGCACCTGGCGCGACAACGCTTATCCGGGCGCCGCTTGCGACATCCCCTCGCATCTGTACTCGTTCTCGTTCGCACCGAACCCGTCGTGGTCGCGCACGTTCGGCACGCAGGAAGAAATCCTCGCCTATTTGAAGCGCTGCGCGCGCGATCACGGTATCGAGCCGCTGATTCGATGCAACGCTCGCGTCGCGCGGGCACGCTTTGACGACGCGGCGCGCGTCTGGCGGCTCGATATCGCGCCGAGGCCGCATGCCTGCGCCGACGGAAGCGAGGCCAATCCAAACGACGGCATTGACGACGTTCGCGAAAGCGTCGAAGTCGACCTCGTCATCGCCGCGAACGGGCCGCTTTCGCGCCCTGCGCTGCCGAGGATCGCCGGCATCGAACGCTTCGGCGGCGCGCTGTTTCATTCGGCCCGCTGGAATCATGCGTACCCGCTCGACGGCAAGACTGTCGCGGTCATCGGCACCGGAGCGAGCGCCGTGCAGTTCATTCCGCGCATTCAACCCCGCGTCGCGCGCTTGCTGGTATTTCAGCGCACGCCGCCGTGGGTCATGCCGCGTCCCGATCGCGCCATCGGCGCGGGGGCGCAACGCCTCTTTCGGCGGCTCCCGTTCGCACAAAAGCTGGTGCGCTGGGGCGTCTATTGGCAGCATGAAGCCCGCGCCCTCGCCTTCATCGTCAATCCGAAATGGATGCGCGCGCCGATGCGGTTCGCCTCGAGCTATCTCGCCCGACGCGTGAAGGATCCGGCGCTACGCGCGAAGCTCACGCCCGACTACGTGCTCGGCTGCAAGCGCGTACTGCTTTCGAGCGACTACTATCCTGCGATCACGCAATCGAATGTCGAGGTCGTGACGACGCCGATCCGCGAAATCGTCGAGGATGGGATCGTCGCCGACGACGGCCGTCGCTATCGCGTCGATGCGATCATCTGCGGGACGGGTTTCGACGTCGCCGATGCAGGCGCGCCGTTTCCGGTCATCGGCGCGCACGGCGTCGACCTCGACGAGCGCTGGCGCAAGGAAGGGCCGCAGGCGTATCTCGGTGCGAGCATCGCCGGTTTTCCGAACTTCTTCATGATGGTCGGCCCGAACACAGGGCTAGGCCACAACTCGATGGTGTACATGATCGAGTCGCACATCGCCTACATCGCCGATTGTCTGCGCACCCTTCGCCAACGCGGCGCGCGCACGATGGACGTGCGCGCCGATGTGCAGCGAGCCTTCAACGACAAGCTGCAGAATGCGTTCCGCGGATCGGTGTGGATGAGCGGCTGCCGAAGCTGGTATCTCTCGAAGAGCGGCAAGAATACGGCGCTCTGGCCGGGCTTTACCTTCGCCTTTAGACGGCTCACGCGGCGCGTGCGCGCGAGCGACTATCGCTTCGACGAATGAACGCGCTGCAGCGGCAAGCGCACCGGGGAGAATGCCGCCCGGCAAACGGCGGCTTGGCAGCTAGGCGAACCCGCTCGGGCCCGCCCCGGCACGTGCCGACAGCGGCGAGCTTCAGCTCGCCAATGCCGGCTCGACGCCACGCAGCATAGGGGATCCTTGCGGCGCGGCGCCACGCGCGCCGCGCTCGCCCGCATGGGCATCGACGCGGAAGGCCGCGACGGCCGAGTCCAGCTGTGCCGCCTGTTCCTCGAGCGACGCCGCGGCCGCCGCGGCTTGCTCGACGAGCGCCGCGTTCTGCTGCGTCACAGAATCCATCTGCACGACGGCGAGATTGATCTGCTCGATACCGGTCGATTGCTCGCCCGAGGCGGCGCTGATCTTGCCGATGATGTCCGTCACGCGATGCACCGCGCTCACGACCTGATCCATCGTTTGACCTGCCCGCCCGACCAGCGCGCTGCCGGCCTGCACCTTGTCGGCCGACGCGGCGATCAGCGATTTGATTTCCTTCGCCGCACTCGCGCTGCGCTGTGCGAGACTGCGCACCTCGCCCGCCACGACCGCGAACCCACGGCCCTGCTCGCCGGCGCGCGCCGCTTCGACAGCCGCGTTCAACGCGAGAATATTCGTTTGGAACGCGATGCCCTCGATCACGCCGATGATGTCGCCGATCTGATTCGAGCTCGATGCGATGTCCTCCATCGTCCGCACGACGTCGCCCACCACTTCGCCGCCGCGCGCCGCCGTTTCCGAAGCATCATGCGCGAGCGTGCTCGCCTCGACGGCATGTTCGGCATTGAGCTTCACGGTCGACGTAAGCTGTTCCATGCTGGATGCGGTTTCCTGCAGCGACGCGGCTTGCTGCTCGGTGCGCTGCGACAGATCGGCATTGCCCGTAGCGATCTCGCGCGCCCCGTGCATGATCGCCTCCGAGCCCATACGCACGCGCGACACCGTCGCCACGAGCGCCGCTTGCATGCTCTTCAAACCGACGAGCAACCGGCCCATTTCGTTGTTCTGATTCGCGACGATCGAGCCCGTCAAATCGCCCGATGCGATGCGCTCGCAGTGGCGAATGACGGCGTCGATGGGCCGCACGACGGCCGAGACCAGCGCCGCCCGCGCGAAAAGACCCACGACGAACGCGATCGCGGCAATGACGGCAGCCCCCGTCGCAAGGGAATGGAACGTCGTCTGTGACTGTGCGTAGCGCGCTTCTTGGTGCGAGACCTGCAACGCCTCGAGCTCGTTGATCGCTTTCTCGTAACGCGCATAGAGTTCGTTCGCCGTCTGCCCCTGCAGCGTGCGGAACGTGTTGAAGTCGTTTTGCTCGAGGGCCTGAAACTCGGGCGTGATCGCTTGCTGGACGAGCGCCGTTCGCGCGCTCGTGACGGCGTCCGCGAGGTGCGATTCGTTTTCGTCGCGCGGCTTTTGCAGATAATCGGCCCATTGCGCATCGCTCTCTTTCAGCACGGCATGCGCCTTCGGCAGCAAGTCGTCGCCGGCCTTGCCCATCGAAAATAGGGTCTCATAGCTGCCGAGCGCGAGCCGAACTTGAAGCATGCGTTCGGAGCTGGTCTTCAAATGCGTCAGCGCGGCCGTATCGGTCGCGTACATTTGCTTGAGCGCATCGTTGCTTTTTTGCAGGCTCAGCATGCCGGCGGCCATGGCCGCCATCAGGGCGAGCGTATAGCCCGCGATCGTGAGCGTGAGCCCGCCGCGAATCGTAAAGCGTTTGAACATGGCATCGACGTGCGCACGCTCGTGATGAAGCGCGGCACGGTCCCCTCCGTGGTGGTGGTAAAGCGCGCACATGCGGCTCTCTTGCGGAGCGTCGGATGGACCCGGCCTGCTGCGAGTGGTGGTCTGATCGGGCGCGTCGTGCGTGCGAAGGTTCTCGCGCAATCTAAGCGTTTCGGGGCGATTGCGCAATGGCTAAAAGCACTTTAGTCATACTATCGTCATCCCCCACTCAAGCCAGGCCCTCCACCGTCCGTAAACACAAAGGACAGCCCGCCCGCGCATGCGTCCGGCCTCCACGCATCGCTCCATGCGTAAGCGCCACGTAAGCGAGTTTCGCTAGATATGAGTCGCGAGCACCGCCTTCGCGGCCGCAGCCGATAAGATGCGCGACGACACGCTCGTTCGCGCCAAGGAGACCCTGACCATGCGCCTGACCTTGCGCCGACCTCGCGCCGCGCGTTCGCTCGTCGCGGACATCGCCGCCCACGCCGGAAAGCTCGGCATCGAAATTTGCGACGTATCGGGTCACGTGGAGGAAGTCGCGAAGCGCGTCGAGCAACAGGCTCAGGTCTGCCGCTCCTTACGCGATTCGGCCGCGGTCACGATGCAAGGCAATCACCATATCGCGGAAGCGGCGCGTCAGGTGCGCGTCGTCAGCCGCGAGGCATCGAGCGCGGTGGAGCAGTCGCGCCAGACGCTCGATGCCTCGCTTGCCGACATTCACGGTTTGGTCGAGGGCGTGACCGGCATCGCCGCGCAAATCGAGGCGTTGCGCGAGGCGCTCGATCACGTGAGCACCGTCTCCGAGGAAATTTCGCTGATCGCCCGCCAGACTCACCTGCTCGCGATCAACGCGGCGATCGAGGCCGCGCGGGCCGGCGAATCGGGCAAAAGCTTCGCCGTCGTGGCGGCGGAAGTCAAAAACCTATCGAGCAAGACAGCACAAGCGACGGCCCAGATCGAGGCGACGCTCGCGAGGCTGACTCAGCAAACCGAGCAGCTCATTTCCGACGGCGCGGAGAACACGGCGCGCGCGCATCGCGTGAAGGAAGGCTCGGCCACGATCGGCGGCATCGTGCAGTCGACCGGAACGGCCATCAACCAGCTCCACGAAGAGGCCGAGCAAATCGCCACGCTGACCGATGACATCGAAGCGCAATGCCATCACCTCGAAGCGCAAGTGGGCGACATGGCGAGCGGCGTCGAACATTCGAGCGAGAACTTCCTGCAAGCGAAGAACCGGCTCACGAGCTTGCTGGCGGTATCGGAAACGCTGATCGAGCTGACGGCCGCGGCCGGCGTGGAAACGCCCGACACCCGCTTCATCGAAGCCGCGCAGCGCACCGCCGCGCTGATCGGCAAGCGCTTCGAGCAAGCGCTCGCCCGCGGGGAAATCACCGAGTCGGCCCTGTTCGACGCGCACCACGCACCAATTCCGGGCAGCGACCCCCAGCAGTTCATGACGCAGTTCACGGCCTTCACCGATCGCGTGCTGCCCGAGATTCAAGAGCCCTTGCTCGCGCTCGACGAGCGCGTGGCGTTTTGCGCGGCCGTCGACGTGCGCGGGTACCTGCCCACGCACAACCGCAAGTTTTCGCAGCCGCAGCGCCCGGGCGACGCCGTATGGAACACGGCAAATTGTCGCAACCGGCGCATCTTCAACGACCGCACCGGCTTGGCGGCCGCGAGCCACACGAAGCCGTTCCTGCTGCAAACGTACCGCCGCGACATGGGAGGCGGCGCCTTCGCGATGATGAAGGACGCCTCGGCGCCGATCTTCGTGAACGGCCGCCACTGGGGCGGCTTAAGGCTCGCGTACAAGACCTGACACCCTGACGTACGCCGGTGCGCCAAGCCGGCGCGAAAAATCCTCCCCCGATCGATCGGACGTTCGCTATCATGGCCGCGATGGCATGCGCCTCGCGCCCCTCGAGGCGGCCGCATGGATCCCGTCCAGCAAGGAGGAAAAACCAATATGGGCATCGTCAAGGAATTCAGGGAGTTCGCAGTCAAGGGCAACGTGATGGATCTCGCCGTCGGCGTGATCATCGGCGGGGCCTTCTCGACGATCGTCAACTCGGTCGTCAAGGATCTGATCATGCCGATCGTCGGCACCGCCACAGGCGGCCTCGACTTCGCGAACAAGTTCATTCGCCTGGGCGACATTCCCCCTTCGTTCAAGGGCAATCCGGATTCTTACAAGGATCTTCAGACCGCCGGCGTCGCGGTGTTCGGCTACGGCTCGTTCATCACGGCGGTGATCAACTTCGTCATCCTCGCGCTGATCGTGTTCGCACTCGTCAAGTTCATGAACTCGCTGCGCCAGCCGGAGAAACAAGAAGCGCCGGCCGCGCCGCCCCCGCCGCCGGAAGACATCGTGCTGCTGCGGGAAATCCGCGACTCGCTGAAACAGCGTTGAATCGCACGGGCGCGTGGGGCGCCCGCTCCGGCCGAGCGCCCTTCACGCCCCGCCCTGCGCCTTCGTTTCGGCCGCGCGCTGTATCAGCACTTCGAGCTGAGTGAAATTGATCGGTTTGGTCAAATGGGCCGTGAAGCCCGCCGCCAAGCAGCGCCGCACATCGTCGTCCGAACCGTACCCCGTCAAGGCAATGGCCGGCACTTGCGAGTGCCGGCGCACGGCGCTCACGAAATCGAGGCCCGTTCCATCGGGCAATCCCACGTCGCTGACGATGAGGTCGAACGTTTTCGCGCGCGTAGCCGCCAGCGCCTCGGCCACGGACCCGGCGACCGATACGTCGTGCCCGAGCGAGCGCATGAGGTGCGCCATGACGTCGGCGGTATCGATGTGATCCTCGACGAGCAGAATGGCGATGCGTTCCTCCGCCGGAGCTTGGGCCGACGCAGCCGGCGCGGGCGCCTCGGCGGGCGCCGCCGCCGTCGGCAGGGCGATCGTGAAGGTCGCCCCGCAGTGCGGCCCAGGGCTGCGCGCGCTGACCGTTCCGCCATGCGCATCGGTCAGCGCCTTCGTGATCGCGAGCCCTAGCCCCAGCCCGCCGAATTGCTGCGTCATGCGCTGGCTGCCCTGCTCGAACGCATTGAACAGCTTACCGATCTGCTCGGCCGCGATGCCGATGCCCGTATCCTCGATTTCGATTTCGACGCGCATGCGGGCATCGCGCGTGCGCACGTAGATATGCCCGCCGTCGGGCGTGAATTTCGCCGCGTTGCGCACGAGATTCCAGAGCATCTGCTGCAGCCGCGCCGGGTCGGCGAGCACATGGTGATGCTCGGCGCGCCGCTCGACGTGAACGTCGAGCGCCTTGACTTGGATTTCCGAGCGAAACAGCTCGAGCACGCTATCGACCACTTCGTGCACGTCGACTGTCTCGAGCGCAAGCCGCAGCTTGCCGTTGGCCACCCGCGTCAGATCGAGCAGATCGTCGATGAGCCGCGCCTCGAGCTCGATGTTGCGACGGATCATCTTGACGCTCGACTGCGCCGCCGCCGGCAGCTCGGGCATCGTCTCCAGCACGCGCGTCCCGACGAGCACCGGCGTAAGCGGCGTACGCAACTCATGCGAGAGCATGGCGAGGAATCGGTCTTTGGCGCGGTTCGCTTCCTCGGCCGTCTGACGCGCGCACTGCTCGGCCGCCAGCAGCCGCTCACGCTCTTCCGTCGTCTCGCGCTGCGATTGAATGTCGGTACAGCTTCCGAACCACTTGCCCACACCGCCGCAGGCATCGCGCACCGCGGCAATACGCACGTCGAACCAGCGATATGTGCCGTCGGCCGCGCGCAAACGCAGTTCGTGCCGGTAATCCGCCGCGGCCGTGCCGCTCACCGAATCGAGCCACGATTGTCGCAACGCGTCGCGATCGTCGGGATGAACCGCGTCGAGCCAGCCGAGCCCGCGCGAAGCCGCTTCGCCCAGGCCCGTATAGGCGTACCACTGCTTCGAAAAGAAGTCGCATTCGCCGCGCGCGTTGCTTGTAAAGACAAGATGCGGCAAGGCTTCCGACAAGCTGCGGTAATGCGCTTCCCGGTCGCGCAGCAACAGCGCTTCGGCCGATGCGCGTTGCAGCCGGACCTGCGCCAGCACCCGTTCGACCGCCTCGGGCAGGTAGTCCAGATACCCGCCCGACTTCGGCACGACGTCGGAGACGCCGGCCCGCAATGCCTCGATCACGCGCGATTCGTCGGTGAATCCCGTCACGAGGATCGCCGGCAACGTGACGCCTTCCGCGCGCAGGCGCCGGAAGAAATCGAGGCCCGTCTCGGCGCTGCCGAGCTGGTAATCGAGCACGATCAAATCGGGCAAGTCTTGCGCGAGCCGAGCGTGCGCGGCCCTCGCGCTAGGATAGGCAAACACGCGGCAGCCCGCGCGCTCGAGCGACTTACGCGCCAGCCGCAAGATACCCTCGTCGTCGTCGACGATGAGTACGCGCGCTGGCTCCGGGGAGAATACTTCTGTCATGCTCGTATTGTGACTCTTGCTCGTTCTGTCCGTCGCCTCGTTTCGTCAAGTCATTCGCAACGGCTGCTCGGGCAGCGTCACGTAAAACGTCGAACCCACGCCTTCCGTCGATTCCACCCACGCGCGCCCGCCGTGCCGCTCGGTCACGCGCCGCACGAGTGCGAGCCCGATGCCGTCACCCTTCGCACGGTCCCCATGCAGGCGCTGGAACGCACTGAACATTTTCGGCATACATGCATCCGGAATACCCAGACCGTTGTCGCGTACGAAGTAAATCCGCATTCTAGGCGCTCGCTCGCCGCTTTCGCGCGGCGGCTGCTCGAGCGTGCCGATCTCGATGCGCCCGCTCCTAGACGTATCGAGATAATTGACGGCATTGCCGATGAGATTGGCGAAAATCTGCTCGATTGCGGTGGGATCGCCCCAGACGGGCGGCAACTCGCCGACTGAAACGGTTACATTGCGCTCGACGATCGCTTGATGTAGCGACTCGACGACGCGCGCGACGGCCCGCGCCACGCTCACGCGCTGCCACTGGTACTCCAGCCGGCCGGCGCGGGAAATCCGCAGCAACGCATCGATGATCGAGGCCGAGCGCGCAACCGCTGTGCGCAAATAGTGCAACGCTTCGCTCAAATTACCGTCGAGCACGCGCGTGATGCGCCCGCGCTCGCCTTCCGGCAGCTGTGCATCGATCAACATCGTCCGCAGCTCGTCGCACGATACCTGCAGCTCACGGGAAAACCCCTGCAGATTCACGAGCGGCGAGCGCAGATCGTGCGACACGCTGTAGATGAACATATCATTGTCTTGCTTCTGCTGCCGCAAACTGTCGTTCACCTGCGTCAGTTCTTGCGCGCGCGTCTCGAGCGTCGCCTGGAGCGCGGCCTGATCGTGCTCGGCCTCGGTCAGCCGTGCGCTCGTGCGGTGCAGGGCCGCGTCGAGCTGAGCGAGTTCGTCGTTGCCCGCCAGCGGCGCGCCGAGCGCCTGCGAGCGCCCCAGCCGCTGCGCATTGGCAGTGAGCGTACGCAGGCGCCGCCCGATGTTACCGGCGAAGGCCAGCGCCGCGATCGCCCAGATCAGCATCGAGCCGACGATAGCGGCGATGAGCGCGTAGCGCTGCTGCCCCCGCGTGGCCGCCAGCTCGGTGCTGCGCTCGGCGTCGAGTCGCGTTTCGTCGGCGACGAATGCGTTCAACTCGTCGCGAAACGATTGAATCGGCGCGGGCAGCGGTGCGCTGTCGAACGATGCAAGCTGCAAGCGCTGGCCGTCGCGCAACGCGGCGTAGATCTGGTCGGTCTGCGTACGGTAGGCGTTGACGGACTCGCGCATGCGCCGCACGCGCTCTACTTGGAGCGGATCGTCGGCGACGAGCTTTTCGAGCCGCGACAGGCGATCGCCCAGGTCGACCCACACGACGTGCCGATCGATGAACGATGGGTCGCCGACGATAAGGCCGGCGCGCACGCGCGAAGCCTCGCGCAGCAACGGATCGACGATGACCGACGCCTGATAGAGCACCTGCTTGCTGTGCGCAGCCCACTGCCCCGCCTCGGACGCCTGTTCCTGCGTCTTCGACAGCATGCCGACCAGCGCGAGCTCGGCCAAGCTCGGCACGGCAATCAGCAGCAGCCCTTTCGTGAATAGTTTCATGCGTCCTTGGCGGCATCCGACGAGTCGCGCGCCGCCGCACCGCGAAGGCTACAGGGCGGCACGGCGCTTGCATCGCACGACGTGCAAGAGTGAAACCGAATCATTATCCGTTCAGTTTCGAGATATTTCAACGGACGATATAGAGGCGCGTGGGCGCACAGAAAATCGGCATTTTTTATGAGATCGATCAGCACGCCGGCGAAACTCGGGCCTATTATTGCCATAGATGCCGAGCGCGGCGCGACACACGCCTCGCTCCGGCATGACTGCATACGGGTGTCGACATGCAACGACGCTGCACGGTCGTGAAGACACCGATTTCGTATGCTATAAAAGATCGGACGTGCGGCGCGCGAGAGCCGGGAGTGGTCGCATGAGGACGCTGTGTTTCTTGCAATTCTTTTTCAGGCGAATGTTTATGTCCTTCCCGAGAAAGCGCAGGCGCGCAGGTGCGGACAGCAAGGAGTCGTTTCTCGCTGTGCTGCGCCAGTTCAAACTTTTCGTCCAGCTCGACACCAAGATCGCCCGTGCGCGCGCGCAGGACGAGCCGGTGCTCTACGAGCACGTGCTGCCGGGCCTCGATGTGCTGCTCTGTACGGTGCGCGGCGCGCAGCCGCCCTATCCTGACGTGGACGAATTGCGCAGGCGTTGCATCGAATCGATCGCCAATGCGCTCGAGCAGCCGCTAGAAGGGCTCGAGAACGGCGGCTACTGGTACGAGACGAACGGGTTCGGTTTCCTGGTCTTCGCCAGTCAAGCGCGAGCGAGGATTCTGCCCGAGTTCGGTGCAGGCACGGCGGCTCGCGGCGTCCGCAGGCAAAACGCCGGCGACGCTGCCCCCCGCTCGTTCCGCTGAGGACGCGGCGGCCATACCGCCTCGTCTATTTCGCTGGCTGGCGGCGCGTTGCGGCGGCTTGCGGCCGCACGATATCGAGGAAAAACGGAGAGGACTCATGACCGAACACGTCTACAAGTACATCGAACTGACCGGTTCGTCGACCAAGTCGTGCGACGATGCGATTCGGTGCGCGATCGAGCGCGCGTCCAAGACGCTGCGCAACTTGAATTGGTTCGAGGTGACCGAAACGCGCGGGCATATAGAAAACGGCACCGTCGCGCATTGGCAAGTCACCCTGAAGGTGGGGATGCGCCTCGAAGATTGATCTCGGGCGGTGGGGGGGGGGG
>DATJJH010000248.1:0-5237 GCA_035492395.1 Trinickia sp. | reverse complement strand
ACGTCTTGTCTTGCGTCGAACTCTCGACGATTTCATTGCCCGTTTGCTTGGCGAACGCAGCGAAGTCGCGCTGCGAGCCCGGATCGGTCGCCAGCACCTTCAAAATCTGGCCGCTCTGCATATCGGCCAACGCCTTCTTCGCCCTCAAGATGGGCAACGGACAGTTCAATCCGCGCGCATCGACTTCCTTGTGAATGTCCATCGGCAATCGGCCTTTCATTAATGCGCCTAGTCTCTCCTCCCGCCCCGCGAGCATCGAGGAAGGTGCCCAGACTCGGGCGCGCCAAAAAAACCGATTTTACCGCAGCCCCCTTCCCGCCCGCCGGCGAGCCCGCGCGCAACACCCGATTTCGGTAGGCACGTCGTCTAATCCGCGCATTTGACCCGGGTTGCACTACGGGCGCAACCCTACGCGAACGTTCATCCGCGGCGAATACTGTTTGGAATCGCTTTCAGCGAGCCGAAGGTCTCGGTCGGCTTCCCGTACCGCTGTCACACAGCATCGAAACCCTTGCGGAGTAACTCATGGTGAAAATCGCTATCGAAGGCGGCGACGGCGTGCTGTCGCTTGACCGCGTGCCGACCACGACGCCGCAAACGGCGCCGACGGTGCTGCCGGCGTCGGCCACGACCAAGAGCGACAGACCCGTGCTGCCGGACCCGGACCCTGACCCGACGGACCCGGCCTCCAAGCTTGCCCCGCTTCCGCCCAACGACACAAAGCCGAGCGGCATCGATGAAGTGCCCGTGCAATCCGGCGATTCGATCTGGTCGATCTATCGACAACTGGGCCTATTCAAGGATTGGAACCAAACAGACGCCACGATCGCGAAGAACTTGCCTGCCACGCCGTGGTTGGACCCCAGCGCCTTCGGCAATCGCGCCGCGAATCCGCCGGACGCGGTCAAAGACATGCCGCTCGGCTCGACCGTCACGGTACTCGACGGCAAACGGCTCGATTTCCTTGCGCAAGAACGTGCCGCACTGCAAAGCTACGATTCGGTACGCGGGCCGATATTGAAACTTTACGATCCCGACGAGCGCCAAGCCGCGTTCGATGCGATCGTCGCGCCCATCCAAAGCGAATTCGAATACACGACGCTCGGCATGCCCGTGCCCTCGCAGGCGGACCTCGATCACATCGCGGATGGAATCAGGCAGCGCGCGCCGAACGATCCCAACCTTCAGGCCGCCGTCGACGAGGCGCTTTCCAACGTAAAAGACGAACTCCAACAATGGGGGCGCACGCCCGATCAACTCGGCAAGGTGATGAGCGATGCGACCGCAGGCGACGTGCCGCAATTGAGTTCCGACATGCAAAAGCAACTGGTCGACATCGGACGAGCGACGCTTGCCAGCACGAACGGGGACGCCGCGCAGGCGGAGACGGCCATGCGAGCGCGTGAAGGGGTCTATGCGACGTACCTCGGGACGCAGAACGCCGCGGTCGTCACGAAAGCGCTCGATGCCGCCGATCAACAGCTTTTCGTCGATGAGCCGGCGCAGCGCATCACGCAGGCCTACAACGACGCCTATGCCAAAGGCGGCAAGGACGCGGCGGCCAACGCAGCGGCGGCGGCCGCGCATCAGCTGCGTATCGAAACGGACCCCGCCACGAAATTGCCGGGCAAAGTCGCGCTGATTTCGGCCTCGCCGCAGGTTCAGGCCATCATGCAAAAAATCGCGCGGCAGATCGGCGAGGGCATGCATTCGCACACGGGCGCCCCGCCTCCGCGGCCCTACAGCACCATGCTGACGGACTTCTCGGCAGCCATGCAGAACACCTTCGACAGCGACGACCCATCGCTCGGCATGTCGCAGGGCAAAGACACCGTCGACAAGATGGCGGGACATCTCGTGGACGCAATAGACCAGGGCGTGAAGCGCGGCGACGATCCGTTGTCGGCGCAAGGCCGCTGGCTCTGCGGCGTGCTCTCGCGCGGCTTGAGCGAGGACGGCAGCGCCGCGCTGCCGGCGGCCTTGACGGCGCGGGCCGACGCCACCGGCGACGCGGCGTTGGCGGACTTGGGCAACGCCGCATTGGCCGGCGGCATCGACGCATACAAAAGCACGAAACTGACGCCGCTGCAGGAAAAAGCCGCCAAGATTTTCGTGCCTATCGAGCGCGGCCCCGACAAGAAAGAATGGGGCGGATTGCAAACGCAGGCGGACAAAGACGCCACCGTACAAAAGCTGCAGAACGGACTGTTGGCCAGCGACCTGACCGACATCGTCAACGGTCAAACCAACGCGATGCAGTACTACGCGAAGTTCAAGGGCGTGCTCGATCGCTACGGCAGCGCGCTGCATGGCGAGGGCTATGATTCCGGCTTCAGCAACAACAACTTTTGGACATCCACCTCCGATAGCGTCACGGGCACCGTGAGTTCGTTCGAAAAAGCGGCCGGTTTCGACGCGGCGAAAATAAAGGCCGGACAGATTCCTTTTACGCAGTTTTGGTGGCAATCTCGCGTGGCGACGGGCTCGCTCAGCTTCGTCGCGAAGCAATCGGCTAAAAGCGCGCTGATCAAAGCAAGCGCATCGTCGACCAATGACGCGAACCTTTTTAAGACAATCGCCGGCTCCGTCCGTGATGGCACTCCGCGCGCGTTGACGGGCTTGATGTCGGGCCTTTTCTATTCCAATTCGCTCGTGACGGCCGATGCGGCTCAGCAAAACACCAGCCCGAATGCGTTCGTCAACAACGCCTATAAGCTGGACAATGCGGGCTTCACCGTGCTTTACGACACGCTCAGTGCATCGCAACTCGCGGACTTCGTCGCGCCTGACTGGAAAAAGGCCGTATTCGGCACGATGAAGGTCAACGAGGCTGGGGAAGCGGTCGACGTAGCCGCGACACCGCAACGCAAGATGCTCGAACAGGCGCTCGCGAAACTCGATACAGCGGGTCTATCGGACACCGGCGAGCGGCTGTTGTCGACCAGCCTCAAGCAAGCTGCGCGTCGAGTCGCATTGGCCGGAACGGGCAACCTCGCCGGAGGCTTGGTCGCATGGGGCGGCCTCGTGCCGATGTTGCTCGACCCGAACTACGTCAATCCGGGCCACGAGTTCGCCTATGCCACCGCGGGCGTCGCGGATTTCGGCACGTACGCGGCGCGCTCGCTGCTTCAAAGCGGCGTTACGTTGACGGGGGAGGACATCGCCGGCGAAACGCTGGCGGGTCTGACCGTCGACGGGTGGACCGGCGTGGGCTTCGTGCTCAATCTCGCCGCCGCGGGCGTGCAATTGCTCGCGAATCAGGACGACGTCATCCATCAGGCGGACTCGGTGTCGAAGTATCTCCAAGCGCAGGGCGTGCCGCAGAATATCGCCGATCCGTTTGCGCGCCACATGATGAACAGCGGCTTCGGGGCGACGAGCGCGGGGCCCGCGTTGACCGCGTACTTCAAAGCCAAAGGCAAGACGAACGCCGACATGATCGCGTGGATGAAGACGGTGAAGACCGGCGGCGACGCGGATGAGATCGCCACCTACTTCAAGGAGATGGACATCTATCATCACGACAAGGACGGCAACGCCGTGCTCGAGCCGCAACAAGTGGCTTGGACCGACGATTTTCTCGACAAGCAGATCGGCGCGAGCGGGTTCCAACCCGGTGCGCAGATTCACCCGTAGCGCAGGAACACGCGCTATAGCGCCACCGGCACCCCGCTCACACACGCCTCACGCAGCGCCTTACCGATGCGCGTCGCTTCGAGCGCGTCGGCCAGCGTCGCTCCCGCGGCGCCTTCGGGCGAGCGCCCCGCCAATCGAGCGCCTACCGCTTGCACGAACGCCTGCGCCTCGTACAGGAAGGCCTCTTCGAATCGGTCGAAGAACGTCGGCGTGCTTTCGCTGCGTACGCCAAGCGCGTCATAGATCTCGACGCGGTTCGCGCGCGGGTTGTGCCCTATCGCCAGCGCCCCGCCCGTGCCGATTACCTCGCTATGCGTATCGTTGCCGTGCGCCATCGTGCGCGAGGCATAGAACACGGCTAGTCGTCCACCTTCGAATTCCACCACGCCGATGCCGTTGTCGACATCGCCGAACTCGCGCAGCCCCTCATGCAGCGCAATCGTCCCCGTCGCGAACGCGCGCGCCGCTCGTGCGCCGCCGAAGAACCAGCGTGCGACGTCGATATCGTGCACGGTGCAATCGAGAAAGATGCCGCCCGACGTCGGCGCGAAGCGCACGAAAAAACCGTCGGGATCGTTCTGATCGGTGGTTTGCGAACGCACCATGAACGGCCGGCCGATCTTACCCGCCGCCGCCTTGTCGTACGCGTCGCGGTAGCTCGGATCGAAGCGGCGCATGAACCCGATCGTCGCTTCCAAATGCGGGTATTCGTTCGCCACCTGAAGCACGCGCTCGCACTCTTGAACTTCCAGCGAGAGCGGTTTCTCGCAGAACACATGCTTGCCCGCACGCAGCGCTGCTACGATTTGATCGGCATGCAGCGAGGAAGGCGTGACGAGCCAAACAGCGTCGAGCTCACGATCGGCCAGCAATGCTTCGTAGTCCCGATAAAGCCGCGGCTCAGGCAGCGTCTCGCGCGCCCAATCGAGTTCCTCGTCGACGGGGCTGCACGCGGCCGCGAGCACCGCGCCCGGCACGCGGTAAGCCAAGTTCGTCGCATGCCGCTTGCCGAGGCGGCCCAAACCCGCGATGCCGATCCTGATCGGTCCGCGCTTTGCCATCGTCGTCACTGTCTCGCTCCTTGCCGCTGTGCCTTGCCGCCGCACGCGATTCGCGAGGGGGCATTCGATTCGGAAAACGACGCGCCGCACCACGACGGCCGTCGCCCTTCGTATCCTGTCTGCAAGCCCCCGCTTATTCGTCGATGTTGACCACCCGCCCTTCGCGCCACGACTTCGTCGCCGCTTCGGCCAATTCGAGCGCCTTCACGCCGTCGGCGATGGTCGTGCGCACCGGTGCACCTTGCGTCACGGCATCGAGAAAATGCGCGATCTCGCTCGCATATGCTGCGCGATAGCGTTCAAGGAAGAAAGCTTCCGGCACGTCGCTCGATACGGCCTTCGCCGAATAGGCGACGACTTCTGTCGGCCGCACGTTGCCCGCTTGCAGCATTCCGTCGTTGCCGAGCACTTCGAACCGTTGGTCGTAGCCGTAGGCGGCGCGGCGCGTCGTATTGATTTGGCAAAGCCGCCCGCGCTTCGTGCGGATCGTAACCGCCGTCGAGTCGATATCGCCCGCATCGAGAATCGCCGGATCCGTCA
>DATJJH010000247.1:0-2104 GCA_035492395.1 Trinickia sp. | reverse complement strand
GGCACCTGCGCGGGCAAGCCCTGCGGCGTTTGCATCAGCAACTCGCGCCCGAGCCGGTAATCGACAAGGCGCGCGAAGGCGCGCGCCAACCGATGCGGCGTCGAATGAACCGCAATGCCGTGCGCGCGCAGCGCATCGCGAGTCTCGTCGTCGACCCCGCCGAAAAAGCACGCGAGCAGCCCGCGATAAGCGAAGCGCTGATGCTCGATCAGCACGCGCGCGACATCCGCGGCGGGCGCACCCAGCGTCGACGCGTGCACGACGAACGCAGTGCCGGTGTCGCGATGCGGAGCCAACGCCTTCAAGGCAAGCCCGAAATGCTCGGGACGGGCGTCGTTGCCCAGCACGAGCGGATTGCCCGCCACAACCTGCGGCAGCGCGCTCGCGGCCGCCGCGCCGGCGGCGTCGGACCAATCGGCGAGCGTCGTGCCGGCCGCCGCGAATGCATCGGCCGCGAGCGCGGCGACGCCTCGGTCGCTCGTCACGAGCGTGGCCGACGAACTGGCGGCGATACGGCCCACCCCGAGCGTTTCGATTTCGTCGATCAAATCGTCGAGCGAATCGACGCGCACCATGCCGGCTCGCCGAAAGGCCGCGGCGTGCAGCGCGTCGGCCGGATCGGCGCGGCCCGTGCGCAACACGAGCACAGGCTTGTTGCGCGCGGCCGCGCGGGCGGCCGACATGAACTTGCGCGCCGCGCGCACGGTGGACAGTTCGAGCAGGATCGCCCGCGTGGCCGGGTCGCTCGCCAGATAGTCAAGCACGTCGCCCGTGTCCACGTCGGCTTCGCCGCCGAGCGCGATCGCATGCGAGAACCCGAGCCCGCGCGCCTGCGCCCACCCGAGCACGGCATTCGTCAGTGCATTCGATTGCGATACCCAAGCCACGCCGCCCGGCTTCACCGTCGACGACGGCGCGCCCAGATGCGCATTGAGCGCCGGCGTGACGACGCCTAGGCTGCCGGGCCCGACGATACGCAGCACATGCGGCTTGGCCGCCGCCAGCGCCCGTGCCACCGCGGGCGCCGCCTCGGCGCGCTGCGCCTCGCTGACGATGATCGCCGCGCGCGTCCCGAGGCGGCCGAGCTTGCCGACGACATCGGGCCAGGTTTCGCTGGGCGTACAGATCAATGCCACGCTCGGCGCTTCGAGCAGATCGGCCGCATCGGAGAACACGGCGCAGCCGTCGAGGTCGGCGTATTTGGGGTTGACGGGCCACACGGGGCCTTCGAAGCCGCCGGCCCGCACGCGGCCCCAGACTTTCGCACCCACGCTCTCGGGCCGCGACGACGCGCCGATCACGGCGACGGACTTCGGTTGGAACAACGCATCGAGATTGCGGACGGTCATGGCTGGATGGTCTATGGCTGGCTGTGCGCGCGCAATGAAGGAACGGAAGGCGCCGAGACGGCGCCGGTTGCCGACCCCGTTAGCATAGGCGATGCCGGCGTTCGCCGCGCGCCGCTCATCGAGCGAGAAGTGGGCAAGGCGACGATGACGGACGTACTGGCCTCACGCACAGCCAACTCACGGCCGCCCTCGCGTTGTCGCCTCCGCTGGAGCAGCAACTGAGCGCCGCCTACCACGCTCGCCATCCTCATCGGCAAGACACCCACGCTGTGGCAGCCGCCGGCGTTCGACTTCGACATGCTGACAGCCCCGCCACCCTGTCGCGTCAGATCTATGCCATGCCATAAGAGGCGATCGTTATGCGCATAAATGTTATATTGCGACATAACATCGTTGTTCCCACTGCCTCGACGAGACGCCATGCCGCTCACCGATCAGCTTGCAGCCCTGCGTACCCGTCGGCGGATGAGCCTCGCGGCGGTCGGAGATTTGATCGGCATGGCCGTGCCGAATCTCTCGGCCATCCTACGGGGTCGCGGCGACACCAAGGCATCGACGCTCGTCGCCGTCGCGGCCGCGCTCGACGCCGAATGGGTGCTCGTGCCGAAAGCGCATTCCCCGCAGGTTCGGCGGATTCTCGAGTGTGGCGAAGGCGACGCCGTGGTCTCCGGCCCCGCAACCGCGCCCCCCGCCACGCGCGCGATCGAGATGTTCAGCGAGAAGAAGTGACGCGCTCGTTAAGGCGTGCGCAGTCA
>DATJJH010000246.1:0-4916 GCA_035492395.1 Trinickia sp. | reverse complement strand
CTCGCTCGTCAGCGCCCATTCCGGCTCGGGCGGGCGCCCCCAGTACGCGAAACCGAGGCACTCGTGATCGGCCAGATCCTCGGGCCGCCGCGGCGTGCCGCGGACCGCGAGGTACGCAGGCGAGGCGCAGACGATGAGCCGGTACGGCGCGAGCGGCCGGGCGATCATGCGCGAATCGGGCAACGGCGCGATTCGGATCACGGCGTCGTAGCCCTCGTCGACGAGATCGACGACACGGTCGCTCAACGTCAATTCGACCTGCACCTCCGGATGGTCCGCCAAGTAGCGCGCCAGCGCCGGCGCCAGCCGATAAGCGCCGAAGCTCACGGGCGCATTGACACGCAACGTACCGCGCGGGACGGCCTGCAGGTTCGCGGTCAATGCCTCGACCGCCTGCGCTTCGGCCAGCACCGCTTTGCAGCCTTCGTAGAACGCGCGGCCCGCCTCGGTCAGGCTTTGCCGGCGCGTCGTGCGGTTGATGAGCTGCATGCCGTAGCGCGCCTCTAGCGCGCGCACATGCTTGCCCACCAGCTGCGAGGACATGCCAAGCGCGGCGCCGGCCGCTGCGAACGAGCCCGCCTCGGCTGCCTTGGCGAAAATCGCCATGCTAGTGAGTCGATCCATGATTAGAAACGTTTCGTTTCGATAGAAGGGTTGACTGCGCCGTTTTTCTACGATTCAGCGCGAATTATAGTGGGCGCTGTTTCCCTTTTCATTAACCGGAGAATCGTCATGCCGAGCATCGTCCGCTTCCATCAAAACGGCGGCCCCGAAGTATTGAAGATCGAAGACGTCGACGTACCGCCGCCGGGTCCGGGGGAGGTGACGCTGCAGGTCAAGGCGATCGGGGTCAACCGCGCTGAATCGATGTTTCGCACGGGGCGCTATATCGAGTCCGCGCAGTTCCCGGCGCGGCTCGGCTACGAGGCCGCCGGCATCGTGACCGCGCTCGGCTCGGGTGTGGAGGCCCACGAGTTGGCGATCGGCGACGCGGTCAGCCTCGTGCCGCCGCCTTCCATCACGCGCTGGGGCACGTACGGCGAACTCGCGAATGTGCCGGCGGCGTACCTCGTGAAGCATCCGGCTACGCTCACCATGACGCAGGCGGCGGCCGTGTGGATGCAGTACGTGACGGCTTGGGGCGCGCTCGTCGATCTGGCGCAGCTCGAGCGCGGCGACACGTTGATCGTGACGGCCGCGTCCAGCAGCGTCGGTATCGCCGCGATTCAAATGGCCCGTTGTCTCGGCGCGAAGGTCATCGCGACCACGCGAACCGGCGCCAAGCGCGACGCGCTGCTGAAAGCCGGCGCTCACCACGTGATCGCGACGCAGGAGGAAGATTTGGTGGCGCGGGTGCGCGAGATAACGGGCGGCAAGGGGGCGCGCGTGGCGTTCGACCCCGTCGCCGGGCCGCAGTTCGACGCCATCGCCCAAGCGCTGTCGGAGGACAGCACGGCGATCGTCTACGGCGCGTTGAGTCCCGACGCCACGCCGATGCCGCTGTTTCCGATGCTCGGCAAGCGCATCAGCGTGCACGGCTACACCTATAAGCGCGTGATTCATCACGCCGAGCGCTTCGCGCGCGCGAAGCGCTTCATTCTGGACGCGCTAGCCGAGGGCCGGCTCGCCCCCGTCGTCGACCGCACGTTCGCGCTCTCGGACATCGTCGAGGCGCATCGTTATCTGGAGTCGAACCAGCAGTTCGGGAAGATCGTCGTGACGGTCTAGCGTCGCGTGCGCCGGCACCGTCAGTATTGAACGAGGATGGTCACCCGGCGGTTGGCCGCGCGCGCTTGGGCGTCATCGCCCAATACGAGCGGCACGTTGTCGGCGCGCCCTACCGCCGCGAGACGGTGCGGCTCGATGCCCTTGTCGACGAAGAATCGAACGACCGCGCCCGCGCGAGCGGCCGACAGTTCCCAGTTCGATTCATACTTGCCGTTCGAGATCGGCACGCTGTCGCTGTGTCCTTCGACGAGAATGTTCTTGCCCGACCGGCCGGCCAGCACCTGGGCCACCCGGCTCAGCACGTCGAGCGATTCGGGCAGCAGCTTCGCGTCGCCGGATGCGAATAGCACTTTGGCGTTGATGGCGATCTCGACGCCTTGCGACGAGGGGCTCACGGTGATCGCATGCGCGTCGCTGAGCGGTGCGAGCTGCGCGATCAACGCCGCCTGCGCCGCCTTGCGCACGTTGTCCGCCTGGCTCGCCGCGGTCTGAGCGCGTGCGGTCGCCGCCTGCGCCTCGAACTTCTTGGTCTGCAGGTCGCGATCTTTCGCAAGCTCGATCACATACAACGCGAGAAAGAACACCATCAGCGTCGTAATAAGGTCGGCGTACGAGATCAGCCATCGCTCGGAATGCTCTTCGGCGTGATCGTCATGCTCACGACCGATCTCGCCCGAGGCCAGGCGTTTGCTGTCCGCGACAATGCTCATCGGCGCGCGCTCCGTTCAAATAGGTCAGAGTGGTCGTTCGGATGACCCTGCAACGGGCTAGCCGAGCGACTCCGCCGCGCGTTCGCGCACTTCCGCCGCAAGCCGCGTCTCGATCGTCTGCGGCGACTCCTTGCGGGAAATGGCCAGCAGCCCATCCATATAGAGCCGGCGAAAACGCAGCTCGCTATCGACTTGCGCCTTGATCTTGCCGTAGAGCGGGAGGAAGACGAGATTGGCCAGCGCGAGCCCGTACAGCGTGGCCGTAAAGGCCGTGGCGATGCCGCTGCCGAGCTGCGCGGGTTCGAGCACGTGACCCGTTACATGAATGAGACCGAGCACGGCGCCGAGAATGCCGAACGTTGGCGCATAGCCGCCCGCCTGCTGCCAGATGCGCGCGGCCGCCATGCGATTGCGCTCGTATGCCGCCAGTTCGCGATGCAGCGCGTCCTCGAGCACGGCCGTCGAGACGCCGTTCGCAAGCAATTCCAAACCGCGCTTGGCGAACGCGTTGATGCCCGTCGCATCGATCGATTCGAACGCGAGCATGCCGTTCAGCTTCGCCTGATCGCCCCATTCGAGCAGCGTCGACAAGCTCTTGCGATCGACCTGCCGCGCCTTCATGAACGCGAGATGCAGTTGCTTGATGCCGTCGAAAAAACGCGACCACGTGTTTTGAATCATGACGGCGGACAGCGTGCCGCCTAGTACGATGACGAATGCTTCACCTTGAAGCAGCGTGCCGAAATGGCCGCCTTCGAGCCAGAACCCCACCCCGATGGCCGCCGCGCCGAACAGCGCGCCGATGACGGTTAGCAAATCCATAAGTACCCCAGACTAGGCTGTCTTCGCGCTTGCAGGGCTGCTCGCGGCCTTGATCGTGCGAATCGTTTCGAGCAAGCGCAACTCGATGTCGTCGACTTCGGCTTGATCGAGTTTCAAATCGCGCCGCATGACCCAAGAAACCTCCTTCTTGCGCGCTTCGGTCATCACCGAGAACAGCTTGTCGACGATGGCCGTGTCGGCAGTCGATGCCGCAAGCTTGGCGAGATCGTAGGTATCCATCGAGCTGACGGCGTCGAACAGCGTGCGATGATCGACGTGCTCGATATCTTCGAGCGATTTGATCTCGCCGCTTCCGCGCGAGCGTTTCGAGAAGTAGCTCACGCCCTTCTCTTCCACGTAGTGCAGCACCTTCGTCTTGCGGAACGCAAACATGTCCTCGGCGATCTCGTCGTGCGAAAGCTTGTTCAGCAGCATCTTTCGCTCAACCCCGATCAGCGCCTCGAGATCGGACAACTCGATCAGTTCGAGTTCGCTGTTGATCGCGATGTCGAGATCTTGGTCGGCCACCTGCTGAGCACGTTCGGTAATGCGAGAAGGATCGAACGTGACGACTTGCCGGTTCGACGCGCCGTCTTGCCCCGCTCGCGAATTGCCGCTCAGATGCTCGGCGCGGCCCGTTCCCAACGACACGAGATTTAGCTTTTCCATGCGGCTGAGCATCGTCATGACGTGGGGGCGCGAATGGCCCGCGATGGCGCGGCACTTCTTGACAACTTCGGGCAGCGGCACCGCCACTTCGTCGCTCTGGCCGCGACGCATGCGGCCGTCCATTGCGTCCATGCCTTCGGCGCCCGCCATCAGCGCGAGCACGTGTGCGTACGACACGATCCCCGGCAGAAAATCGGCGTGGGTGTACGTCGCGAGCAGATCGTCCTTCTTACGGCTGCGGCGGATCGTGGTGCGCACGACGTGACGCAGCAGCGGCGACGCGCGTTCGAGTTCTTCCTCCACCATGCTGGCGTGGACGACCGTGAGTTGGCAAAACGCGAGGGCTTTTGCGGTGTGGGCGCGCGGCTCGGCTTGCAACAGCACTGCCTCGCCGAAGAATTCGCCTTTGCCCAGCGTGGCGAGGACCACCTTCTTATCGTCGCAGCGCGTCGAGAGTTCGACCTTGCCTTCGGTGATGACGTAAAGGACCGCTTCCCCGGCGAAACCTTCCGAATAGATGACTTCACCGGGCGCGGCCGTCCGCGTCCATGACGTTCGTTGCTGGTTCAAGGTGCTTTCCCCGTTTCAATTCTTGTTTGCACTCGCCCACGCCGCAGCTGGAGCGAGACAGAAAGCCGCTGTGTGGGACGGCTCATGCGTGCGTTAACGACCCGCCGCAAACGATTCTTTAGCGAGGAGGCGGCCTAGCGCCCCGTTTCGGGGATCAGGTAAACGCGCATCGACAGGCGGGTGCGGCCGGTGCAATGCTCAGAACATTGTGTCCGGCGCTCGAGCGTCCCGGCAGGCATTCGAGGCGCTTTTTCGTTTTTCGCACTTCATTGATATGGTTGACATCCTCCCCTCCCTAAAGGAAAGGGGATTCCTACTGCGCTTAGATCGCGATGGCCTGAGTCGCTTCGGTGGGTTCCTGCTTCTTTGAGCGGCCCGACTGCACCGGCTCTCCACAGGCTAAAACGGCGTGCCCCG
>DATJJH010000245.1:0-23147 GCA_035492395.1 Trinickia sp. | reverse complement strand
CTTACTACAACCTGCTGAAGGATCGGTTCAAGGCAGAAATTTTGGTCCCGAAGCCGTCTGACGCCGAGGTTGCCGTCGAAAGGTAGTTTTTTCACGCTACAATTCGCGGCTCTACGGTGGCTGTAGCTCAGTTGGTAGAGTCCCAGATTGTGATTCTGGTCGTCGTGGGTTCGAGTCCCATCAGCCACCCCAAACGAAATTTCGCAAAAAGCCCAGTTCTTCGGACTGGGCTTTTTGTTTTTCTGATGTCCTGTGTGGCTCCTACGGGCGCTGTTCAATGGTGGGCGCTGATGCGGCCCGGCCAGCGGCGAGTTCGGCCCATTACCGGTCCGCCATTCTTGTGATGGCAAACCTACTTGGTCGCTTCTAGGCGCACTACGGCGCGGCTTCCAGTCGCTTCGGCGTAACGAGATAGCGTCCTCAGCGAGGGCATCGTGCGACCGCTCTCCATGCGTGCGATGGTCGACTGTGTCGTGTGCATTTTCTCCGCGACTTGTTCCTGCGTGAGTCCGGCACGCACGCGCGCTGCGATGAGCTCGCGAGCGATCGCAAATTCAGGGGTCTGCTCGTCATACTCGGCTCGAGTCGCCGGGTCTGCCAAAAGTCGCTTCTTCAAGCTCGCAAGATCGGTCATCGGTCAGTTCTCCTTCAGTCGCGCATAGGCCGTTTCGAGTGCACGGCGCGGCGTTTGCTGCGTTTTTTTTCACGAACACGTGCAGTATGACTAGTTGCTGTCCGGTGCGAGCGACGTATATCGCACGTGCAATACCGTCCCTGCCGGTCATGCGAATTTCCCAGAGCTTTCCTTCTAACGGGCGCACATGAGGCATTCCGACGCGTTGTGGTCCAAATTCCGCCAGCATTTCGGCGATATGCAGAAAACGAGCGCGCATGTCACTTGGCAGCGCGAGTAACTCGGCTTTGGCCTCGGGTATCAACTTAACTTGCCACGTCATCAGTATATCTCTTTTTTGCTATGTTCGCGGCCGTTCCTCGTCTGCACGCGGCAAACGGGGCGGCGGCCATCAACCGATGCGGTGGGCGGACTCGTTTTCGCGCATCGTCGTTGCCGTTCCGGTTGATGACGGATTGTGAAGGGCATCGCTGCCTTCGCTGCCTGATTCCGGAAAATCTCGGACGATGCGCTGGTCACTATGGTGCGGAAGGACAAGGTGCCGGCATCCGACGCGCCGGTGTGTTCGGCCCCATCGGCCACCCCAAACGAAATTTCGCAAAAAAGCCCAGTTCTTCGGACTGGGCTTTTTGTTTATTGGCTGCATGCTTGGCGGCGCGCCGGCGCTTCAATAAAGTAGGCGAGTTCTGTCTCCAGCTGACTGGCCTACCGGTTCCAGTGCATCAGGCAGACTGTCATGGAGTCGGGCGATGCACGAACCTCCAACCACCAAACGCCATCGAGGCTCGGTGCGCGACAAAGCGGCTCCTGGCGCGCGCAGCCAGGGGGGCCGCGGCGCGACCTCCGTCAGCGCCGCCCTGGAACCCATATTGCGGCCGTTCAAGGGGATATTTGGCGCAAGAGGGAGCTTCTCGCCGCCGAGCGCGCATCCTCCCGATATCGAACTGGGGCAAGACGGCGACTTCGAGGCGAGAGGCGTGCATCCGCGCGATGCCCACGCCCTCCAAGGCGCCACCGATCAAACCGGCTGGGACATCTACTTGCGCGGTGCGCATCCGTCACGCCTCATCCATCTTTCGGAAGTGCGTTCTGCCTATGGGCCGGCACGGCCCAAACCGCCCGGCGTCTATCAAAAGACAACGAAAGACGGCGCGTTCGCGGGGCTGGTCGTTTACGGCCCCGACGAAGACGACAGGTTCGAAGCAGATAAAAGGCGGCTTCAAGACTTGTTTGGATTGCGCCTGCACCTGGATGACAACCGTATCCTCCGCGACGAATGGGGAAACGCGTTTTACAGCGATCTCGACCTCCATGTCGTCTTCAAGAAAGATGGCGAGGACGAGTCCTCGGTCGTTCCGATGGAGGTATGGCTCCCCGTCTTGTCCGCCGCGGTTCAAGCGATCGGCTTGTACGGACAGCACCAGCTTGCCCCGGGTACGCCTATCGAGCGCAATGCCTACGGCGTTTTTCCGTATTCGCCGTTCCAACATGGTGGGCATGCGGAATGGACCGAGCGCAATAGCGAAAAGTCCGGCGCCAACCGGGGCCCCATACCCGGTGAGGTTCGTTTTTCACCCGGAAAGACAGCGGTCTATTTCGACACAACCCCGCGCACGCGAGAGGACTTCAAAGAACATAATCAGGAGCACGTCTACACGGGCGCTTCTTGGGACGCCGGGCGCAATCGCAAGGCGACCGAAAGATACACGCGACGACATTCATCCCCGGATCCACTGCGCTTTCACGCGTCGACGACCGAGTCTTCCACCGCGGTGAAAGGACCGACGCACCGCAAATGATACGATTCGGCAATTGGGCGGCGCGCGGATCGCGCGTCGGCGATGAACAACCCGAGAATCGAGCGAGCTACGACACTACCATGGGCACACACAAGACCCACCCCAAACTGGAACAGGCGCTGACGCGCGGCGATCTTGCGATTCGGCAAGCGAATTCCGTGCGCGCCACCGCGGTGCTGCAAGCGCTAGGCAAGATGGTCGTCGACGCATGCGCGACCATCGGCGTCGAAGTGTTCACGTCGATTCCCGACGGCGACCGCATCTATGACCCCGATAGCGGCGTCTGGCCTCAAACGCTCTTGATCTCGCTCGACGGCCCTGTCGAAGAAGCCGATCCGGACGAGATCCGCACCGTATGGCTGTTGGCGGATACGCCGTCCGTCGTGTTTCGCGTCGAATGGCATCGAGCCGACGGAAAAATCGGCCGGCACGAGGCGCGGCCGTTCGCCACCGTCGCTTTCTTGAGCGATGTCGACATTCCATGGAGCGACGACGAGGACTGAGGTGACGGGCGACGCTCAACCGCGTCGCTGTTCCTCGCACGGGCTCGGGGCAGATGCCTCGCCCGCGCGAGAATCGGTGTATCGGCGGGTTGGCCAAGACACCCGCCCGCCAGCCAGCGTCTCAACGCATCAATCGGCGCCTGAATAAAACGGCGCAAACGAAGAACGGCACGATCGCGTAGGCGGCCAGCACGGCGAGGTGCACTGCAACGCCGCCAAGCTCACGCCCCAGCATGGCGGCGCGGATCAATTCCACGGCATGCGCCAGCGGCAAGACCATCGCGGCCTGGCGTACCGGTTCGGGCAACTGCGAAAGCGGGAAAAACACGCCCGACAGCAACAGCATCGGCGTGAGCACCAGGGTCTGGTAAAACATGAAGAAGTCGTAAGACGGCGCGAGCGCCGTCACGATCATCGCCAGACTCGCGAATGCGAGCCCCGCCAGCGCCACGACCGGTAGCGCCAGCAACATCGACGGAAACCGCGCATAGCCGAGCATGCCCGCAACGAGCATGATCGCCGCGCCTGACAACACGGCTTTGCTGCCGGCCCACACGATTTCGCCCACGACCACGTCGCCGAGCGTCAGTGGCGTATGCATGATCGCTTCCCACGTGCGTTGCACATGCATGCGAGAAAAGCTCGAATACATCGATTCGAAGGTGGCGGACATCATCACGCTCGAACCGACGGTGCCGGCCGCCAAGTACGCGATGTAAGAGACGCCGTCGACGTGGCCCACCATCAGGCCAAGACCGAACCCAAGGCCGAACAAGTAGATCATCGGATCGGCCAGGTTGCCGAGCATCGAGGCGGCCGCCAGCTTGCGCCAAACCAGATAGTTGCGCCGCCACACCGAGGTCCAATTCGTCGCGTTCGCGGGCAGCGCCAGCCTCCAGCGGTGGGCACGCCGTGCATACGCGTCGCGCCGCGAGCGTGCATTCGTATCGAAGGAAGGGGCGTCCATCTCGGCAGTCTTTGGGTCTCTCGGGTCTTTCGGGTCTTTTGAGTCTCTTGAACGGCGACGGCTCAATCTTGCATTTCACGTCCCGTCAATCTCAAAAATACATCTTCGAGATTGGCCGGCCGGTGAACGTAGCGCAAGCCCGGACGTCCCGCCAACCGGGCATTGACGGGCGCGGGATCGCGCACGTAGCAAAACAGCGTCTCGCCGCTGATTTCGGCGCGTTCGGCAAACGGCGCCAACTCGTCGCGCAGCGCTTCCGGGGCCGTGCCGTAGATTTCGATCACGTCGCAGCCGATTTCCTTCACGATGAGTTCGTTCGGCGCGCCCTCGGCGATTTTTCGGCCTTCTTCGATGATGCATAGCCGATGGCAGAGCCGTTCCGCTTCTTCCATGAAATGCGTCGTCAGCAGGATCGTCTTTCCTCTAGCAAGCAGCGAGCGCAACCGATCCCAAATCAAGTGGCGCGCTTGCGGGTCGAGGCCGGTCGTCGGTTCGTCTAGGATCAGCACGTCGGGATCGTTGATCAGCGATCGCGCCAGCGTGAGCCGGCGCTTCATGCCGCCCGACAGTTCGCCTACGCGCGCGTCCGCTTTGTTCTCCAGGCGCGCGAATTCGAGCAACTCCGGCACCATGGCGCGCGTCTTGCTCACGGATAGGCCAAAGTAGCGGCCAAACACGAGCAGGTTTTCGCGGACACTGAAATCGGGATCTAAATTGTCGAATTGGGGTACCACGCCTACCCGTTGCCGGGCGAAGCGCGCGTCGGACGGAACGGTATAGCCGCATAGTGAGATCGTGCCCGCGTCGGGCTCGGTCAGCCCGAGCATCATCTTGAGCGTGGTGGTTTTGCCCGCGCCGTTTGGGCCGAGCAGGCCGAAACACTCCCCGGCGCGAACGTGGAACGACAAGCCGTCCACGACGGTTTTATCGCCGTAGCGTTTGACGACATCGCGAAATTCGATGGTGTTGTTGGGCATGAGCACGAACGAGTGGGGCCGTACGCTGGACCTCATTCTATTGCATAGCGCGTCGATGCCCCGTTCGGGTGCGCCGCTCTTGCACACATGCGGCGCAGCGGCCGGCGCCCATGTAGCGGCGGTGTATGCGCATATGAACAGACTACGGCTAAGCGTTTTCCTAGTCTTGCAAGACCTAATGCGTCGCACCATGATGGAAACGACGAACCGCGATCGGCGCGGGCTGGGAGGCCAACCATGGCAAGTTACAAAAAAATGCTGTTGTGCTACGACGGCACGCGCGAAGGTCGCAAGGCGCTAAGATGCGGCGCCGACCTCGCACTCGATCTGAAGGCGGAAACGCACTTGCTGTCCGTCGTCGATATGCGCACGAGCATCGCGCAAAGCGCCGGGTTATTGACGGACGTTGCCTGCGGTCGTTTCGAGGACGCCGCCCGCGAAATTCTGCAGGAGGGCGTCGACTGGCTCACCGAGCGCGGCGTGCTGGCTCACGGGCACTTTGCCTTTGGTCATCCGATCGACGAAATCGCCAATCTCGCGGAAGAGCTGAAGGTCGATCTCGTCGTCGTCGGCCATCGCTCGCGCAGCGGCTTGTCGCGATGGTGGATGGGATCGGGCAATACGCCTTTGCTCGATCGGGTGTCGTGCAGCATTCTGGTGGCGGTGTCGACAGCGCATGAGCCGGACGTCAGCGTATCCGCAACTGCCACGGCAGGCGGCGCGACGACCTGATCGAGGAGGTCGTTCCCTTACAAATAACCGCTGGGGCTCGCTTCTCGGCGACGATGAGCTTTACGACGCGCCGGCTGCCGCCGGTGGGGTCAAGCGGCAGGCCAAGTCCCGTCACGACGGCAGTTCGACGGCGTCCAGTTGCCAGGAGAACCAACCGCGGCGATGAAAGATGACGCTGTAGGGCAGGCTGTCGCCCCCGCGCGCGTAGGTGACGGCGAACGTGTTGACATCCCGATAGCTGGCGCTGCCTTTGGCGCGGGGAGCGGCCGATTGCGCACCGGCCGGCGCGGACGATGCCACGGAGGGCGCTTGCTGCTGCGGTGCTTGGTCTTCCGATGGCTGGTCGCCCGCGGACGGCGGGACTTCGCCCGGATCACCCCTAGGCGGCATGCCCGCCAAGAGCGCCGCCACGCCGTCGGGCGTCGCATAAGCGTCGACAAGCGGATTGACGAGCGCCATGCCGACCAATGCGCCAAGGGCCGCAAGCGGGTGCTGAAGCTTCTGCGTGTCGACGCGACGGCTCAGCATCTGCGTGACCTGCTGTTTCAGGCTGACTCTCAACGCGGGATAGTCGACGTAGCGATCGATCGTTTGCGAGTCGCGCGCTTGCACCGCATCGTGCAGCCGGTTGAGGATCAAGTAGGGCGACGCGTACGAGAGTACGATCACCAAGACGACGACAACGGCAATGGCGGTCGCAATGACTGCCGATAGCGGTTTTCGAGCCGGAGAGCGGTTTTCGAGTGTCATGAATAGTCGGCCTTCGTCGATAGGATGTGGGTCAGTGCTAATCGACAGCGGCCGGGCCGAAACGATCCCTGCTGCCGACGACGAAGGTCTCGACCGATCCCATTACGCGATTGCCGCGCCCGCGCGCTCGTCGTCGATGCAACGATCGATCATTTGGCAAACGGCGTCGATCGTGCCCACGAGAATGACGCGCGATGCGCCATGATAGACCCGCACGGGCGCGCGCCGTGCCGGTTCCGCATGCAATGCGCTATTGAGCGACACCCGTGCGAACGCGGGGAGTGCCGCCGGCTGCATGCCGGCGCGTGACGCGCTGTCAGACTCGGGCGCCGGGTGCGACGCGGCCCAGTCGAGCGGCGGGCACGGGATGACGCCGCGCAAATGGCGCAGGCGGCCGAAAGAGCGAAAAGGCATGAGGCGGGCAAGGCGATCCATGGCGTCTCCCAAGCGTGATCAGAGTCAGGTGACCGGAGTCAGGTGTTCAGAGTCAGAGTTCGGTCGGGCGGATAAGGCCGACCGCGATGCCTTCGAGCGCGAACTCTGCGCTGCCGGCCTGCACGAAGATGTTTTCGTAATCGGGATTCTCAGCAATGAGTTCGATCCCGTCGGTGCGCCGTTTCAGGCGTTTGACCGTCACGTCGTCGCCTAGCCGCGCAACGATGATTTGCCCGTCTTTGGCTTCGCTGCGCTTTTGCACTGCGAGCAGATCGCCGTCGAGGATGCCGGCATCGCGCATCGACAGGCCGCGCACCTTCAGCAAATAGTCGGGCTTGCTCGAGAAGAGCGCCGGATCGCACGCGTAGTGCTGCGAAATGTGCTCTTGCGCAAGGATCGGGCTGCCTGCCGCGACGCGACCGACGAGCGGCAACGACAACTGCATGATCGCCGGATGGGGCAACGAGAACTGATGGGGCATGTCCTCGGCCGCGACTAGGCGAATGCCGCGCGATGCACCGGCCGCCAGTTCGATCACCCCCTTGCGCGCCAGCGCTCGCAGATGTTCTTCTGCCGAGTTGGCCGAGGAAAAACCGAGCGCCGCCGAGATTTCCGCTCGCGTAGGCGGATAGCCGCTCTGCTCGATCGATTGCCGAATCAAGTCGTAAACCTGTTGCTGCCGTGCGGTGAGTTTGGTCATAGCGCCACTGTATGGATAGACAGTCTCTGTATTTTTATACAGTATCGGAGGAATTTCAAGTCTTATGTTGCGACCCCGTGCCGTGCCCCTTTCTTAGCAGAAATCGGTATTTAAAAATGAAGTTTTATTCGTTCTTGGAATAAGGGGCGTTGGCTAGACTGGCTCGACCATCAAAAAGGGCGCGAGCCGCGGGCGGGGAAATCGAATGGATTTTGAAAACACGAACAAGGTTGCGCCGAGCCTCGGCGCAACGATGCGCGGCGCGCGCGCCATCTTGACCGGCGTTCTGGCCGGCCTGGCCGTTGCGTTGGCCACTGCCGCCGCCCCGGCGCGTGCGGATACCACCCTGTTGAACGTTTCCTACGATCCGACGCGTGAATTGTACGAACAGGTCAATCGCGCCTTCGCGCCCATGTGGAAAGCGCAAACCGGCGAAACGGTCGCCATTCGCCAATCGCACGGTGGGTCGGGCGCGCAGGCGCGGTCGGTGCTCGACGGCCTGCAGGCCGATGTCGTCACGCTCGCGCTGGCCTACGACGTCGACGCACTCGCTGCGCGCGGTCTCGTCGCGCCCGATTGGCAGAAGCGGCTGCCGAATAATGCGGCGCCCTACACGTCGACGATCGTATTCCTCGTGCGGCACGGCAACCCGAAGCACATCAAGGACTGGGACGACCTCGTCAAGCCGGGGGTGTCGATCGTCACCCCGAATCCGAAGACATCGGGCGGCGCGCGATGGAACTACCTCGCGGCTTGGGCCTATGCCCGCCATCGGCCGAATGGGAGCGACGAGAGCGCACGCGCGTTCGTCGCCCAGCTTTATCGCAATGCGGGGGTGCTCGATTCGGGCTCGCGCGGCGCGACGACCAGCTTCGTCCAGCGCGGTCTCGGCGATGTCCTCATCGCTTGGGAGAACGAAGCATTCCTTGCGCGGCGGGAGTTCGGCGCGGACAAGTTCGAGATCGTGGTGCCGTCGGCGAGCATCCTCGCCGAGCCGCCGGTGGCTGTCGTCGACAAGGTCGTCGATAAGCATGGCACGCGCAAGCTGGCCGAGGCTTATCTACGCTTTCTTTATTCGGAGCAGGGCCAGGAGATTGCGGCGCGCAACTTCTATCGCCCGCGTTCGCCGCAGGTGCCCGCGGCGCTCACGGCCCAGTTTCCGCAGCTGAAGCTTTATACGGTGGACGCGGAGTTCGGCGGCTGGCAGGCGGCGCAAAAGACGCATTTCGCCGACGGCGGCGTGTTCGATTCGATCTATCAGCCGAAGTGACGTGATGTACCGCCGCGCGATGACGCGGACGACAACGACGATCGGCGCACCGATGCGTGCGCCGGCAACGGGCCTTTTCGGCCACCCTGTCAAAGTAAGAGAAAAGCGAGCAGCATGAGCACCCTCGGTTTCCGCAAGGCGAGCGCATTGCCGGGCTTCGGCGTGACGTTCGGCATCACAGTGGCCTACTTGAGCCTCGTGGTGCTGATTCCGCTTGCCGCCACGTTCCTCAAAACGGCGTCGCTCGATGCCACCCGTTTCTTGGCTGTCGTCACCGCGCCTCGCGTGTTGGCCGCGTATCGGCTCACGTTTGGCGCGGCCTTGTCGGCGGCGCTGATCAATGTGGTGTTCGGCATGCTCGTCGCCTGGGTGCTCGTCCGCTATCCGTTCCCGGGCCGGCGGCTCGTCGATGCGATCGTCGATCTGCCTTTCGCACTGCCCACCTCGGTGGCCGGTATCTCGCTTGCGGCCGTGTATGCGCAGAACGGCTGGATCGGCCGATGGCTCGCGCCGCTCGGCCTCAAGGTCGCTTTCGGGCCGCTAGGGGTGCTCGTGGCGTTGACGTTCATCGGACTGCCTTTCGTCGTGCGCACCGTGCAGCCGATTCTCGAGGATTTCGAGCGCGAACAGGAAGAGGCGGCGGCCTGCCTCGGCGCGACGCGGGCGCAGACGTTCGTTCGCGTCGTGTTGCCCGCACTGGCCCCGGCGCTGGCGACCGGTTTCGCGCTCGCCTTCGCCCGCGCGCTCGGCGAATACGGCTCGGTCATCTTCATCGCGGGCAACGTGCCGATGAAGTCCGAGGTCATCTCGTTGCTCATCGTCACCAAGCTCGAACAGTACGACTACGCGGGCGCGACCGCTTTGGCGGTCGTCATGCTGACGGCCTCGTTTCTCATGCTGCTCGTCATCAACGCATTGCAGTGGCGTTGGCAGCGGCGGGGCGCATCCGCGCATGGGCGGCCGGCGACGGGCGACGACGTGCCCGAGAACGTCCATCGGATTTCCGGAGACTCACAATGAGCCATGTTGCCGTTATGACCGACGCCTCCCATCGCGCCGGGTGCGAGCCGGCGCGTCGACGCGGCGAATCCCGAGGGTTGCGCTGGGCCTTGACCGCCGCCGCGCTGGCGTTTCTCGGGCTCTTTCTCGTCGTTCCGCTCGTCGCCGTATTCGACGAAGCATTGAGCAAGGGCGTACGCTTCTACGCCGCGTCGCTCGCCGACCCCGATGCACGGGCCGCCGTTTGGCTGACGCTGTCCGTCGCGCTGATCGCCGTTCCGTCCAATGTGGTTTTCGGGCTCGCGGCCTCATGGGCCATCGCGAAATTCGAGTTCAAGGGGAAAGCATTGCTCACGACATTGATCGATCTGCCGTTCTCCGTCTCGCCCGTCGTCTCGGGGCTCGTCTACGTTCTACTGTTCGGCGCTCAAGGCTGGTTCGGACCCTGGCTGACCTCGCATGACATCCAGATCGTATTCGCCGTGCCCGGCATCGTGCTCGCGACGATTTTCGTTACGTTTCCGTTCGTCGCGCGCGAACTGATTCCGCTCATGCAAGCGCAGGGCGAGCAGGAAGAGGAGGCCGCGCGCGTGTTGGGCGCATCGGCATGGCAGATATGGCGGCGCGTCACCTTGCCGAACGTGAAGTGGGGCCTGCTGTACGGCGTTATCCTCTGCAACGCGCGGGCGATGGGTGAATTCGGCGCGGTTTCCGTCGTTTCGGGGCACATTCGCGGGCAGACCAACACCATGCCGCTCGCGGTCGAAATGCTCTACAACGATTACAACTTCGCGGCCGCCTTTGCACTCGCGTCGGTGCTCGCGCTGATTGCGCTCGCAACGCTGGGCCTGAAGCTGTTGGCCGAACGCCATCTCACGGCCGACGCGCTCGCGCGCCGCTGAATTTTTCGATGAGGAGTGAGACGATGAGCATCATCGTTCGCAATTTGACCAAGCGCTTCGGCGATTTCGCCGCCCTCGACGATGTCTCGCTCGAATTCGCGTCCGGCGAACTGGTCGCGCTGATCGGCCCCTCGGGCTGCGGCAAAACGACGTTGCTGCGCGTCATCGCGGGCCTTGAAACGCCCGACGCGGGCGAAGTCGTCCTGGGCGGCCGCGACGTGGGCGCGCTCGATACGCGCGAGCGGCGCATCGGCTTCGTGTTCCAGCACTACGCGCTGTTTCGCCATATGAGCGTGTTCGAGAACGTCGCGTTCGGGTTACGCGTCAAGCCACGCGGAGAGCGGCTGGCCGAGGGCGCGATTCGCGAACGCGTGAACGAGTTGCTGGCGCTCGTGCAGCTCGAGCCGTTGGCCGATCGCTATCCGTCCTCGCTCTCGGGCGGGCAGCGCCAGCGCATCGCGCTGGCCCGGGCGCTGGCGGTCGAGCCGAGCGTGCTGTTGCTCGACGAGCCGTTCGGCGCGCTCGATGCGAAGGTGCGCAAGGAACTGCGCGTCTGGCTGCGGCGGCTGCACGATGAGCTGGCCATCTCGACGATCTTCGTCACGCACGATCAGGACGAAGCGCTCGACGTCGCCGATCGGATCGTCGTCATGCATCGGGGGCGAGTGGAGCAGGCCGGCAGCCCGCAAGCGGTCTACGACGATCCCCATACGCCGTTCGTGCACGCGTTCCTCGGCGCGGCCAACCGGTTCGACGGGCATCTGGGGCCGCACGGTTTCCTGGCCGATGGCGCGCCTGCCCCGTTCGCCGCCGATGCAACCTGGGCGGATTTCGCGCAGCCAGATGTCGAACCCGCGCACGCGTACGTTCGTCCGCACGACCTCGACATTCATCCGCGCCGCTCCGGTCGCACGGACGGCATCGATGCACACGTGCGCCGAGTCGTCGCGCGCGGCGCTTCGGTGCGTATCGAGCTCGTCGGGAGGGCAGGCCCGATCGAAGCGGAACTCGAACGCGATGTCTGGCGCTCGCTGGGTCTGCGCGAAGGTGACAGCGTCATCGTCGTTCCGAGGAAGTGGCGCGCGTTTGCGCAATCTCAGTGACGCGCATCATGCGGCGCCGGCGAGTCGGGCGCCGCTTTGGGAGCGGATGCGGAAGTGCGGACCGCGCCGCCTCGACACATCGACTACCAAAGCCGCGCTTTGTCGAAGAGAGGCATGCATGAACTTCCAGCAACTGCGCTTCGTGCGCGAAGCGGTGCGCCGCAATTTGAATTTGACGGAGGTGGCCAACGCCCTGTTCACCTCGCAATCGGGCGTATCCAAGCAGATCAAGGATCTCGAGGACGAACTCGGAATCGACATCTTCGTGCGCCGCGGCAAGCGGCTCACGGGCCTC
Organism: Trinickia sp.; assembly: GCA_035492395.1. Classification (GTDB taxonomy): domain Bacteria; phylum Pseudomonadota; class Gammaproteobacteria; order Burkholderiales; family Burkholderiaceae; genus Trinickia. Next base: position 11,081 of record DATJJH010000245.1, on the reverse strand, counting down.
ACGGAGCCCGGCAAGGCCGTGCATCAATTGATCGAGCGCATGTTGCTCGATGCGGAAAACATGCGCCAGGTCGCTCGGCAGTACGCCGATGAAGACACGGGGCACCTCGTGGTCGCGACGACGCACACGCAGGCGCGCTACGCGTTGCCCAAGGTCGTGCGCGAATTCACGCAGGTGTTCCCCAAGGTGCAGCTTGCGCTGCGGCAAGGCAGTCCACGGCAAATCGCGCAGATGCTCATCGAGGGCGAGGCGGACATCGCCATTTCGACCGAAGCGCTGGACCGCTTCGCCGACATCGTGACGTTTCCCTGCTATTCGTGGCATCACACCGTCGTGGTGCCGAAAGGGCACCCGCTCGTCGGGCGCGAGAACGTCTCGCTGGAGGACGTGGCCGACTACCCGATCATCACCTACGACCGGGACTTCACGGGCCGCTCGCACATCGACGAATCGTTCGCCAAGGCAGGGGCGATTCCCGATGTCGTGCTGACGGCAATCGATGCCGACGTCATCAAGACGTATGTCGAGCTGGGGATGGGCGTGGGCATCGTCGCGGCGATGGCCTACGAGCCGAAGCGCGATGCCGAACTCGTCGCGCTGCCTTCGCAGCACCTGTTCGAAGGCAGCACGACACGCGTGGGGCTGCGCAAGGGGGCGTTCATGCGCGCGTACGCCTATCGGTTCATCGAGATGTTCGCGCCTCAGCTTTCCGAGGCCGATATGGCGGCGCAGTTGCGCGAGGCGTCGTAAAGGCGAAAAGCCGCGCGGCCGAAGCGAGCCTAGCGATGTCGGGCGGCCGGGCGAACCAGGCCTATTTTCCCGGTGGCCCACGCGGTTAAAATGGCGCCTATGACTACGACCCATTCTCCCGCTTCCCCCGCGGCGCTGCCGCGCATCGCCGTTCTCGCAACCGGCGGCACGATCGCCGGCTCCGCCGCCGATGCCGCCAATACCTCCGGCTATCAAGCCGGAGTCGTCGGCGTCGATCGCCTGCTGGCGGCCGTCCCCGCGCTTTCACAGGTCGCCCGAATCGAAGCCGAGCAAGTCGCGAGCATCGACAGCAAGGATCTCGACGTCGCGCTTTGGACGACGCTGGCCGCGCGGATCATGGCGCTAGCCGCGCGCGAGGACATCGACGGAATCGTCGTTACGCACGGCACCGATACGCTCGAGGAAACGGCGTATGCCCTGCATTTGACCGTCAAGACCGACAAGCCGGTGGTCATGACGGCGGCCATGCGGCCGTCGTCGGCGCTTTCCGCCGACGGGCCGCTGAACTTGCTCGGCGCGATCACCGTGGCCGGTTCGCCGGCAGCGCGCGGCCAGGGCGTGCTGGTGGCTTTCAACAATCGAATCCACAGTGCGCGCGACGTCGTGAAAACGAGCACTTACGCCGTCGACGCGTTCCAGTCGCCCGAGATCGGGGTCCTCGGTTGGGTGCAGGACGGCCGCGTCGAATTTCAGCGCACCGTCGTTCGGCCGCATACGGTCGCGACGCCGTTCATCGCTGGCGCTGCCTGGCCGCTCGTCGAGATCGTTGCGAGCTATGCGGGCGCGTCGAGGGCGGCGGTCGACGCGTTCGTCGCCGCGGGCGCGCGCGGCATCGTGGTCGCGGGCACCGGAAACGGCTCGATCCATGCATCCCTGCAAACGGCGCTCAGCGAAGCGCGTGCACGCGGCGTGGCGGTGGTGAGAGGCTCGCGCGTCGGTTCGGGGCACGTCATGCGCAACGGCGCGGCGCCCGACGACGCGTGCGGCTTCGTGAGCGCCGGCACGCTGAACCCGTACAAGGCGCGCGTGCTGTTGATGCTGGCGTTGGCGGCAGGCGAAAGCGAGCCGGCGGCGCTTCAGCGAGTTTTCGATACGTACTGAAGCGTGGCAAATCCGACAGACGGACACCCGACGACGACGTCTGACCGACCAAGGCTTCCCCGGCGTCGCCGGGTGCCGCTGCGGACCCCACTGCCGCTCTCAGCCCGAAAGCGGCTTTTGCCTCTCCGCCCGTGTGCGAGCCTCGGTCCCGCCGGCGCCGCGCATCTCGCAATGCGTGGTCCGTGCAAGGCCTCCTCTCTCACGCGAGGGCGAGGCGCCCCACGTGCCGGCCGATCGATGTGAATCGAACGGCCGAATTCCGTCTACCGCATGCCTTAGGCGGCGCGCGCTTGTTCCGGCGCTTCCGCGATCTCGAAACCACCCATGATTTCGAGGGCGCGCAAGAGCGCCGAGTGATCCCATCCGCCCCCGCCGTGCGCCGCGCACACGCTGAAAAGTTGCTGGGCGCTGGCCGTGTGCGGCAGCGCGATGCCGAGCTTGCGCGCTCCGTCCAGGGCTAGATTCAAATCCTTGCGGTGCAGATCGATGCGAAAGCCGGGCATGAACGTACGTTTGGTCATGCGCTCTCCGTGCACTTCGAGAATGCGAGACGAGGCGAAGCCGCCCATCAACGCGCGGCGCACGCGTTCGGGGTCGGCGCCGGAGCGGGCGGCGAATAGAAGCGCCTCCGCAACGGCTTCGATATTCAGCGCGACGATGATCTGGTTGGCGACCTTGCAGGTCTGGCCCGCGCCGTTCTCGCCCACGAGCGAGATGTTCTTGCCCATCAATTCGAACAGCGGTTTGGCCCGCTCGAACGTGCTTTCGGGGCCGCCTACCATGATGGAGAGCGTTGCTTCGCGAGCACCGACTTCCCCGCCCGAAACGGGCGCGTCGAGATAGTCGCAGCCGAGCGCGTTGATGCGCCTGGCGAAGTCCTGCGTGTCGAGCGGCGAAATCGAGCTCATGTCGATCACGAGCTTGCCCGGCGAGAGGCCCTTGGCCACGCCGTCATCGGCGAACAGCACGTTCGCGACGTCGGGCGTATCGGGCACCATCGAGATGACGATGTCGGCTTCGCGTGCGACGCTCGTCGAATCGGCCAGGACGCGCGTGCTGTCGCGCAGGTCGTCCGGTACCGGGTACGCGCCGTTGACGCAAAGCGAGTGTCCGCCTTTGATGAGGTTGCGCGCCATGTGCGCGCCCATGATGCCGAGGCCGATGAATCCGATCTTTGCCATGTCGATGTATTCCGTTTAGCGGTAGGTCGTGTTGGATTGGAGCGGGGGCGCGGCCCCGCGGTCGCCGGCGTGAACGTCAGCGGGCGCCTTGGCGGCCGGCGATGTCGCGCAGCCACGTGAGTCCTTCCAGCGTGGTGGTACGCGGTTTGTATTCGCAGCCGATGTAGCCCGTGTAGCCGAGCCGATCGAGCCAGTCGAACAGGAACGCGTAGTTGATTTCGCCGGTGGCCGGTTCGTGCCGGCCGGGGTTGTCGGCGAGCTGGATGTGCGCGATGCGCGGCAGGTGCTTCTGCAACGTCGCGGCGATTTCTCCCTCCATCCGCTGCATGTGATAGATGTCGTACTGCAGATAGAGGTTGTCCGATGCGACGTCGCGGATCACGTCCAGCGCTTCGCTCGATCGATTCAGCGCGAAGCCGGGGATGTCGTACGAATTGCAAGGCTCGACGAGCAGCTTGATGCCTTCTTTCTGAAGCGCCGCGGCCGCGAAGCGCAAGTTCTCCACGATCGTCGAGCGGGCGCGCTCGGGCGATACATCCTGAGTGGGAATGCCGACGAGGCAATTGACCTGCGGTACGCGCAGCGCTTTCGCATATTCGATGGCGCGCCCGACGCCGTCGCGGAATTCGGCCACGCGATCGGGCAGGCAGGCGATGCCGCGCTCGCCGGCTTCCCAGTTGCCGGCGGGCAGGTTGTGCAGGACGAGACGCAGCCGGTTCGTCTCGAGCCGCTCGGCCAGTTGCGCGGCCGAGTACGGGTAGGGAAACATAAATTCGACGGCGGTGAAGCCAGCGCGCGCCGCCGCCTCGAAGCGGTCGAGGAACGGCACTTCGTTGAACAGCATGGTGAGGTTGGCTGCGAATTTCGGCATGATGCTGTGGCTCTTCGGTCGGTCAGGGGACCGACGCTCGCCGTTGAGCCGGCGATCGTCGGGTCGTTCGATGTGTCGGGTAAGCAGCACGTCTCGCGTTGTCAATCGAGCAAGGAAACGGCGGTCGGCGCGTCGTCCCGCGATTGAGCGAGCGGCTCGAACTCGTTGACGGCGTCGATCTCCGTGCCCATGGCGATGTTCGTCACGCGTTCGAGAATCACCTCGACGACGACAGGCACGTTGAATTCCGCCATCATGGCTTGCGCCTTTCTCAGGGCGGGTGCGATCTCGCCCGGCTCGAACACGCGCAGCGCCTTGCAGCCGAGACCTTCCGCGACGGCGACGTGATCGACGCCATAGCCGTTGAGTTCCGGTGCGTTGATGTTCTCGAACGCGAGCTGTACGCAGTAGTCCATTTCGAATGCGCGTTGCGCCTGACGGATCAACCCGAGGTACGAGTTGTTGACCACCACGTGCACGTACGGCAGCTTGAACTGCGCGCCGACGGCCAGCTCTTCGATCATGAACTGGAAGTCGTAATCGCCGGACAGGGCGACGATCGGACGGCTCGGGTCGGCGGCGCGCACGCCGAGCGCGGCCGGAATGGTCCAGCCGAGCGGACCGGCCTGGCCGCAGTTGATCCAATTGCGCGCCTGGTAGACGTGCAGGAACTGCGCGGCGGCGATCTGCGACAACCCGATCGTGCTGACATAGCAGGTATCGCGGCCGAACACCTTGTTCATTTCCTCGTAGACGCGCTGCGGCTTGATCGGCACTTCGTCGAAGTGCGTCTTGCGCTGCATCGTGCGCTTGCGCTCCCGGCAGGCGTCGCTCCAGGCGCCGCGGTCTTTCAGCTTGCCGGCAGCCTTCCACTCGCGCGCCACTTCCACGAACAATTCGAGCGCGCCCTTCGCGTCGGACACGATGCCGAGGTCCGGGCCGAAGACCCGGCCGATTTGCGTCGGCTCGATATCGACATGGACGAACTTGCGTCCCTTCGTATAAACCTCGACGCTGCCCGTATGCCGGTTGGCCCAGCGATTGCCGATGCCGAGGACGAAATCCGATTCGAGCATCGTTGCGTTGCCATACCGATGCGAGGTCTGCAGGCCCACCATGCCGGCCATCAGCGGATGGTCGTCGGCGATCGCGCCCCACGACATCAAGGTCGGCACGACAGGCACGCCCGTGGTTTCGGCGAATTCGACGAGCAGCGCTTCGGCGTTCGCGTTGACGACGCCGCCGCCCGATACGATCAGCGGACGCTCGGCGGCGTTGAGCAACGCGAGCGCGGCTTCGATTTGCTTGCGCGTTGCCTTGGGCTTGTAGACCGGCAGCGGGTCGTAGGTTTCGATGTCGAATTCGATTTCGGCCAGTTGCACGTCGATCGGCAGGTCGATCAGCACGGGGCCGGGGCGGCCAGAGCGCATGAGGTGAAACGCCTGCTGAAAGGCACGCGGCACGAGCGCCGGCTCGCGCACGGTGACGGCCCATTTCGTGACGGGCTTAGCGATCGATTCGATATCGACGGCCTGGAAGTCTTCCTTATAGAGCCGCGCGCGGGGTGCCTGACCTGTGATAGCGAGAATAGGAATCGAATCGGCCAAAGCCGAATAAAGTCCGGTAATCATGTCGGTTCCGGCCGGGCCCGACGTGCCGATGCATACGCCGATGTTGCCGGGGGCAGCGCGCGTGTAGCCCTCGGCCATATGCGAAGCGCCTTCGACGTGGCGCGCGAGAACGTGGCTGATGCCGCCGGCGCGGCGCAGCGCCGAGTACAGGGGATTGATGGCGGCGCCGGGCACCCCGAACGCCGTATCGATGCCTTCTTTCTCCAGCACGAGCACGGCTGCGTCGACGGCTCTCATTTTCGGCATGGGTGTCTCCTTTTCTGTTCGTCCAATGCGTGAATCGCGGGTTAGGTGCACTGTAGAACTACGGGAAAGGTTTGATAAGATCGCTATGTGTTCCGTATTTCGATACAAAAAGTATTGAATGCCGCAGGGGGCGAGGGATGGACCGTTTCAAGCAAATCGAAACATTCGTGCGGGTGGCGGAGGCCGGGAGCCTCGCCGCGGCGGCGCTTGAAGAGGGCGTCTCCCCCGTGATTCTCGGGCGGCGCATCGATGCGCTCGAAAAGCGGCTCGGCGTGAAGCTGATGTACCGCTCGACGCGGCGGCTCGTCGTGAGCGAGGCGGGCGCAGCGTTCCTCGAACGCTGCCGGGGCCTACTGGCCGACTGGGACCAGGCCGAAAACGAATTGGCGGCGGGGCGGCAGGCCGTCAGCGGACACTTGATCGTCTCGGCGCCCGCCGCGTTCGGCCGCAAGCACGTCGCGCCGCTCGCGCCGGCGTTCTTGGTCGACAAGCCGGGCCTGCAGATGTCGTTCAACCTGACCGACCGCGTCGTGGATCTCGTGCGCGAAGGCTATGATTTGTCGATCCGAATCGGCGGCGCCGTCGATCCTAACTTCGTCGCCGTCAAGCTCGCGACGAACCGCCGCGTCGTCTGCGGCACGCCGGGGTATTTCGCACGGCACGGGCGGCCGCGTTCGCTCGAGGATTTGCTCGCGCACAACTGCCTCGCGTTCAATCTGCAAGGCGGACAGAACCGCGGGTGGTACTTTCAGCGGGGCGGCAAGCGCGTGACGATGCGCGTGGCCGGCACGCTCGATTGCAACGACGGCGAGCTGCTGCACCGATGGGCGTCGGAAGGGCTAGGGCTGGGCTGGCGCTCGACTTGGGAGATTGCCGAGCAGCTCGCGCGAGGCGAACTCGAAACGGTGCTCGATGAATTCGCGCTTCCCGAATACGACATTCTGGCGGTTTACCCCCAGCAGCGCTATGTCCCGGCGAAGGTGCGGTACTTCATCGATTACTTGAAAGAGGCGTACGCCCGGGCCGGTTATTGGGGGGGAGAGGGCGGCTAGGGCGGCTAGGGCGCACGCCGGCGCCATTCGCCGACGGAACGGTCCGATTGCATCCCGACACCGAATCGGTTACACTTTCGGGCTTCTCACTTGCCACACCGGTTGGGGTTGTTGACCATCGACGCCCGGGTGGCTTCAATCCACAAGGAGTGTGTATGCGTCATTACGAAATCGTCTTCGTCGTGCACCCCGATCAAAGCGAGCAAGTGCCCGCGATGATCGAGCGGTACAAATCCACGATTACCACGCGCGGTGGCAGCATCCACCGCATCGAAGACTGGGGCCGTCGCCAACTGGCCTACATGATCGAGAAACTCGCGAAGGCTCACTACGTCTGCATGAACATCGAATGCGATCAAGCCACGCTCGAGGAACTCGAGCACGCATTCAAGTTCAACGACGCCGTGCTGCGTCACCTGATCGTCAAGATGAAGAAGGCCGAAACCGGCCCGTCGCCGATGATGAAGGAAGTGCAGCGCGAAGAAGCCAAGAAGGCAGCTGCCTCGTCGCAGCCGTCCGAAGCGCAGGCTTAACGGTATTCACGGTTTAAGCCACCTAGGTTCCACCGCTTTTTCGCCGCTCTCGTGAACAGGCTGCAACTCATGGCCAGCGTGATCGAGCGCGAGCCGCTGCGCTATACGCCGGCAGGCGTGCCGATCGCAAGCTGCACGCTGCAGCATCGCGGGGAAGTCGTCGAAGCCGGCATCGTCCGGCAGGTTGAGTTGACGATGCCCGCGTTGGCCGCGGGCGCCGCGAGCGGGAAGCTCGAAACCTGTGAAATGGGCGTCGAAACGCTCTTCACCGGCTTCCTGGCGAAAAAAAGCCGCAACGCGAGAACCTTGGTGTTTCACATCACAGAATTGCAGGACATTGGAAAGGACTGAACATGCCCCGCCCGACTGGTAAGAAATTCGACAAGCGCCGTCAACAACAAAACCCGCTGTTCAAGCGCAAGAAGTTTTGCCGCTTCACCGCTGCCGGCGTCGAGTCCATCGACTACAAAGACATCGAAACGCTGAAGGACTTCATCGGCGAAAACGGCAAGATCACGCCGGCTCGTCTGACGGGTACGAAGGCCCACTATCAACGCCAGCTCGATACGGCCATCAAGCGCGCTCGCTTCCTCGCGCTCTTGCCGTACACCGACCTGCACAAGGCCTAATCAGACGACGCGATAAGGAGAATCCGAATGCAAATCATTCTTTTGGAAAAAGTCGTCAACGTGGGCAACCTCGGCGACGTGGTGAAGGTCAAGGACGGCTACGCCCGTAACTTCCTGATCCCGCAAAAGCTGGCCCGCCGCGCCACGAAGGCTGCGATCGCCGAATTCGACGTGCGCCGCGCCGAGCTCGAAAAGGCAGCCGCCGAGAAGCTGTCCGCCGCGCAAGCGCAAGGCGAAAAGATGGCCGGCTTGACGGTCCAAATCGCACAGAAGGCCGGCGTCGACGGCCGTCTGTTCGGTTCGGTCACGAATGCCGACATCGCCACGGTCCTGACGAAGCAAGGCTTCGCGGTCGAAAAGGCCCAAGTGCGCATGCCGCAAGGCCCGCTGAAGATCGTGGGCGATCACCCGGTGCAAGTGTCGCTGCATACCGACGTCGCTGTCGACGTCACGGTGTCGGTGCTGGGCGAACACGCCTAACTAAGCATCGCAAAGCGATACCGGCCGTACCGGGCGTCGTTCCGGTTCGGCCCAGCGTTTCCGAAAAGGCAGGAGCCGGAGCACCGGTTCCTGCCTTTTTTGTTTTGGCCTCGTTTTGCTGGCGAAGGCGCAGCCATTTCGCGATAATGCCTCCCCATGAACGCACCGTCGAACGATCCGCAACTCGATTCGCTTAAAGTCCCGCCGCACTCGATCGAGGCCGAGCAATCGGTGCTCGGCGGCTTGCTGCTCGATAACGCAGCGTGGGACCGCATCGCGGATTTCCTGTCGCAGAGCGACTTCTACCGGTACGACCACCGGATCATCTACGAGCACATCGGGCGGCTGATCGCCACGACACGGCCCGCCGACGTCGTGACCGTGTACGAAGCGCTGACTACGTCCGGCAAGGCGGAGGACGTGGGCGGGCTCGCCTATCTGAACGCCCTTGCGCAAAACACGCCGAGCGCCGCCAATATCCGGCGCTACGCCGAAATCGTGCGCGATCGCGCGGTGCTGCGCCGCCTCGTATCCGTGGCCGACGAAATTTCAGCCGACGCGTTCAATCCGCAGGGCAAGGAAGTTCGGCAGCTGCTGGACGAGGCCGAATCGAAGGTATTTTCGATCGCGGAGGACGGTGCACGCGGCACGCAGGGCTTCCTCGAGATCGGGCCCCTGTTGACGCAGGTCGTCGAGCGCATCGATACGCTTTACCACACGGCCAACCCGAGCGACGTGACGGGCACGCCGACCGGCTTCGTCGATCTCGACCGCATGACGTCGGGCATGCACGGCGGCGAACTGATCATCGTGGCGGGACGGCCGTCAATGGGTAAGGCGCAACCGCTCGATGCTCGGATCAAGACATTGTCGGGCTGGAAGACGATGGGCGAACTCGAAGTCGGCGATGCGCTGGCCTCGGTCGACGGGGCGCCGTCCATGGTGACCGGCATTTATCCGCAGGGCGAACGCCAGGTTTATCGGGTCCGATTTTCGGATGGGCGATCCGCGGAGTGCTGCGACGAGCATCTGTGGCGGGTTCATTACCGCGGCTGGGTGCAGCCGCGGATCGTCGATACGAACCAATTGCGCGAATTGCTGACGCGCGAGCGGTACCGCAATCGCCTGTGGATCGATTTGCCCAGCGGCGATTTCGGCCACGAAGAGGCGCTGCCGGTCGATCCTTGGGTACTGGGTGCGCTGCTGGGCGACGGGGCCATCGGGGGCACGTCCGTGCGCTTCAGCGCAAAGGCCGAGGAAACGCTCGAGCGCATGCGCGCGCGCATCGGCGAGGTCATGATGCTCGAGTACGCGGGGCAGTACGATTGGCGGGGCAAACGCCGGCCCGCGAGCGAAAGCGCGGCGCGCCCGAGCGTCAATCCCATCAAGCAAGCCCTGGAACGTTTGAGTCTTTGGGGATGCACCAGCTACGACAAGTTCATTCCGCGCGCGTATCTGGATGCGGCCAAGCCGGCGCGGCTAGATTTGCTGCGCGGCCTACTGGACACCGACGGGTGGGTCGAGCGCTGGGGCACGGTGCGCTACTCGACGGCCAGCGCGCGCTTGGCGAGCGATGTGCGCGAACTCGTGCGTTCGCTCGGCGGCTGGTGCACCGTGTTGGAAAAGCAAACGTCGTTCGTCGTCGACGGCGTGCGCAAACAAGGCGCGACGGCTTACCAGTGCACGATCAGCCATCCGGACCCGCAAAGCCTTTTCCTGTTCGAGGGCAAGCGCGAGCGCCTCGAGCGCGGACGCACGAGGCGCAAAATGCCCGTCGTCGTGTCGATCGAGCCTACGCGGCATACTCAGACCCAATGCATCTCGGTATCGCACCCCACGCGTCTTTACGTGACCGATGACTACGTCGTCACCCATAACACCGCATTTTCGATGAACATCGGTGAATACGTGGCGGTGGAATACGGGTTGCCCGTCGCCGTGTTTTCGATGGAAATGCCGGGCACTCAGCTCGTCATGCGGATGCTCGGTTCGGTGGGTCGCCTCGATCAGCACCGTATGCGTACAGGCCGGCTGACCGACGAGGACTGGCCCAAGCTTACGCACGCCGTGCAGAAAATGAGCGAGGCGCAGCTGTTCATCGACGAAACGGGCGGTCTGAACCCGATGGAATTGCGCTCTCGCGCGCGACGGCTCGCGCGCCAGTGCGGCAAGCTCGGGCTCATCATCGTCGACTATTTGCAGCTGATGTCGGGCTCGTCCCAGGGCGAAAACCGCGCAACCGAAATCTCCGAAATCTCGCGCTCGCTCAAAGGGCTGGCCAAGGAACTCGATGTGCCGGTCATTGCACTGTCGCAGCTGAACCGCGGCCTCGAGCAGCGTCCCAATAAACGCCCGGTCATGTCGGATCTGCGCGAGTCCGGCGCTATCGAGCAGGACGCGGACGTGATCCTCTTCATTTACCGAGATGAAGTCTACAACCCCGACAGCCCCGACAAGGGGACGGCGGAAATCATCATCGGTAAGCAGCGTAACGGTCCGATCGGCCCTGTTCGGCTCACGTTCATGGGGCAATATACGAAGTTCGACAATTTCGCCGGCCCTCAGAATTTCCATGGGGGCGAGTGA
>DATJJH010000244.1:0-34474 GCA_035492395.1 Trinickia sp. | reverse complement strand
GTGGATGCCGGTTATGTGCCGAACGATTATCAGGTCGGTCAAACGGGCAAGATCGTCGCGCCGCAGCTGTATGTGGCGGTGGGCATCTCGGGTGCGATTCAGCACTTGGCCGGCATGAAGGATTCGAAGGTGATCGTGGCGATCAACAAGGATCCGGAAGCGCCGATCTTCAGCGTGGCCGATTACGGTTTGGCCGCCGATCTGTTCACCGCTGTGCCGGAGTGGGTCGATTCGCGGGCATGAACGCCGCGTCGGCGGGTTGATTTTTTTCGCACAAACGGAGCGCCGATATGAACGCGATGCAACGCGCGCGCCTCGATGCGGCCGCCCAGGCCAACGCGGACGACGCGTCACTCTGGCGCTGGTTTTCGTCGCTGTTGGAGGAGCGCCGCATCCGTTGGCGCTACACGTTCGATAGCTGGGTCGTGAGTGTCGACCGGACGTGCGTCGCGAGCGAGTCGACGTTCGACGGTGCGATTCGAGCCGCGAAAGAAGAAGCGGAGCTACGCGGCGTGGGCCAGAGCCACGAACATCGGAGCAAAGCCGGTCGCGCGCCGAGCTGTCCAAGTATTTGAATAATCACCCAACGAGGGGTCAATGAAGTTCGAAACGATCGGAATCGTCGGCGCCGGCCAAATGGGGGCGGGGATCGCACAGGTGTGCGCCACGGCCGGGCTGAGCGTCGTGCTCAACGACGTCGAAACGCGCGCGCTGGAACGCGGGATGGAAAAATTATCGGCCGGCTTAGATCGCCTCGTTGCCAAAACGAGCCTCACCGCCGAGCAGGCCGCGCAAGCCATGACGCGCATCAAGGCAGCGGCCGAGCCGAGCCGGCTCGCCGGATGCGACATCGTCATCGAGGCCGCCACGGAAAACGTGCGCATCAAGCAGCGGATCTTGCGCGAACTCGATGCCATCGTGAGGCCGGACGCCATCGTCGCGACGAATACGTCGTCCGTTTCGATTACCCAACTGGCGGCGACGCTCGCGGATCCTTCGCGGTTCGTCGGCATGCACTTCTTCAATCCAGTTCCCGCGATGGCGCTCGTCGAAGTCATTCGCGGTATGCAGACGAGCGATGCAGCGTACGACGCGACGGTCGCCCTGGCCGAGCGTCTGGGCAAATCCGCGATACAGGTCAAGAACGCGCCCGGCTTCGTCGTCAACCGCATCCTCGTTCCGATGATCAACGAAGCCGTCTTTGTCTTACAGGAGGGCTTGGCGAGCGCCGAGGCAATCGACGCCGGAATGCGTTTGGGCGCGAATCATCCGATGGGGCCGCTGGCGCTAGCGGATTTGATCGGGCTCGATACGGTGCTCTCGATCATGGAAGTGTTCCATCAAGCCTTCGGCGACGACAAGTATCGGCCCGCGCCGATGCTCAGGGAGTTGGTGGACGCCGGCTCCCTCGGCCGCAAGGCTAAGCGGGGCTTTTACTCCTACTGACCGGGGCGCGCTCGCGCGGCGTCGACGACGCGAGTGCGCGCGTGCTGCCCCTTTGGATCAGCGTCGCCGTGGCGATGGACGCATAAGGCGCACCGGCGGTCGCATTTTGACGAATCTGATGCACGAACCAAAGCCCGCAGGCCGTCGCCAAATCGTGGACGGGCAAGCCAATGGTCGTGAGCCCGGATCCCCACCAGCTGAACCCCACTTCGTCGCCGAAGCCCACGACCGATAGTTGGTCGGGAACCGCGATACGCCGCGCCATGAGCGCCTCGAGGATGCCTTGCGTGGTGCGTACGGTGCCCGCCACCACTGCCGTGGGCGGTGCAGCCTGCGACAGCAGGGCGTTCATCGCTTCGTGGCCGAATTCGACCGAACCCGGAGGGCCGAGCCGCACGAGGTCGGCGCCGGGCCGCTGATTGCGCGGCAACGAATCGATCGCCCTTTGATATCCGAGAAGACGCGCCGCGCCCGTGGGTAACTCGTCGGCGCCGCCGATATAGGCGATGCGGTGGTGGCCGAGCGCGATCAGATGGTTCGTCGCGTCGAACAGCGCTTGCGTATCGTCGATGCCGAAGAATTGCTCGCCGATAGCCGCTTGCCGGCGAATCAATTGGACGTGTGGCGATAGTTTGAGCAGGCGTACGGCTTCGCGATGCGGCTTCGCCGTGGGAACGATGATGATGCCGGCCACGTTCGCGCTCGCGAGTTCACGAATGTGATGCAACTCGACCATGCGATCGTCGTCGGTTTCCGACAGGGTCAGTTGAAATCCCGCGCTCTGCACGCACTTGGACAGTGCGTGCGCGATCGTCGAGTAGAAGCTGTTCCGGATGTCGGGTAACACCAGACCGACGAGATTGCTTGACACGCCGCGCATCATTCGCGCGGCGAGATTGGCCACGTAGCCCATTTCGTTTGCGACTTCCGTGACCTTCTTTTTCGTGGCGGCGCTGATTCTCGGATCGTCGGCGAGGGCGCGGCCCACGGTAGACGGCGAGACCTGCAGGCGCGCGGCGATGTCTTTTATGGTGATCATGGCGTTCCGATGAGGCGATTTAGGACAAACGATAGCACACCGAAATGTCGGGCGCTGCCGCTCGCCGCAACCGTACCGGCGCGCGGACGAAGGCCTTGCGTCGGGAAAATTCCTGGTTCACACACGGACGATTCAATGCATACGTAAGCACTGAATCAGTGGATATACGTATTTGACAGCCATCAAATACGCATCTAATCTACGCTAACGTTAGCATTGAACATGCACAGCGGCATGACGAAATTGCTGCAAGGGCGGGTGCACGGAGGAGGAGCAAGTGCTTGTCGAGGACAGATCCCTGCGTTGCGTGGTCGAAAAGTGGTTCGGCAGGGGCTCGGGCGAGCCAATTCGCGTGAACCGCGTGTCGCACGCGCGGCGCGGCAGGAACCGGAGCAGCGATCGCTGCGTTCGTGTATGCCTCCCGCGCCCAGTGCATTCGGTCACGATCTTTTTCTTCCGGCACGAGGACGGCAGTTGGAGCGTCGTTCCGCCGGCGCGCTAGCGTCGTGCGCATACCCACATCAGACGAAAGACAACACACTGGAGACACTTGATGGCCACACCTCACCATGACATCGGTTACGAGCGCAAAACGCTCGTGCTGCTGGGGCTTGGATTCGGATTGGTCGGGTTCGACCGGTGGCTCATGGCGCCCATGTTTCCGTACATGATGAAAGACCTGGGCCTCGACTATTCCCAACTGGGTAGCTTGATCGGCGTGCTTGGCGTCGCGTGGGGCTTATGGTCGATTGTCATGGGCCCGGTCTCGGACCGCATCGGCAGGAAAAAGATTCTCATCGCAACGATGGTGCTGTTCTCGATTCTGTCGAGCTTATCGGGCTTCGCCACCGGCTTCGCAAGCCTCATGCTGTTGCGTGCGGCGATGGGCGTGGCCGAAGGCGCTTTCACGCCGGCGAGTCTCGCGGCCAATAGCGAGGCGTCGCGACCTGCGCGTCGCGGGCTCAATCAAGGCCTTCAACTGAGCATGATTCCACTCGTCGGGCTGGGCTTCGCGCCGATCGCGGCCACGCAGTTGCTCAGAATCGTTCCGTCATGGCATTGGGTGTTCATGATTTCAGCCGTGCCGGGGCTGATCGTTTCCGCGCTCATTTGGCGTTTGCTGCGCGAGCATGGCCGAGGGGGCGCATCGGCTCGCGGCTCCGATGTCGCGAAGTTGCCGTGGACGCAGTTGCTGCGTACGCGCAATGTGTTGGTCGCCACAGCGGCGATCTTGTGTGCGATGGGCGGCATTTTCGTGATCGGCGCTATGGTGCCCACCTATCTCGTCGCCGACCTGCACCTCGATACGCGAAGCATGGGCTTCGTTGCTTCGGCGATCGGTTTCGGCGGCTTCGCCGGCTCGTTCGCGCTGCCGGGCATTTCCGATTACCTCGGCCGTCGTCCGACCGCCCTGTTCGGTTTCGCCGCCGCGACGCTGCTGCTCTATGGCTTTGCGCGCACGGGACCCAATCCGCCGCTGTTGTTCGCGCTGCTGTTCGGTGTGTCGATGTTTTCCATCGGACTGCTGTCTCTGTTGAGCGGCCCGGTTGCGACGGAAGCGGCGCCAGTCGGCCTCGTCGCCTCAGCGATCGGCTTCGTGTCGGGCGTCGGCGAAACGTTCGGCGGCGGCCTAGCGCCCGTGATAGCGGGTTTCATCGCCCAGCACTACGGCTTGGCCCGCACGCTCGATTTCGCTTTCTACAGTCTCGTCGCGGGCGCGCTCGTGGTCGTGCTGCTGGTCGAGACCGCGCCTAGCCGCCGTGCTACGGCGGGGGGCGCGCGCAACGTCGTCGCCGAGCCTTCGGCCAACGATCTTTGAACACGCTCATGTCTGCGGTACTCGTCAATCTTTCGACCGCGGGCTGCGCGCCGTTTCCGGCGCTGCTGTCCGAAGGCCGCGTGATGGCCTTGGCGCATTGGCGCGCCGACGGCTTGCGCGGTACCTCGTCGATGGCCGAGTTTCTCGGCGAATGGGATGCGAATGCCGAGTTGCTGAAGCGGCTCTGTGCTTCCCAAGCGACGCGCTCGGTCATCGAGCGCCGGGGCGTCGCGCTCGAGGCTTTCGCGCTTCATGAGCCAGTTGCGCCGCGGCAGGTCTTCTGCACGATCGGCAACTACCGCTGCCAAACGATGCAGGCGGCGTTGGATGCCGAGGGGACGGCCGACGAGCGCGGCCGCCGCGACGCGACGCTTGCGTCCATCGAAAAGCGTCGCCGCGACGGCGCGCCCTATGTCTGTCTGAAAGGGACGGCCGCGATTGCCGGGCCGTTCGATCCGTTGCTCGTCGAAGCGGAAATGTCGACGCTCGATTGGGAGGTGGAGATCGGCGTGGTCATGGGACGGGCCGCCAGAAACGTCGAAGCCTCGAGGGCGCTTGACCATGTTGCCGGCTACTGCGTGGTCAACGATATCACGTTGCGCGAGCGCGTCATACGGCGCGACGTCCCTACGCTGGGAACGGATTGGCTGCAATCGAAATCGCGCGAGGGGTGGCTGCCGGCAGGGCCTTGGCTCGTGCCTGCCTGGGACGTCGAGCGTCCGGCGATGCTGCGTCCCTGGCTGCGCCTGAACGGAGCGTCGATGCAGGACGGTGTGGCCGAAAACATGATTTTCAGCATCGCGGAGCAGATCGCGTATTTGTCCAAGCGTACGTCTTTGCAACCGGGGGATTTGATCTGCACGGGTACGCCCGCCGGTATCGGTAGCCACTACGGGCGTTATTTGCGTGCGGGCGATGTCATCGAGGCCGGTGTGTCGGGACTCGGCGCCCAGCGCACTGTTTGCGTGGATTCGATCGTGGCGCCCCGGATTGATTAGGAGAGGAAAATTGAATCAGATGAGCAGCGCCGCTCGGGCGCGTGTCGGCGCACAGTGTGCGCCCGAAAGCGCGTCAAGGCCAAAGAAGGGCGGCGCGGACCATGTCTATACGACTACGGCGGTCGCGCTGCATTGGGTCATCGCAGCACTGATTGCGGGGGGATTCGCCCTCGGCTGGACGATGACGCGCATTCCGGGCATCACACCCGAAAAACTGCGCTTCTATTCGTGGCACAAATGGATCGGCGTGACCGTGCTGGCGCTCGCGCTGATACGTATCGTCTGGCGTGCAACGCACCGCGCGCCGCCGCTGCCCGAGAATATGAGCGCTAGGCAGCAATGGTCGGCACATGCCGTTCATGTCGCGCTCTACCTACTGATGATCGCGATTCCCGTGTCGGGCTACCTCTACAGTTCGGCGGCGAACGTGCCGGTCGTCTATCTCGGCGTCGTGCCGCTGCCGACGCTCATCACGCCCGACCCCACGCTCAAGGCGTGGCTCAAGACGGTTCACATCGCGCTCGATTACGGGATGTTCGTCCTCGTGCTCGGTCATGCGGCCGCCGCGGTCAAACACCAGTGGATCGACCGCGACGGGTTGCTGCGGCGCATGTTGCCTTTCCTCAAGTAACCAAGGATCTCAGATGAAGCCATTGTTTCACCGGTGGGTGGCGCCCGCGTTCGTGGCGCTCGCCGTCGCGGCGCCGTGTGGCGCACATGCCGAAGTCGATTTGAGCAAGAGTTCGATCATGGCGGTATCGAAGCAGATGAACGTTCCCATCGAGGGCGTGTTCAGGAAATTCAGCGCGCGCGTGAGCTTCGATCCGGCCAAGCCGGCTTCCGGCAGCGCTCAGATCACGGTCGATGTCGGCAGCTACGATTTGGGCGATCCAAGCTATGACAGCCAGGTCGTGGGAAAGGATTGGTTCGATGCGCAGCGCTACCCGACGGCGACCTTCCAGTCGAGCGCCATCGCCGCCGCCGGCGGCAATCAGTACCGCGTCACGGGCAGGCTGACGATCAAGGGCAAGACGGCGCTCGTCGTGGCGCCGGTGACGCTCACCCAGCGCGATGACGTGCAGGTGTTGGACGGGACGTTGCCGATCAAGCGCTCGCAATTCGATATCGGCGCCGGCGAGTGGAAAGATACATCGATCGTTGCTGATGAGGTGTCGATCAAATTTCACCTTGTCGCGCCGAAATTTTGAAGTGACGACGCATCTACAAACCAGGAGGAGACGATGAATAAACGAAGCCTTTTTGTCACGGCCGGCATGGTCGCAGTCGCCGCATCATGCTCGGCCACCGCGTTCGCCACGACCTATCAACTTGATCCGACGCATACGTACCCGAGCTTCGCGGTCGATCATTTCGGCGGCGTATCGATCTGGCGAGGCAAGTTTACGAAATCGAGCGGTTCGGTGACGCTCGATTTCGAGAGGAAGACGGGCACGGTGGAAGTCTCCATCGATCCTTCATCGATCGACACGGGCAACGCCCTGCTCGACCAAAATCTGCGAGGTCGGGACGGATTCGATACCAAAGCGTTTCCGCACGCGACTTACAAGGGCGAGCGCATCGAGTTCGACGGAGATCGACCTAGCGAGGTCATCGGAGCGTTGACGCTGCACGGCGTGACGCGACCGCTGACCCTCAAGATCGAGTCGTTCAAGTGCATCGTCAATCCGTTCTTCAAGCGCCAGGTCTGCGGGGTCGAAGCAAGCGCGCAGTTCAATCGTGCGGACTTCGGCATCGACATGGGGCAGAAGCTCGGTTTCGACATGCTGACGAAGCTTCACATCCAGGCCGAAGGAATCAAGCAAGAATAGCCGCGGTAGGGCGGGGAGTGCGAGGGCGAGCTTGGGTCATGCACGATCGAGGAGGCTCCTCAACAACTCGGCGCCTTGCTTGCCTTTGGCAGCATCGTGCCAAAGCCGGTCGATCATCTTGCGGTACATCGCCACCGCATCGGCCGCCGTCGTGATGGTGGCGATACCCGTGCGAATATTCGGCATCTCGCCGAGCCGAAACGGCGAGGTCGCGACGTACGTCTCGTCTTGGCCCGTGAAGATCTGGAACGTCTCGTTCGGCATGTTGTCGCTGACGATGCCGACTTGAATTCCCCGGGTATCGCCATCGAGCATTTCGACAATGCGTATGACTTCCCTGCGCGCGGCTAACTTGCGCTCGAGCTGCACGCCGGGGGGCAGCCCCAGACGGCCCACGAGCCCGTGATGCAGGAACTGTTCGATCTGACGCAAGCCGATGAGGCTGGTCACGTTGGGGCGCGTCTGCTGCTGGCCTCGTTGCTCCATAGCCCTGTCGGTACGTATGTGGCGCTGAGCACCATGTCGATTATGCTGTGCTTCGCGGTGACCTCGAACGCGGAACCCGCGCTGTTCGTGCCGATCGTTTCTCGAACCTTGGCGCAGAGCGCTCTTCTGAAAGCGGGACTGCTTTCACAAGTGATGGGCTACGGCACAACGTTTTTGCCCTATCAGTCGCCGCCGATCATGTTCGGGAAGGAACTGGCGCGACTCGACCGCGGCGCAGCGATCAAGTACTGCGTCGTAACGGCGGTGCTCGGTCTGCTGATCGTCATGCCAGTCAATGCCCTGTGGTGGCGGCTCATAGGGCTTCTGTGACGGCATCTTCGGATTTTTTCGACACTCGATATGGCGCAGATGCAGACGGTGCGCCGGTCATTGCCTCGCCTACGAAGCCGTCAACGTCTCTCGCTTCGCTAACGTCGGGAACAGTTTCATCCAAAGCACGACGATGCATAGCGTCCCCACCCCGCCGATGAGCACCGATGGGCCGGCGCCGAACCAACCGGCCGTCACGCCGGATTCGAACTCGCCCAGCTGATTCGACGCGCCGATGAAAATCGCGTTGACTGCGCTGACTCGGCCGCGCATGTCGTCCGGCGTATCGAGCTGAACGAGCGACTGGCGCACGACCACGCTGACCATGTCGAAAGCGCCCGACAGCGCCAGGGCGGCTAGCGACAACGCAAAGGAGCGCGAGAGCGCGAACACTAGCGTCGCCAGCCCGTAACACGCCACCGATCCGAACAGCATCTTGCCCGCGCGCCGTTCAATGGGATGACGCGCCAATGACAGCGACACGAGCAAGGCGCCCGCCGCCGGCGCGGACCGCAACAGCCCGAGCCCCCACGAACCGACATGCAGGACATCGCGCGCGAAGATCGGCAACAGCGCCGTGGCGCCGCCGAACAGCACGGCCAGCAGGTCGAGCGAGATAGCGCCCAGCACCTGCTCCCGTCGCCAGATGAAGCGAATGCCGGCAAATAAAGTCTGCAGCGTGACCGGTTCGCGCGCGGGCCGCGTGTAGTCGTAGCGAACCAGGTAGATCATCACGACTGCGAACGCGCACATCGCCGCGCATGCACCATAGACGGCTGCCGCGCCCGCCACATAGATGAAGCCGCCCACCGCCGGCCCGAGGATCGTGGCAAGTTGGGAACCCGCCGAGTTGACGGCTAACGCCCGTGGGAAGGCGGACAAGGGAACGAGCGCCGGCAGCAGCGCCTGCTGTGTGGGCAACTGAAACGCTCTGGCCGTGCCGAGCGCAACCGAGGCGATGAGCAGCACATCGCGGCCAAGCGAGCCGAACGCCGTTCCCAAGGTCAGCAGCAGGGCGACGCAGCCCTGCGCCGCTTGGCATGCGACCAGCACATAACGCCGGTCGTATCGATCCGCGACATGGCCGACGACAAGGCACAGCGCCAGCGCCGGCACGAATTGCGCGAGACCCACGAGGCCGAGATCGAACGCGCTGTGGGTGATGTCGTACATCTGCCAGCCGACGATGACCATCAGCATCTGGATCGACATCGTCGTCGCAATGCGATTGAACAGGAAATACCGGAAAGACGGAATGTCGAGAACCGTGTTCTTCATTGACGGGTAGCGTGCCGATGCAAAACGCATGACGTGAGAGCACGGCATTGTAAATGCCGGCGACCGATTGGGTCGCGAAAGCGAGACGGAGCGGTGGTTTTGGGGCTAGGGACGGGGGGCGGCGCCTGTACACAAAAATGACTTTCGCTGGCACTTTTCGTTGCCGGTCGGGTATTCCTTAGACTAATCTTCTTACTCCGCCGCAACGGTTAGAGACACCACACAAGGAGACTAGGATGAGCGACCCGTACATCGGTGAAATCCGGATGGTCAGCTTCAAATTCGCGCCTTACGGCTGGGCGTTGTGCCAAGGCCAAACAATGCAGGTGGGGCAGAATCAAGCCCTCTATTCGCTGATCGGGAATATATACGGCGGCACCG
Organism: Trinickia sp.; assembly: GCA_035492395.1. Taxonomy (GTDB): domain Bacteria; phylum Pseudomonadota; class Gammaproteobacteria; order Burkholderiales; family Burkholderiaceae; genus Trinickia. The sequence goes on along the minus strand of DATJJH010000244.1, from coordinate 24,868 downwards.
CGCCCACGACATTCCAACTGCCGAATTTTTGCGGGCGCAGTCCCGTAGGCGCCGGTACCGGCCAAAATTTGACGCCGATGCAATTGGCCGCGTCCGGGGGCGCGGAAAGCGCCACGCTGACGATTCCGCAAATGCCGCTGCATTCGCATTCGGCGTCCGTCTCGGGCTCGGGGTCGTCGGTGCAAATCAGCGTGCCGGCCTCGACCAGCACCACTAATTTGCAGCAACAGCCTGGCACGAACACCGTGCTCGCGGCCGGCATGGCATCGGGCCACGCCACGACGCAATACACCACGAGTGCGCCGAATACGACGTTGGCTCCGTTCAACGCATCGGCCAACATCGACATTACCTCGCTCGCCATCGGATCGACAGGCGGCGTGAGTCCCGTGCCGCTGCGCAATCCCTATCTTGTCGCGAACTTCGTGATCGCATTGACGGGCATCTATCCGACGCCGGATTGACCCACACGCCGCGGGCCGACGTACGCGTCGGTCCGGCCGCTTCTTTCATATCGCCGCAACGCTTGCCGGAGCATGTCTGAATACGACGCTTCGCGCCTCCGCCGTACCGTTATCCCACTCTTCTTACCTGGCTCGCGCCTAAGCGCCGTAACGGCGTTTTCGCACAGGCGTATCGTCGCGCAACACGCGGTTGCAAATTAATACTGCTTCGACTAGCATACAGCTGGTTTCAATTTAAAACCACGTAAACGGACGTCGCAGCCCGCATGTCGACATCCGTATGGTCGCCGGTCATGACCCGCTGCTCGCCACGGCGCACCCGGCCGATGGCACAACCGGCCCGCTAACATCGATTTGGGAATAACGACCCATGGACATCTCCTACACTCGCTCTAGTCGAAACTCCATTGCACTGGCGGCGATCTGTTTAGCGCAGCTCATGTTCGCTTTGGAAATATCGAGCGTGCCCGTTATCTTGGCCACGCTCGAAAAGCTGTTGCATGCCGATTTCAAAGATCTGCAATGGATCATGAATGCCTACACCATCGCGTGCACCACGGTGCTGATGGCGGCCGGCACGCTCGCCGACCGGTACGGCAGAAAACTGATGTTCATTCTGAGCCTCACGGTCTTCGGCATCGCCTCGCTGATCTGCGGCCTCACGCATAGCGCACCGCTCTTGATCGCGGCGCGCTTCGTTCAGGGCATGGGCGGCGGCTCGATGTTCATCTGCATCATCGCCATCCTGTCCAATCAGTTCAAAGAGGGCGCGGAGCGCGTCAAAGCCTTCGGCATCTGGGGCATTTTCCTGGGCTTCGGGTTGGGTTTCGGGCCGATGATCGGCGGGGCAATCGCCGCGCTGTCGGGCTGGCAATGGGTGTTCTTGATTCACGTCCCGCTCGCTATCCTCGTGCTGTTCCTCGCGTTCGGCGCGGTGGAGGAATCGAGCGACCCCGATGCCAAGAAGCTCGACATCCTCGGTATCGTCACGTTGTCGCTCGCGGTGTTCGGGTTGACGTACTACATCACGCAGGGCTCCGAACTCGGCTTTACGAGTCGCGGCGCGCTCTACATCATTGCCGCCACGATCGTCAGCTTCATCGTCTTCGTGCTCATCGAGCAAATCAACGCGCATCCGATGTTCGATTTCTCGGTGTTCCGGATCCGAAGGTTTTCCGGTGCGATCATGGGCTCGGTCGGCATGAACTTCAGCTTCTGGCCGTTCATCATCTTCCTGCCGATCTTCTATCAAACAGGCCTTCATTACGACGTCGTCACCGCGGGGCTCTCGCTGCTGGCCTACACGTTGCCGACCCTCGTGATTCCGCCCCTGGCCGAGCGTCTCTCGCACCGCTATCAGCCTGGCGTCATCATCCCGCTCGGCATGTTCACGATCGGTCTGGGTTTCATTCTGATGCGCTACGGCGCCGTGTCCTCGATCGCCAGCGGGTGGACCATGCTGCCGGGTTCGCTGATCGCCGGCATCGGGCTGGGCCTCACCAATACGCCGACGACGAACACGACCACGGGCTCGGTGCCGTCCAATCGCGCCGGGATGGCCTCGGGCATGGACATCAGCGCGCGCTTGATCAGCCTGGCGATCAACATCGCCGTAATGGGCTTCGTGCTCGTAGCCGGCATCGTCGATCACCTGCAGAACGCGCTGCCCAATACGTTGAGCGCGGCCGATCTGCAATCGCTCGCCGAACGCATCGCCGGCGGCGGCAGCATCGAATCGCTCGGCCAGCATTTCCCCATGCTGACGCAAGCCGATCCGTCCGGTTCGATTCTGCACGCCGCGTTGGTCGAAGGCTTCAGCTGGCTCATGCTTTACGGCGGTTTCAGCGTTTGGGTGTTGGGCGCGATCAGCTTCCTCATCTTTGCGCCGCGCAAGGCTGAACAGCAAGTTCGCACCTGATCGAGCGACATGCCCGGTCGCGTCGCCGATCCAGTGATTTTCGGCGACGCGGCTCGACACAACGACGCACCCCGGCGGACGTCTGGCGCCCAGCGCCCGAGCCACGCCAACTTCCATTGCGTTTGCCGAGGAACATCTGATGAACGATCTCTTGAGCAAGGTGCTCGACGCCTACGGCGGCCTCGATCGCTGGAACGGGTTCAGCGAACTGGCCGTGAAAAGCGCGACGGGCGGCCCTTTCTGGCCGTCGAAGGGCATCCCCGAAAACCACGGGTGGGGCAACATCACGATCAAGACGGCGCAAGAGTGGACAAGCATCGCGCCGTACGACGCCCCCAACCATCGCATGACGTTCACGCCTACGCGCGTGGCGATCGAGGACTACGATCATCAGCTCGTCGAGGAATTGCGCGATCCGCGCGCGTCGTTCGCGGGCTATGGGCCATCCACTTACTGGGACATGATGCACCGCGCGTATTTCAACGGTTACGCGCTGTGGACCTACCTCGCTACGCCGTTTCTGCTTGCGATGCCCGGCGTTCGAACGCAGGAGATCGCGCCGTGGTATGAGGACGGCGAGGTGTGGCGCGTATTGAACGTCGTGCTGCCCGAGACGCTCGCCAGCCACAGCGCCGAACAGAATTTTTACTTCGGGCCTGATTACTTGCTGCGGCGGCAGGACTACCACCTGGAGCTGTCGGGCAATGCCCAGGTGGCGCATTACGTCTCGGACTACGTCGAAGCGCAAGGCTTGCGCTTTCCCACGCGACGCCACGCGTATGCGCGCGGCGCGGACGGGCAGCCCGACCGCAACCGCTTGCTCGTGTGGATTCGGTTCGACGATTTCCGCCTTCGCTAGCGTTTGGGAGGCGGTACGGGCCACTCGGCAAGGCGGGGCGGGACACGGCAGCGTTCGCATGCATACGGCGCAACCCTATTTGTCCAGTCCGAACGTGAGTTTTATAATGGAACCACTTGCCCCGTGGCTTCGCGCGATTTCGTCGTATGAAGTGGCGGTGCGTTCATGGTCCGTCGAGTCGAGGAAGGTCGAAACATGATGCCCGAGAATACGTCGCGTCGACGTATGCGATCGGAGACGGCCGGACCAGTGTGTTCACATGAAACTGGAGGGCCGCGATGGTAAAGCGAACGAGTCACAAGGGAACGTCTTGTCCGATTGCAAGACCCTTGGACGCGATTGGAGACTGGTGGTCTTTACTGATCGTTCGCGACGCCTTCGACGGCCTGCAGCGTTTCGGCGAGTTCCAGAAAAATCTGGGCCTCGCCAAGAACATCCTGACCACGCGGCTACGCAATCTCGTCAATCACGGCATTCTCGAAACCGCGCCCGCCTCCGATGGCAGCGCCTATCAAAAGTACGTGCTGACCGAAAAAGGCAAGGGCCTCTTTCCGCTGCTCGTGGCGCTGAGGCAATGGGGCGAGGAATATTTTTTCGAGAACGACGAATGCCAGGTCTGTCTCGTCGACAAGCAGCAAAGCTTGCCTGTTAGACGGCTTGAACTGCGTTCGCAAGACGGCCGGTTGCTCGGGCCGGACGATACGATGGTCAAAGCGGCCGGCGACATCGATTGTCCGCGCACCGAAACCTCGCCGGAAGCCGATCTATACGAAGCAGGCTGAGGACGGCCCGCGCACGGGAACGTCGCGGCGCGATCGACCGGTCGCCGCGGTTGGTTGCGCGCACAACTAGATGGCCGCCGGGCCTTCGATCCCGCCCGTCGCCGGCCCTTGCGCGTCTTGTGATCTCGCCATGGGTATCGGCGCATTCATTCTTCGGGCTTCTTTTCAACCGGACCCACCTGTCAGTCATCATCCGCGGAAAGCCATCCGCCTATAGCCGCCGTTATCCGGTTCAGCGGTTAGACGATACTGCCTGCTGAATTAAGCCATTTCGTAGAACGTTTGCCTTAAGCGCTTACCAAATTCTAAAAAGTAAAACGAATTTCCATTGTGGAAATAATGATCGCGATCGGCGGAGTGGTTGATGGAATAATCGCGTGAAGATTGCGGTATTCTGGTCGGCCGTTATGAAAATCGTCGCATTAAGCGCTCAATTAACTCTGCTTCATTGAAAACGTTGTTAATAGACTGATCTGTCTAAAAAATCACTAAAAATTCATAAACGAACCAGTTGCAAATTGAAACCCTATGCCCTATAGTTACCCGCAGCTACCCGGCACGACTGAATAAGATGCGGGCTTGCGTTTCACATCCTCGGTTTTTCTTCCCGGAAGAAGAATCATAACTGGAGTTGTCATGCATACGGTAAAGCTCATGCCTCAGAGCGTGGAGGTGGTATTGCCGCATGGAAGTCCATTGACGGAGCTCGAGTTCGAGCTTTACGGCCAGGAATCGATCCCATTCGGCTGTAAGGCCGGTGTCTGCGGCGCGTGCGTAATTGAGATATTAGATGGAATCAATTGTCTCGGCACGAAGCAAAAAGAGGAGAAGGAATTTCTTGAAACGCTCGGCTATCCAGGTGAAACATTTAGGCTTGCGTGCCAGTGTCATCTCAGCGGCGCGGTAACGATTCAAGTCGCTTCGCAGTAGATTCAAACGGACGATCTTGTCGATTAGGGTTTTCGCGCAGTCGTTTCTTCTCAATTCATTAAGGAAGGAATCATGGGCAATCGCGTTAAAAATGCGGGCTTGGGCAACCGCACGCCTTATCTCAATGCTCAACGGTCGCTCGAAGTGCGCAGTGAAATCGATTCGATTATCGATGCGCAAATCGATAACTGGTATGAAACGGTACCGTACGCGGCGCATCTCGAGGGTAAGAAGGTCGATTCCGACTATTACAAGCGCCATTTGATCGAGACGGCATGGCGTATTCGCCTACTGCGCGTTTCGGAGTCGAAGACGCTCGCCGAAGTGGCCAAGCAAAGCCCCGAAGCCGCGCAGATTTGGGCCAACTACGAGCGCGAGGAAATGCTGCACGACGAGCTCTTTATCCAGGATTTGGAAAGAGCCGGCGTGTCTCGCCAGCAGTTCCTCGATACGGAGCCGTACCTGTCCACCAAGCTGTTGACGGGCTATTTCTCCTATCTGCTCGATCACGAAGGCCCGCTCGGCGTGATCGCTTACTCGTATCTCGTCGAATACGTGAACGTCAAGCTCGAGCCGCGCAAGCTCAAGGCGCTCAAGGAGTCGGTGGGCGAAACGAACATCACCGGCCAAATCGCGCATTCGCATACCGACATCAATGACGACCATCCGGGCGAAGTCTGGGCTGCCGTGCGCTACCTGATTCGCGGCGAGGAAGACATCGACGCGCTCAAGCGCTACCTGCGCGAGCACCAGAGCGTGCTGGCGCTCTACTTCAAGGAGCTTTACGAAGACAAGATCGAACCGGCTCTGAAGGCCGCGGCCTGACGGTCGAGAAGGAGATATGGCGATGGCGAACTACGGCGTTCTGATTTTGAGTCATTGCGGTTTTTCGTTCGCGGAGGATCTGATCGCGACGATCAAGTCGCGCGGCTTGCAAGCGTTCGTGCTGAGCTCCCTGCCGCTGCCCGAGCATGGAGAGGCAAGGCTGGAAAAGTTGCGAGGCTTGGCGCAAGCAGTGCTCTCGAGCGAGTCGCATGTGCTGAATATCGAGGACGTCGAACGCGCTATCGCTGTGCTGCAAGCGTCGGGACGCACCATTCGCGCGTGCATCAGCGTGTGGGAAGGCTACCGCGCGTTGATGGCTCACGCGAACCAGCGTCTCGGCGTGGGCGACTTGCCTTCGCAGCGAATCGATTTCCTGCGGGACAAGTTTGCCGTACGCAGCGAGCTGTATCGCACCGGCTTGTCGCGCATCGCTTCGCGCATCGTGACGCCCGAGGTGCTCGAGGCTCTGAAGCGAGAGGGCGGCCGTTACTTCATCAAGCCCGCTCGCGGCATCGCTTCGTACGGCGCGTTTCGGCTGACGCCCGATACGACATGGGAGCGGCTAGACGCCATCGCGCAACACGCGCAGGAGGACACCGTCTACCAATCGGCGCTGGGCGAGGACGTCACGTTCGTTGCGGAGGACTATCTGGAAGGCGCCGAATTCAGCTTCGAAGTGCTCGCATCGAAAGGCGCGGTGCACGTGGTGGGGCTGCATGAGAAGTGCGAACTGACGGAGGCGAACGGCACCGTGCTCGAAGACAGCTGCACGAGCCCTCCGGCATCGATCGCGGCCCCGGACATCGCCGCGGGACTGGACTGGCTGCGGGCCGTGTTCGCCCAGCTTCAACTCGATTGGGGATGCTTTCACGTCGAAGCGCGCTTCGACGGCGCACGCTGGGATCTGATCGAGATCAATCCGCGCGTGGGCGGCAGCCTCATCTCGCAGAGTGTCAAAGCGCTGAACGGCGAGGCGGGCATGCTCGAGCTATGGCTTGCCGTGCTGCTGGAGCAAGCCGACGGTGCGCAGTACGCGGGGCTGTCGAGCATGCTCGGGCGGCTCGCCTATAAGGACGACGGCGCGGCGCCGACGAGCCTTGCCACTTTCTTCCGCGTCTATTTCGCCGCACCCGGACAGATCGAAAGCATCGAGGTGCGCACGGACGGACGTCGGCCGGTGGTCGAGCAGATTCTGCTCAAGGCCGGCGACGTCGTGGAAGACACGCCGCGCGAATCCTTCCTCGGGCAATTGCTCTGGCGCATGACGCGCGACGAGCGCGATGCATCGCTCAACGACCTGTTGGTGGAATCGGCCAGCGCGATCGACGTGCGCTACCGGACCCCCTCCCTTGCATTGGAGACTCAATCGTGAACGGCAACCGACCTCTGCTGTTGATTATCGATTACAACCTCACTCGGGTTTCCGACGTCGCGCATATCGCGTCGTATGCACGCGAGCGCCACGGCGCGGAGACCGTTCTCGTTCGTTCGCAGCCGACGGAGCGCGATCGACAACTCTGCCATTGCGTGATCGATCTCGATCCGCTTGCGCAGGATTTCGTCGAACAAGCGCTGTTTTATCTGAAGCCGTGGCGAGACCGTCTGCGTGCGGGCATGGTGTTTTCCGACAACGCGGTGCAAAGCGGCGCGGCCTTGCTCGAACGCTTGTCGTTGCCCGTCGATTCCGCGGCGCTGGCCGGCAATGCCTACAGCAAGCGCGACTACCGCGTGAGCGAATCGCGTGTTCGCGAACTGCTGGAAGCGCAGAGCGTTATGGTGCCGGACTGTGTGGAGGTGTTCAGCGTCGACGATCTGCGCCGATTCGCCGATACGCATCCTGACGGCTTCGTCGTCAAACCGTCATGCGAGGGCAACAACCGCGGCGTCATGGTCGTGAAGGCCGGCGATAGTTTGGACACCGCATTCGCGGCCGTCGAGCCGTACCTGTCGCGCGGGGCGATCTGCGAGACCCTGATCCCGTTCGCCCGGGAATTCTCCTTCGACGGCGTGGGCACGACAGAATTCATCACCGAGAAGGTCAGCGCCAACGGCCGCTATCCCGTGGAGGTGGCGCAAATCCTCCCGGCGCGTCTGACCGCGCTCGAGCGGGCGACGATGACGCGCACGGGGCGGCTCGCGAATATGCTGGTGGGCCAGCAGAAGGGGCCGTTCCATAACGAGATCAAGCTTGACGACGATGGGCGCCAAGCCGCGGTGGTCGAGCCGAATCGCCGGCCGGCCGGGATGAAGATCTGGACGATCGCGCAATACGTCTACAGCGTCGATTTCTACGGCCTGTGGGTGGATGCGGCGTTCGGCGTCTCGCGCGAGCCCGTGCTCTCGGCCTCGGGCCGGCGAGCGGCGACGGTCATGCTCGGCGTGCCTTCGGACGGCACGTTGACGCCGCCGACGCAAGCCGAGGGCGAGGTGCTGTTCGATCGCACGCTGGCGCGCGCCGCGGCGCTGCTCGGCGTCGATTCGATCCGCCGGCTCGAATTCGGCTGGCTAGGCGACGGCGCTCGCGTTATCCCCGCGCTGCCGCGCGACAACGCGGATTTTGCCGCCCAAGCGTGCTTCGTCGCGGACAGCGAAAGCCTGGACATGCGCAGCGCCGTCGCCACGGTGCGCGCGATTTGGTTGTCGGTGCTGGGCGAGGCGCGCGAGGTCTTTGAGCCGCGGCGGTTGAGCAGCACGGAAACCGTTTCGCTGGCCGCAGCCTGATCGGAGCCGATGACATGAACATTCTCGTCCTACATCGCGTGCCTTACCCGCGCATCGAATACGCACGCGGCATCGATCACGGCCTGCACAACGTGACTTATTTCGGTGTGCCCGACTTGCTTGCCACGCTCCCAGAGGGGCTGCGATGCGAAAAAGTCGAGCGTCCTGGCAAGGCCGGCACCTTCGAGGAAGCGCAGGCATGGCTCACGCGCACGCCTCGTGTTTTCGATCGCGTCATTGCCTTGTCGGAATACGATCTGCTCGATGCGGCCAAGCTGCGCGCTTGGCTCGTCGCGCCCGGCGCCACGTTCGACGAAGTGCGCCTCGTGCGTGACAAGGTCGCCATGAAAGAGGCGGTACGCAAAGCGGGCTTGCGCGTGCCGCGCTTCGTGAGCTTGAGTGCGCTGATGGCCTCTTCGGCCCAAGCTCAGTGGGACGGCGAAACCGTGCTCAAGCCGCGCAGCGGGGCGTCGAGCGAGGATGTCGTGATCTTCGAGACGCTGGAGCAAACCCTCGATGCGATTCGCGAACGCCGCTCGGGCGTCGCTCGGCTCGACGGCGATACGCCTGCGATCGACGATTACGAAGTCGAGGAATTCGTCAGCGGCGACGTTCTTCATTTCGACGGCCTCGTTTCACGCGGCGAGCTGCTCACGCTCACCGCCAGCCGCTATATCGGCACGTGCCTGGGCTTCGCGAACGGCCGCCCGCTCGGCTCATACCACTTCCCGGTCACCCCGCAAACGAGGCAGTGGGCGGCGGCGGCGCTGAAGGCGGTCGGCATTCGCCAAGGCAGCTTTCACTTGGAGGCGATCGAGCACGGCAAGACGCTCGTGTTCCTCGAAGTAGGCAATCGCGTGGGCGGCGCCGATGTCGTAGCGACCTTCGAATACGCGACAGGCGTGCACATGCCTTCGGAGGAGTTGCGGCTGCTGCTGAACGGCGCACCCTCTCGTCCGCTGCCGGAAACGCAATCGCAGCCGCGCTGGCACGGATGGTTTGTTTTCCCCGGACATACGTTGCAGGCCGACGCCTATGAAGGCATCGCCGGCATCGACGCGTTTCGCGGCGATCCGTCGCTCGTTCGTTGGATCGAGTTGCCGACCGGGGCAAGCGTGAAGCGAAAGATCACTTATTCCGCGCACGAGGCGCCGCTAGCGGGAATCGTCGCGCACGAGCGATGGGAAGACACGCGCGATTGGATCAGCGCGCTGTTCGCCGCGAGCGACGTCACGCACGAAAGCGCCGCATCGAGATTGCGGACACGCCCCGATATCGCGCACGCCGCATTGCTTCACACGACCGCGCACCGAGAACTGCGCGTAGCCAACACCGACCGATGACATGGAGTGACGACCGTGAGTACGCAACCGCAATTGAAACCCGACTTCAAACCGCAGCTGCACACGAATTCGCTCGACGACGATAAGGACTGCAATACGCTTGCAGGGCAAATGGCGTTGAACGCGTTCTATCTGCGCGAGCTGGCTCCGCCGAGCGCCCCCGAAACCGTTCCGCTGACCGACGATTACGTGCGCATTCACGATCTCGAGACGCAATGGAGCGACTACGAGCGATCGCGCATCGAGCTGGGCGATCTTCCCGTCAACGCCGACCAGTTCGAAGAGTGGTACGTCGCGCTGCGCAATACGCATCGCAAGGAAGTCGCGCCGTTCTTCGATTTTCTCGCCGAGGAAGCCTCGCTGTCGCAACTGTCGCTGTTCGTCGCGCTGGAGGCGCAGGTCGACGGCCGCTTCGACGACATCATCGCGCTGTCGCAGCTCGGCATGGACGGGGATATGAAGCTAGCCCTCGCGGAAAACTTCTGGGACGAAATGGGCCTGGGCGAGCTCGACGAAATGCATACGCGGACGTTTATGCGCGCCGCGCCGTATTTCCAGGGGCAGCTAGGCGATCTGGACTTGACGGTGGATATGCCCGTCGCAGCTCTCAAGAACGGCAACCTGCTGCTCATGTATGCGCTGCGCCGGCAGCACGTGGGGCGTTTGCTGGGTGCGCTGACGCTGCTCGAACAGACCGTTCCCTATCGCTTTACGAAGATGCTCAAGGGCATGAGCCGTCATGAGGTGCCGAAGGAGTTTCGCTACTACCACGAACTACACGTTCCGGTCGACGCGAATCACGGCAAGCAGCTCGTCGCGCGGGTGCTGCTGCCGCTCGCGCGCAAGAGCCCGGGCATCATCCGCCATCTGTGCGAGGGCTGCCTGGTTCGCTATCAGATCGAGAAGGAGTACTACGCGGGGGCGCGCGACGTGATGGACCGTCGGCTGCACTGACGCAAGGCACGCCGGGCGAGCCGGACGCCCGGCGTTCTGCGTTCGGCCCTTCGACGTCGCTTCATTCACGACGCCCACGAACCCAAAGCATCTCACGCACCTCACGAACTGACCATGCATCCGACTCTTGCATCCGATCTCGCGAATATCGATTCGCTGCTCGAACGTACTCGCCGCCACGCCGTCGAAGCGCTCGCGAGTCTGGACGATCGTCCGGCCGCGCTGGCGCCGCCGCTCGCCACGGTGCAGCCGTTGCCGGAGCGGGGCGCTGGACTCGAAGGCGCCCTCGCGCAATTCGCCGAGCGCTGGGCGCCGGGTTTTTCGGGCAGCGCAGGCCCGCGATATCTGGGCTTCGTGACAGGCGGCGCGACGCCGGCGTCGGTGGCCGGCGATTGGCTCACGAGCGTCTACGATCAAAACCCCACGGCCGGTATCGATAGCGCCGCGCCCGACCTGGAACGCGAAACGATCGCTCGGCTGAGGGCGTTGTTCGGCCTGAGCGAAGCGCAGCAAGGCGTGTTCGTCACGGGCGCGACGATGTCCAACTTGGTCGGCCTGGCGCTGGGCCGGGAGTGGCTCGGCGAGCGCAAGGACGTGCGCGTGTTCGAGCAAGGTGTGGGCGCGCTCGGCCGCGTGCACGTGCTGTCGGCTGTGCCGCATTCGAGCATCTACAAGGCGCTGTCGGTGCTCGGCATCGGCCGTCAAGCCGTGCAAAAGGTGCCGACGCTGCCCGGGCGGGAAGCCGTCGATATCGGCGCACTGGAACGCGCGCTCGAAGCGCTGGGCGGCGAACCGGCCATCGTCGTCGCCAGCACGGGCACGGTCAACACGGTCGACTTCGACGATCTACAAGCCATCTACGCACTCAAGGCACAGTATTCGTTCTGGCTGCACGTCGACGCGGCGTTCGGCGCATTCGCCGCACTCGACCCGAAGCACGCCCACCTCGTGGCCGGGCTCGACTTGGCCGATTCGATCTGCATCGATCTGCACAAGTGGATGAACGTGCCGTACGACGCGGCAGTGCAATTCACGCGGCGTCGCGATCTGCAGGTGCGCGTGTTCCAGAACAGCGCGGCGTATCTGGGCGTGCCGGCGGACAATCCGGACTTCGTTCACCTCACGCCCGAGAACTCGCGCAGGCTGCGCGCGCTCGCGACTTGGTTTTCGCTCGCCGCCTACGGCCGCGCGGGGCACGCGGAGATCGTCACACGCAACATCGAGCTTGCGCAGGCGCTGGGCAAGCGGATCGGAGATCAGGACGGTTTTCGCCTGCTTGCGCCGACCCGCTTGAACGTCGTCTGCTTCACGCTCGCGCATGACCCCAATGAAGCAAGCGTCAACGCGTACGTTCGCGCCGTGAGAGATCTCGGCGACGTGTTCATCACGAGCACGGTCTATGAGGGCACTTGGGGATTGCGGGTCGCATTCACCAATTGGCGCACCGAAGAGGCGGACATATCGCGCATCTTCGATTCGCTAAAGAAAGCGCTCAACGCGGTGGCGCGCTAACGGCCACGCCTCTTCCAACCCTTCGTTCAAACCTGAGACTGGTGACATCATGAGCATAATCGTTGGCGTATCCGCGCATTATCACGACTCCTCTTGCTGCATTCTCAAGGACGGCAAGCTCATCGCCGCCGCGGAGGAGGAGCGTTTCTCGAAAGTGAAGCACGACAACAGCATTCCCACCGGCGCGTTTCGCTACTGCTTGCGCGAGGCGAACGTGACGATCAAGGACGTCGATTGCGTGGCCTACTACGAAGATCCGTACAAGAAGGCGTCGCGCCAAATCGCGACCAATCTGACCGATCTGATCCATAACCCGCGGCGGCGCTTCAAGATCGATCCGAAACGCGCGGAGCGCGACATCCGCCAAAGCCTCGGCTTCGACGGCCCGATCGAATACGTCGATCACCATCTTTCGCACGCGGCAAGTTCGTTCTTTTATTCCGGTTTTTCCGAGGCGGCGCTGCTCACCGTCGACGGCGTGGGCGAATGGGCCACGACGACCTACGGCCACGGTAAAGACGAACGCATCGAACTGTTCGAGGAAGTCGCCTTCCCCGATTCCCTCGGGCTGCTCTACAGCACGATCACGGCCTACCTGGGCTTCGACGTGAACGACGCAGAATACAAGGTCATGGGGCTCGCGCCGTACGGCAAGCCGCTCTATGTCGACCAGGTCAAGCGCTTGCTGGAGATGAAGGACGGCGGTCAATACCGGTTGAACATGGAGTATTTCGATTTCCTCAACGGCGATCGCATGTATTCGGACCGTCTGCCGGAACTCTTCGGCGAGGCGCCGCGCGAGCCGGAATCCGATCTCGACACGTTTCACAAGGATCTTGCCGCCAGCCTGCAACGCACGCTCGAGGATATCCTGCTGGCGAAGGTGCAGTACCTGCACGATCGGCACCCGGTCGATAGCCTGTGCATGGCCGGCGGCGTGGCGCTCAATTGCGTCGCCAACGGGCGCATCTTGCGCGACGGTCCGTTCAAAAAGCTGTTCGTTCAGCCCGCCGCGAGCGACGCCGGTGGATCGCTCGGCGCCGCGGCCGTTGCCCATACGCGTCTCACGGGCGAGCGTCCGGAGCTGCGCGCGTTGCCGCACGTCTACCTCGGGCCGAGCTATTCGAACCGCGAGATCCATCAGACGGTCAGCGCGATTTTCCCGAAGTCGTCGATCGTCGATTGCGCGGACCTCCCGGACGATCTGATCAAGGAAACCGCCCAACGCCTGGCGGACGGCAAGGTCATCGGCTGGTTCCAAGGGCGGATGGAGTTCGGCCCCCGCGCGCTCGGTTCGCGCTCGATCATCGCCGATCCGCGCCGCCCCGACATGCGTGATCGGATCAACGCGCTCGTCAAGATGCGCGAGGCGTTCCGCCCGTTCGCCCCGGCGGTGCTCGAATCGAAGGCGGCCCAGCACTTCGATCTCGATCATTCTTCCCCCTTCATGCTGGAGACGTGCGACGTGATCTCGCCGCTGTCGTTGCCGGCGATCACGCACGTGGACGGCTCGGCGCGTGTGCAGACGGTCAACGAGAACAGCAATCCTCGTTTCCATGCGCTGCTGACGGAGTTCGACCGGCTGACCGGATGCCCGATTCTGCTGAACACATCGTTCAACATGCGCGGCGATGCGATCGTGCTCGACCCGGTCGATGCGATCTGGTGCTTCGTCGTCTCGGACATCGACGCGCTGGTCATCGGCGACTACATCGTGGACCGCGGCTTCAGGCTCGATACGTGGGGCAAGCTGAAGGAAATCTTCAGCGCGCGTTCGGCGAAAAAGCGCGCCGCTCCCGAATCGGTCAACGTCTACACGTTCCTCTGATCCGACGGAGCGTCCAGCATGGGCCACGCGCTTACGCGATCGACGAATTCGTCCCTTCGCGTTTTACCTCGCGCTCGATCCTGGGTGATTCGGCAGACCCTGTGCTTCGATAGCGCCAGTCATGCGTTTCGCCATTGCGACATCGAGATCAGCGGCTCGCGCATCAGCGGCTTGGTGCCGGCCGGGCTGTCCACGCTGACAGACGGCGTGGACGGTTCGGGGTTCGTCTGCACCCCCGGGCTCGTCGGCATGGAAGCGGCGGCGAGCCTGCGTGGGCCGGATGGCACGGCCGCCATGCGCCCGAGCGCCATGACGTCGGTCGGCATCTTCGGCGACAACATGCGGGCGCTGGCGGCGAGCGAGCGCGTGGGACCGATTCGGACGGTGGCGTTGCTGCGATTTGCGGGCAACTACCTCGAGCAGGTGAACGGCTTCCTCGATTGGTTTCTGTCCGCTTCGCGCGGTCACTTCGGGAATGAGTCGGATCCACCGCTCACCGTCATGCCGGTCCTGTCGAGCGCCGGGTTGTTGTCGGCGTCGGAGGTGGTCGAATTCGCGAAGTTCGCGAAGACGATGGGGACGAGGATCGGTCTGCAGGTCTCGTCGAGCACGGAGGAGGCGATGGAATTCCGCAACCGCTTCTACTGCTCGGAGAGCGCGCTGATCGGTTACTTGCTGACGCACGAGCCGAACGTGACGGTGTTCGGGGCCTCGCGCGTCGACCGGCGCGAGGCGGCGCTGTTGGCGCGCACGCAGTGCGTCGCCTCGCTCGGGGAATCGAGCGGGGCCGGGTTCGCCGATGTGTGGCGCGCGTATGGCCCGCTCGTCATGCAAGGCCGCGCGGCGCTGCATGTGCATGACGGCGACGTGCAAACGCTGCTGTCCAGCATGGCTGAGCGCGTGCCGGCCGCCAAGCTCGACCGATACGTCGACGCCCTGACGCGCTGTGCCGCCCTCGCGCTGGGCCTCTCGGATGTCGGCGTGCTGGCCCCCGGCATGAAAGCCGACATGTGTGTATTCGAGCGAGATGCCGATGACGACTACCGAGCGGGCAGCGCTACGTTGCTGTCCTTGCTGGCAAGACACCGGCCGGTTTTCACCGTCGTCGACGGAAAAGCCTTGCCTGACGACGAACCTGTCCGGGCGACCTACCCGGACGAATTGGTGCACGCCTAGCGCCGAGCCGACGACGACGTTTGAAGATTTTCGAATGCATCGCTGCTGACTGACGGTTTCGATACGGTTTTGACACGTTCACGCTTTTGAAACGTTCACGCAACTTACGGGAGCACTCAACATGGCAGACAAATCTTTGCGAAAGGAACTGAGCAGCCGGTTTGCAGCGTTGCTCAAGGACGACAACGCCGCATTTTCGGTGCTGCAGTTGCTCGGGGAAGAGACGAAGTACGTCGATTCGAACACGTCCGATCATTGGTCGGGCCCGTTCGCCGCGCTGGCGGAAGACTTCGCCAGCCTGAAGGGACAGGCGCAAGCCAAACGCTCCGTCAGCATCTGGGAGGAAGAAGAGGGTACAGGCGAATTCGTTCGCGCGCGCAAGCATATCGACTTGTGGCGCTTTTGCGCCGACGTCGAGCGCATCGGAAAAAAGGGCGACAAGAAGCGCATCGTGCTGCTGGGCGAGTCCGTCGCGCGCGGCTTCTTCTTCGACCCGGTGTATTGCCCAGCACAGGTTTTGGGGGAGCAGTTGACGGCATCGGCGGAGCCGGTGGAAATCATCGACCTCGCGCAGAGCAATTGCGATCCCTGGTGGCTGTCGAAGATCGCGGCCTCGGTGCCGATGCTCGAGCCCGATGCCGTCGTCGTGTTCGCGGGCAACAACTGGCGCGTGGGCGCGCTGTCCAATACCTCGGTCGACGCATTCTTGACCGATGGCGAACTCATTGAAGAGGAACACGGGTTTTCGAAGCTGCTGAACAAGCAGCTCGACAGCCTCGAGCGCTTCGCCGGACAAGTCGTCACGAAGCTGGCGTCGTCGCTGACGCCGCTGGGCGTGCCGGTGCTGTTCGTCATCCCCGAGATCAATGTGGCGGATTGGACGAGCGCGCCCGTCAGCGCGTTCGACGCGCCGCTGATGTCGAGCGAGGATACGCAAGCGTGGGTGTCGTCGTACGAAGCGGCGAAAACGGCGCTCGAAGCAGGCGACTTGACGACAGCGGAGCAATCGGTGCAGCGCGCGATCGCATTGGACGGCGGCACGTCCTCGACGAGCCTCGATTTGCTTGCACGCATCCAGCGCGGCTTGGGCAAGCGCAATCAAGAGGTGTATGCCACGCTGCGCCGCAGCCGCGACATCATCGAAGACACGCGAGTCGTGCCGGGCGTATTCGTCAACGTGGCGGAGGCAATTCGCCGAGTAGCGCCGGAAGTGGGCGCGACCGTCGTCGATCTGCCGCAGCTTTTCGGCGATCGCTACGAGCATGAAATTCCGGGCCGCCGGCTTTATCTGGACTTCTGCCATCACACGTCCGAAGGGATGCGCGTGGCGATGGCCGCCGTGGCGCAAAAATTGTTGCCGGCCTTGTTCAACAAGGAAGCGTATCTCGAGGATCTGATCCATGCCGCTTCGAAGCCCGCGCCGGAGCACGAAGCCTGGGCGCATTTGCTCGCGGGCATCCACAATGCGCACTGGGGGCAGGACCCGGAAGTCTGCGCCTATCATTTCAAGCGTGCGCGCGAGTACGATCCGAACATCGCGAAGACGGGCGTCGCGCTCGTCTACGACGCGTATCGCCGCAAGACGCCGCCGGTATTGCTGCCCGAGTTCGATCAGCTGGTGAAGAACGACATTGCGGAAGTATGCTTGGTCGGCTATAGCCCGCTTGCTCGGGGCGTCATCAAAGAGCAGGCGCTGCTCGACGCGATCGCGACGGCTTTTCCGGAAACGGCCCTGGCGTCGGAAGGCCCCGAGCTGTCTGTGGGGCGTGTCGACGAGATCGATCTGCTGCAATCGCATTCCACGGAGCTCACGGATCGCAACCGCTGGTATCGCCGCGCGTACGCGGCCGCCTACGGCACGACGAGCACCTACACGTTCTCGTCGACGGCCGCGCAGGATTTGTCGATCCGCGTCACCTCGCGCATACCCGAGGCCGTGCAGGCGGGCGAGATCGTCGTCGAGTTGAACGGTACGCCGATCGCTCAGGCGACGCTCAAGGACGAGTGGGTGGCGCTGCGCACGCGCGCTAGCGCCGGCGTGGTTCAGGCTGGGCTCAACGAGTTGACGATTCGTTGGCCGAACGTGCCGCGTAACGATGTGCGCGCGAAATTGCGCAAGGACTTCGAAGCGGGCCAGAAGGTCGACATTCGCAGGCAATTCGGTCAGCTCCACGACTTGAGCGTCGCGGCGGTAGCTTGATCGTCGGCGGCGCCACACGCATTGCGCAATGCCTATGGCGCCGCCACGCAAACGGAGAGCAGGGATGAGTGAGCGAGTGTGTCTCGTGACCGGCGTCGGCGGGGCGACGGGGGCGTCGATTGCAAGGCGGTTCGCGCGCGACGGGTATCGTGTGGCGATGCTGGCGCGAAACGCAGAGCGTTTGCAACGCTTGGAGCGCGAGATCTCGGGCAGTAAAGCTTACGTTTGCGACGTGGGCGATCTCGATGCGCTAGGCGCGTGCATCGAGACGGTCAAGCGTGAACTCGGCAGCCCGGCGGCGATCGTTCACAACGCCGTGTCCGAAACGTTCGCGACATTTCTCGAAGGCGATCCGGCCGCGCTGGAGCGCAATTTTCGGGTCAATACGACCGCGCTGCTTCATCTGGCTCGATCGTGCGCGCCCGACATGGTGGAGGCCGGTAGCGGCGCCATCGTCGTGACGGGCAACACGGCGTCGCTGCGCGGAAAACCGAACTACGCGCTGTTCGCGCCGACGAAGGCGGCCCAACGCGTGCTGGCCGAGGCGCTCGCGCGCGATCTCGGGCCGAAGCGCGTTCACGTGGCCTATCTGATGATCGATGCCGTCATCGATGCGGCGTGGCTGAGCGAAAGCGGCCGCACGCGACCGGCGTGGGCCGAACCGCCGGCCGGGTGGCCGCACGCCCGAGACGAGTACTTCGCCCAGCCCGACGCCATCGCCGACGAGGTGTTTCATCTCGCGCATCAGCATCCGTCCTCATGGACGTTCGATTACACGATACGGCCGTTTGCCGAGCGGTGGTGACGGGCGAGCCGCTCGGGCGCGCGCAGCCAGTGCCGAGCGAGGGCGGATGTCCGCGCAGCGCCGTTAGGCGGCCGTCTCCTCGATTTTTACCTGGACGTGCGCGCGCCGGCCCGCGGCGTAGCCGAACCACGACGACAGCACGCAAATGCCGGCGCACAGCCCGGCCAAACCGTACAGAGACCCCGTGGCGTGGAGCAGCGAGCCTGCGATGAAGGGGCCGCTCGAGGCGAGCAGGTAGCCGATGCTTTGCGCCATGCTCGAGAGCTGCGCGGCGACTTGCGAATCGTTGGAACGCAGCCCGATGACCGTCAGGCCGAGCGTGAACGAACTGCCCTGCGCGACGCCGAGCAGCAGCGCCCAGCCCCACATGGTCGATAGCGGCGCGAAGAAGCAGCCCGTGAGGCTCACGCCGGCCAAGATCATGGCCGAAACGTTGATCGCGCGCTGATCGCGAAACCGCGCAATGACGAAGGGCAGCAGCAGCGACGCGACGGCCTGCATCATCACGCTGAGCGAGAGCATGAGCCCGGCGTTGACCGCGCTCATGCCCCGCATGCGCAGCACCGTGGGCAGCCATCCGAAGACGATATAGGCGAGCGACGATTGCGATCCCATGAACAAGGTGACTTGCCACGCGAGCGGATCTCGCCATAGCCCGCGCACCTTGCTTGCGCGCTTGCCCGCCCGTATCCCGCCGGCGCGAAACTGGCCGAGCCACATCACGATCGCCGCCGCCGCGGGCACGGCCCAGAGCGCCAACGCCCAGGCCCACGCATTGTCCCCGACATTGCCGAACACGTGGCCGATCGCATTGGCGGCCGGCGCTGTGGCAGCCGCCGCGGCGGCCGCGCCCGCGCACATGGCGGCGCTGTAGAGCCCCGTCATCAGCGCGACGTGATGCGGGAAGTCGCGCTTGACGACGCCCGGCATGAGCACGTTCATCAACCCGATCGAAAAGCATGCAATGGTCTGGCCGATATAGAGCGCTTGCCACGACGGCACGACACGCAACGCGGTGCCGGCCGTCAGCAGCACGAGCAGCACGAGCAACGCGCGCTCGCTGCCCATGCGGCGGGCCAGCATCGGCGCGAGCGGTCCGAATACGCCGAAACAGAAAGAAGGCAGGGTGGTTAGAATGCTGGCGCCCGTCGGCGTGAGGTGCGTGGCGCGCGCCGCTTCGAGCAAGATCGGGCCGACGCTGGTGATCGGCGTGCGCAGCGAGAACGCGATCAGCGCGAGGCTCGCGGCCAATGCGATGGTGTGGGTGCGGGAGTGGTTCGAGGCCGTCAAGGCTGGCAAAGGGTTCGTGGCGTCGCGTCGTTGCATCGACGCCGGTTGAATTTGTGGCGACCGGGCGGCGTGCGCTATGCTGCGCTCTCGCCGGCCGGAGCCGTATCGCGAATCGTACGGCGAACCGTACGAATCACGCAGGCGGTTTGTAAGCTCCGCCGAGGCGACATTGTACTCGGCGCTCCGGCTGCGCGTGCTTCAGCCCCTCGTACCGCAGGGGTGCATTCAATCGGATGGAGAAGGGATACACATGATGTCGAAGGCTTGGATGATGGCGTTGGTCCTGTTGGGTGTCGCGGTGTCCGTGGCGGGCTGCAATACGGTCGACGGGGTGGGTAAGGACATCTCGGGCTCGGCGCGCGCGGTCAAGCGCGCGCTTTGATTCGATTCGGTCGAACGTCATGTGCCGATGAACAAAACACTGCATGCGAAGGATCGCCTGATCGAGCGTTTCGGGCTTTCGCCCCATCCCGAGGGCGGGTATTACCGCGAGACGCACCGCGATTCGTCACGCGTCGTTCGCGTTGCGAGCCAAGGAGCGGAATCCGGCGAGCCGAGCGCGGCCGGCGCGACGGCGCGTTCGGCGTCGACTTGCATCTACTACATGCTGTGCGACGGCGCGTATTCGGCGTGGCATCGCATCCGTTCAGATGAAATCTGGCACTTCTACGCTGGCGATCCGATCGACGTGCATGTTCTCGACGGGGCGGGACAGCTCGTCACGTATCGGCTCGGCGACGCGCTGGCGCGCGACGACGCGGCTTTCCAAGTAGTCGTCCCAGCCGGTCGTTGGTTCGCGGCGGAGCGCGTCGCTTTGGCCGATGTCGCCGAGCCGAACGGATTCTCATTCGTCGGGTGTACCGTCGCGCCGGGCTTCGAGTTCAGCGAGTTCGAGCTTGGCGATATCGACACGCTTCTGGGCCAATGTCCGAGCCATGCGGCGCTGATACGGCGTTTGGCGCCCCGCGCGGCGGGTTGATCGCGAAGGGCGTTCACGCAGTCAGCCAGCGTCAAGGATGCGCCAGCGATCGGGGTTGGCGCGATCACGATCGACGACTTGTACCTGCGGCCACGCCCATTGCCAAACGCTGATGCCCGGTGTGCGCGAGAACGAGATCGTCCCGCGCGTGCCTTCGACTGCAATGTCTGACCAGAACGCGGTGCCCCGCGCGCGCGGCTCACGCAGCGCCGCGGCAAGTACGGTGATGGTGTCGTAGCCCTCGAACGCGACGAAGGAAGGTGCGCCGCCCAGCCGGTCGCGTAAAGCGGCCTCGACCCGGCTACCGATCGGCGTGAGATGCGTGGGCATGTAGCGCAAAAAGGGCATCGACGCTCCGTCTTCGCCCAGCAAAGCCGCCCACTCGCGGAACTCAGGTTGCCCTGCCGGGGCGCCGATCAACAGCTTGGTCAGGCGCTGGTCGCGGCGAACGGACTTCACGAGCGACACGGCTGGCTCGGGGTAGCCGACCAACAGGAGCAAAGCCGTGGCGTCGCGGCCGACTAACGCTTCACAAATGGTCGCCGGCGACATCGAGCCTGTGTCGAATTCATATACCGTGCCGCCGTTGGGTTCGAAGTAGTCGCGCAGAATGCGTGTGCCTGCTTCCCAATAGACGCTCGGCGCGATCGCCACCGCGATTCGGCGATGACCCGTGCGGAAGAGGTACTCGGCATAGATCCGCCAGCCTCGAGACTGCGCCGGCGGCAAGCGCGCGACCCAATCGGTACGCGCTTCGGTCAACGTGTCGAGTACGGCGGACGAGCACAGGAACGGCACGCGCAGCGCGTCTGCTCGCGCTGCGGCGGCGCGGGCGACGACGCTGTGATATTCCCCTGCCAGCGCGTCCACGCCTAGTCTCGCCAGCTCATCGACGGCCGCCTCGGCTTTGCGCGGATCGGCCGCGGTGTCGCGAACGATCAATTCGAGCGGCCGGCCGTCGATGCCGCCCGTGTGGTTGACGTCGCGAACCGCCAGTTCGAGGCCTGCGAGCAAGTGGCGGCCTGCTTCGACCCAACCCGGAGGACTCAACGGCGCTAGGGCGCCGATGCGAACGCAGGATTCGTCCGCTCGATTCGCTTTCGATGAGGGCTGGGTGGTACTCAATGGTCGAGGTCTCCGATGTGGCGCGGCGCGATAAACGACATGTCGGGCGATCCGCGCGGGAACAACGCATGGTTCATGAAACCGTGCGGCGGCGACATACACAGTCATGCGAAGTTTGACCCGACTGGTTAGTCGATTTCGCCGAACACCTTGGAATTCGCCCTGGGACTACGGCCTCGCGGTCGTGGCGGGCGAAGTGCGCATGCTCGCGCAGCGAGCGGCGGCCGCGGCCAAGGAGATCGGGGAATTGGTCGAATCGTCGGCGAGCAACGTGCAGGCCGGCGGCCGTCTCGTGAACGAAGCCGGCGCGTCGATGAACGAGATGGTCAACGCCGTGCGGCGTGTCAACGCGTTGATCGAAACAGTTGCCGATTCCGCGCAGGCGCAGCGGCACGATGCACGAGCTGCCCGTTTCTCCATGCAATGGCGACCGCATGCCCGTTGGGCTGAAAAAACGTCCGCGATACGGCGATACCATTAAGCAATTGCAGAGAAAGCATTAATCTCCGATCATGTGACGGGAAAACAAGGCCCGCGCGGCATACGAACGCCCGACGGGCAAGCCTATATCTGCGGCGGCTGCACTGCAAAACGTACTTTCGATCAGGATGCGGCCGCCGCGGCAGGACGATATAACTAACAAGTGATGACCAATCTTAAAGAACGAAGAAAGGGGAGATTGCGATGCTTTTGCATGCGGGGTTAGGTAAACCACTTTTATCTGAAATTGTTGCGGTTAACTATAATATTGCCGTCCAAAATCCTGGGCAATTGGTTGCCATTCAGAGATTCACGGAAAGAGTCCTAGTCGAGGTGGTAGAAGCGTGCGATCATTTCGCGCCGATCGTGAATCGCAACATGCCGGCACTGCTGAGACTATTGAAATCGGCCAGCATGGATGCGCTCGTGAGCTTGCGTCACGTGAATACGGCATTCCAGATCGGGCTCCTTGAGTTCCCGGGTAGAGTGGCGATGCCTCGCTGGATGGCATTCGGCGATGCGTGCAGCCGCGTTCCAATCGTCGATAGACTGCATTTGAAGGAATTCTATGCACGTCGGGCTAGCCGCCCGTTAGACAATCAGATCCTCAGTACGGAAGAAATCTTCCATACCGCGCGTGGTGCGGGCCTAGGGGCGGAAGCATTGGGTGTAATGAAGAGCACCGCGGAGTATTCCCCCCGCTCGGCGCAGGGCGGCGCCTTGCCGCGCGACGGCACCGCAGGCGTGACGCGTGGGGCGATCGTAGCGCTTGCGCGCATGTGGCGTGCACATCCTCCGATGAGTCGGTTCATGGATGGTTTTACGGAATGGGGGCCGGGCGATTCGCGCAATTCCGCCGACGTGAACTTGGAACGGCACTGCGAGAAACATGTTCTGTATCAAGAGGTTGGGCCGAATTACGGCGCAGCCGAACCTACTCAGTGGTGGGAGATACTGAACGTGAATCTTACCTGGATGGATTACGAACGACTCGCTCGCAATCCTTTGCCGCAGTGCAGAGCGGTCTTCGACGGGGATCGTCCGCTAAGGGGGGATGCCTTGAAGAAATTTCTCTTCTATCACGGCGGATTGAGATCCGAGCCGGAGTTGACACGCTTTTTGAAGGACCAAGCGTTGCCTCGGTACCGGGAGTTTTCGATTGCGAGAAGCCGAGGCATGGACAACGCACTGGTGCAAAGCGATGGGGAGTCCGTTTTCATTAGCGGTTCTTCGGGCCCGGCCTTCATCATCGGCCGCTACGAGGGCGTACAATTGGGAATTTCTTCTTGCTATTTGCCGGAGCCGCTGACAGAAAAGCTCGCTGGTGCTCGCAAAGTCATGGCGTGGCCGCTTAGGTGACGTGGCTGCGGCACGGGTGGCGTGTCGTTCGCACCGTGGCGAGGCGCCTGGCGCAGGCGCCGCTGAATTGCGCGCTTTTCGGGTAGCGGCCGAAAATTCCGAAACATCGTCCGATAGCACCGAGATATGGTGGTGGCGAGCACGACGCATCGATCTAGTTTGAATACATCGCACTAAAGCATGCACAACGGCAGTGCGAGATGACGGCGTGAACAACCAACCAAACACCACCTATGCAATCGAGAACCCCCTACCTGGACTTTCAGGGGCGCACTGGCGCGCCCCTTCGCGCCCACACGTTCCATTCCGATCGCTCGATGTTCACGCGCCGCCCGCTGTCGCAGTGGGTGCCGGTGGCCGTGGCGCTTGCTTGCGGCGCGCCGCTTGTCGCTTATGCCGGTGGAGAACTCCCTAGCGGCGGACATTTCATCGCGGGCTCGGGCTCGATCGTCTCGTCCGGCCGGACCGTCAATATTGCGCAGAGCACGAGCCGCGGCGTCATCGACTGGACGCGCTTTTCGATCGGCAAGGGCAATCGAGTCAACTTCGACAACGGCAACGGTGCGACGCTGAACCGTGTAACCGGCGGCGACCCGTCGGTCATTCTCGGCGCATTGTCGGCAACCGGCAGCGTCTACCTCATCAATCCTCAAGGCATTGTGATTGGCCGAAGCGGCACCGTCACGACGGGCGGCCGTTTCGTGGCTTCCACGCTCGATACCTGTTCGTGCGCCTTCATGAAAGGACACCCGTCGGACTTCCACGGCAGCTCGCACGCGCTCGTCGTCAATCTAGGCCATATCGGTTCGACGGGCGGCGATGTCGTCTTGATTGCTCGCGATACGGTCATCAACGCGGGGCGTATCGATGCACCGAACGGCACCGCGGAACTCGCTGCGGGAGCCGATGTATTGCTGCAGGATGCATCGAACAGCCGGCAAGTGTTCGTGCGAACAGGCAGCGGCGGCACGGTCGTCAACGCAGGCGTGATCGAGGCGGCGCAGGCCAGCTTGCAAGCGGCGGACGGCAACGTGTTCGCGCTCGCGGGAAAACACTCGGCGATTCGAGCCGACGGCACGGCTAAGCGCGATGGTCACGTCTGGCTCGTCGCCGATAAAGGCAGCGTCATGCTCGATGGCAACATCGATGCGGCGAACGCGGACGGCAGCGGCGGTACGGTCGACACGAATGCGGGCAGACTGCAATTCGGAGCGAGCGGTAAAACGCGGGTGAAAGCCGCGCAATGGAACATTACGACGCCGAGCCTCACGATCGCACGGCCAGCCGCGCGCGCATTCCAGCGCAGCCTCGACGCCGG
>DATJJH010000243.1:0-17999 GCA_035492395.1 Trinickia sp. | reverse complement strand
GTGATCTTGTCGTTGCCGCCGATGATGCCCCCGGCCGCTGCATTGCTTCCGTCAGTCACATGCAGCTTCGCCCAGTCGTTGGCGCTGACGCCGCTCGAATCGAACGTACCGTCGGAAAGATCTAGCCACCCCCCGTTAAGTTCGAACATGTGATCGAGCTGCGACGGATCCGCGATGTTTCTCAGTTGCAAGACCCCGTCCGCGATAACCGTCGTCCCCGTGAAGGCAAACGGATTGGCGCCCGACATCGTCTGCGTACCGCTGCCCTGCTTCAGAACATTGCCGTAGCCGGAGATCGTCCCGCTGAAACTGTAATTGCCCGCCCCGTTCAGCACGAGATCGGTGGCCGAACCGCTGCCGTTGCCCAGCTTGATCTGGGCCGTCGTTGCGGCGTTCGACGCGTCGACGCCCGCGAGGGTGAACCCGCCCGGACCGTTCGCGCTGATGTCGAGCGTGCCGCCCGTATGGGCGCCGTCGTCGAAGACGAACCGGTTGGACGAGACCGCCTGACCGGCGACCGCGAGCGTGCCGCTGCCGAGCGTCACATCGCCGGTGAAACCGAAGACGCGGGAACCCGAGAACGTCTGCACCGTCCCCGCTGCGCCGCGCACGATGACGCCACCGCTCCCCTCGATGGCGCCGGAAAAGGTTTGCGGCGCACTCGTGCCGTCCAGAATGAGATTCGACGAGGCGCTCGTGCCGCTATCGGTCAACTGCACCGTGCCGGTTCCGGAGATCGCGCCAAGCTCGAAGCTGCCCTGATTGTTCCCGATGTCCAGCGTGCCGGCCGCACCGAGCTGGAACAGCTTCGGCCCGTTCGCGTCGTTGCCTATGACGCCGCCGGCCACCGCCAGCGTCCCGCCGTTGATTTGCGTGGCGCCGGTATAGTCGAATGCGCTCTGCCCGGAGAAGGTCTGCGTGCCCGCGCCGTTCTTGATCAAAGAACCGGCGCCTTCGATCGCGCCGTTGAACGTGCCGGACACGCCGGCAGCGCCATCGATGACAAGATCGTTGCCGCCGAGATTGACGAGCCCGTTCGTGCTTCCGGCGCCGTCCGAAGCCAGCGCGCCGACTGCCAGCGATTGCCCCCTGCTGCTCAGATCCAATTCGCCGCGCGTATTGGCCGCGCCGCCCTGGCTGACCGTGACGACGGACCCCGAAGCGCTCGCGGTGGCGTCGTTGAAATCGAGCAGGCCGCCAGGCCCGGCGAGCAGCGCCGCGCCGCCGGTCTGGGCGCCTTGTGTGAACTGCACCGTTCCGCTCGCTTCGGCCTCGACCGCGTAGGTTCCGGCGGGTAGCCCCGCGAGCGCGCTCAGATTCTGTCCGTCGAGAACCAGCGTGGCGGCGTTGCGCGCGCCGATGGCCGCGGACCCCGGGGCCTGCACCGCGATCGCCGACGCACTGAGCCCGAGTGATGCGAACCCCACCGAGAACGGGTGAGGCGTATTCGTCCCGTCATAGAGATCGAGGCCATCGGCGACGAACCCGTACGCGTTGGCGCCGTCGGTCGCCAAGGAAGTCGACGGCGAAAAAACCGCCGTCAAGTTAGCGACGTTTCCGGCCAAAGGCGTATAAACGACCGCGCTCGCGCCGTCCGCGTGCGTGTGGACGGTAACGTCCGAGCCCGTCGAAAAAGAACCCTTGCTCAAGTAAATGCCCGGGGCGCCGGCGCCGTAGGTTTGGATATCGGTGCTCGCCAAGCTGATCGTCCCGCCGAGCAGCCGTACGCCGGCGGCATTGGCGTACGGCAAATCCGTGTAGGTCGGAGATAAATCCGCCGCCCCTCTCGTGACGATCGAATTGGCGCCGATCGTGCCGTCGAGCGTGATTTGCCCGGCCGTATTCGGTTCGACGTCGATTCCGCCCGTGCCCTTGCCGGACACGTCCACCGCGAGTTGCGACGCGGTGACTCTGCCGGCCGGAACGGTCAGCGCGGCGCTGTCGATCATGTCGGAGGTCAACCGCACGTTTTGCAAAGCGAGCGCGCCGTCCGTCATGTTGATGTTGAAACCCTCCGCGCCCTTGCCGCCCGCCGAGTTGTTCGCCGTCAGATTGATCGTCAAGTTCTTGAGTGCGCTTGTCGTGTCTGTCGATCCATAGTCCAGTCCCTGCGCGAAATTATTCGCCACGCCGCCGACGTTGATCGAACTTTGCGACGGGTCGCTACCGTCGAGGACAAGAATCGAGTTGTTGACTACCGACACGCCGTTTTGGCTCGAATGGAAATTCAGCAGCCCGGTAAAATCCAATCTCGCGCCACGGACGATGTCGACTGCGCTTCGTGCCGGAGCGAACACCGTGCCGATCGTCAGCGTGTTCTGCGCCCCCACGCTGGTGAGCGCCGCTGCCGAGCCTAGGAGATTGATGCCGTAGGGGCCGCCCGTATCCACGCTCAGCACGGAATTGCTCAGCGTAACCGTTGCCGATGCGCTTCCGTTCGATTCGATATGGACACCGTCGGCGCCCAAGGCGCCGAGGTTCACACTGAAATTGGCGTTGTCCAGCACAGCGACGGCGTTCATGGGGGAAACCACCACTGTCTTCACCGCGATGCCGCTCATCTGGTTCGTATCCGAAGGCGACACGGACAACGCTTGCGTCCCGGTGAAAGTGATCTTCGCATCGATCGTCGCCGTGCTAGCCGGTATGACACTGATGAACGAGGTCAGCAGGGAGACCCGGCCCGGCGGCGACAGCAAGGTATCGTAATAGGTGTTATCGCCGGCTGCGGTAATGGCCGAGCCGGTGCCATCGACAGTCACGACGGAGCCGAGGCCTAGCCCCGACGGGACCGCATAAACGTTCATGCAGGACGACACGTCCTGGTTGACCGCGCCAGCCATCGAGCCGAAGCTCGAGCAAGCCCCGGCGAATCCGCTGTGCCCCCAGACGGAAAGTACTGCCAAATAGAGAGTAGTGCGTTTCAAACCCGTATCACCAATTGATTGATCGATTGCTTCCGGACAGCTACAACAGAAGCGAAAAATTCAGCATTTGCTGCGACGTGACGACGCTTTGCACGACGATCAAATCGGATCTTTCCAAGGTCAGGCATGGTTGCTTGAGCGCCACACTCCATTGACCGCCGCCGGCGTCGTACACGATTTCTCCGACGTCGCTCGCTTCCCCGCCGTAGGGCTTCCAAACGATCTTCAACGCCGCGTCCGCGGAGGCAAGCGCGCCGACAGGCGCGATGATCGGATCGTTTTCTAGGAGCAATCTGAAAGACGGAACAGCCCACACATCGACCAAGCTAGGGCGCTGGCGCGAACCCGCGGGATAAACGCCATTGGTTTTCACGATGTGCCGCGGCGCGAAAAGCGCCATCGAATCGATCAGGGTCACCGTAACGGCCGGAGAACGTTGTCCGCCGTATTGATAGGAGACGTCGTAGCTATTTCCCGCCGGCGGCAATTCGCTTCGAAGGAAAACGCAATCTATAACCACACGCCTCGGATTCACAATCGGAAAGGTCTTAATTGCACTTCCGAACGAGACGATGACTTGCTTTTCGTTCGAATCGGGCAGCAAAACGCTGACGACGACGGGATCGCCCTCGTCTCCTTGATTCCCCGGATTCGGCGGATTGAGGAACTGCAAATCGAGCAGGCCGTTACTGTCTCGTTGAAATAGGCGCGGGGCGGTCAATGTCATGGCGATGTTTTCGAACGGTGAGTTCAAGTCGGAACGGTGATCGCCGTGCTGTCCATCCTTCCGTATAGACCGCTGGGCGCAATCGTATCTATTCCGATCGACAGGACCTGCGAAGCATAGGCGACGCCCTCGTCTTTTCGAATGAGGAGATACCGAACCTTCAAGACGCCCAGGCTCCCGCACGTATCGTCCGATGCATGCAACTGGCCGAAGCCTAGAAAGTGGTAGGGCTGGTAGCGCCAATCGATGCTCCCCTGGGCCTGAGCGAACGAAGTCACCACGAGCGCCGACGGCCATGATGCTGCTTGACCGGCCGGCGGCACGCACATCCCCGTCGGCTCGTTCGATGCAATGCGGTAGCCGTTCAACGTCATCTGCACGACAATTTGATCGCCAAGCTGCATCTTCGCGTCGATCGGCACGCTGATCGTGAGGCCCTCGGCAATGGTCACGCAGTTGACCGGCCAGCCGTCCGCGGCTTCGCGTATCCATGGAGCGGCCAACATTTCCGGATGCGCGGGCGATACGAACGGAAAGCCAGCCTGCGGCGGCGTTCCGGTCGCCGAAAATGGAAAAGCCGCCGATACGCGCACCATGTTGCTGCTACTTACCACGTAGGCGAGCTGATTGTCGGCCGTATCGCCGAACGGCAGGCTCTCGCTTTTCAGGCACGCCAATTGAAACGCGAAGTGCGCCTGCTGCAGCACGCCGACACTTTGAAATCGGCCGTTGCAAAACAGAAAGATCGGGAGGTGTGGGTTCGCGCCGTCAAAGTCTTGCGGAACCGTCGCGTCGATCGTCGGTGCAACCGCATGATCGAGCGCAACGGGACTGTCGCAGTACGGCGCATCCGGACTGGTGCCGAAGTTGCCTGCATCGGCGACGAGGATCGGACCGATTTGCGGCTCGACAGTGCCGGCCTTGCAGGTGAGACTCGCGCATGCCTTCGTCCCCCCCTTCGCGCAGATGTATAAGTGCGCGACGCCGTTCGCATCGGTCTTGAGGTCCACGCTCAGCGGAATCACGCTGGTGTCGATGTCCAGAGGCGTCGACGCCCCATAGTCGTCGTAAAACCACACCCGCTCTAGGAAGTCACCGTCGTCGTCGCTGCCGGCCGCCGTCATTCGAATGCATATGTTCGGCAAACCGGTGTAAGCGGCGATCTCGCCATCGTTCCCGTCGGCCGTAACCTGCATGCGGTAGTAAAGATAATTTCCCGCCGAGGACGACGGCGTTTGGTCGTCGGGCGAAGCATCGAGAATCCCCGGATAACTCGTCATTTGCGCCTGGGTGCCGAACGTCTGATACGTCAGCTTCGCCGACGCATAAGACGAGGCGATCGACGCCTTCGTGTAGTTTTGACGCCCGGTATTGCCGACGACGAGCGCACGCAAGACCGCGTCGCCGTGAAGGGGGTCGCGCTGCTTCATATAGACCTGCACCTGGTCGGGCCGGTCGGGTACCGAAAACCAGTCGACGTCTTTGCGTCCATAGGGCGCCAACAGCAGGTCCGGCTTGGGGCCAATGTTGTCGAACACGACGGGCAAATTCTCGACATTGCCCGGGGCGTCCAAGGACAGCGTGGCGGTCAGTTCGACGATCTGGAAGGAATAGCAGGCAAAAACGCCATTCAGTTCGGAGAATCTCGCGTTCGTTTTGAGCGTCAGTTCTGACATGACCCATCCGACGGTGGCATTGAAGACGACAACCGCGCTAGACAGCGAGCACGAGAAAAAGCGCCGAATCTTGCGTCCCTTCCAAGCGAACGGAAATTAGATCGCCCCGAATGAACGTCGTCGGTTCATCGACGCTGGGCGTCCACCTCGTGCCGGCGCCGTCGGACACAATGCTGGCGAACGGGTTCACGTCTTTGTTTTTGTAGAGCCGCAATACGCTATTGGGCGCCGACGCGCCTTCCGCCGAATATGAGGCCAGCGATTGGACCAAGATATCGTTCGACGACTCGATCGAATACGCCGCCGGCGCGATCCACGCCCCGATCAAACCGGGTGGGTAGATGCCGAATAATTCGGTCTGTATGACACCGCCCGCGATCACGGTGGGCGCATCCGGCGTCCCCACCACCTCGACGTGCGCCGCACTCGATTGCGACACATTCCCCGTTCTGCTCGTCACAGCGTATTGCACGTCGTAGTCTCCGGGTGGCAATGCCCATAAAGGCCGAATACGAACCTCATGCGGCGCGCGGCCCTGATCGCGCGTTGTATCCGCCAGATAGGCATAGCGCCTTGTAATCTCAATCCGAGTGTCGTGCTGCACCCATATCAACGCGATTTGATCGCCGAAGTTGCACTGCATATAAGCCGGCACGTTTACCCGCACTGCGTCGGCGTCGAGCTCTGCCAAGTTCAGTATGCCGTCCGCGGCCTGAGGCAGGTCGGGCGGCGGCAGCAGCGGCGATGCGTTGCTCAAGCTTCGTTCACTCACCCGTGTGCCCCCGAAGCGCCGCCGCGCCCAAAAGCGCGGCGACAGGTCATGGCGAAATGCGATCTTGCGGTCGGCATTGCCTCGCTTTAGAGCCCGCCCGGAGGAACGGTGTTGATGTCATGGGTCACGTACTTCGAGAACCCCTTTGAATGCGTGTTATCGTGCTTCACCTCGTACTGCAGGAACATCGTCGATGCTGACTTACCTTTAATAATTGCGGCGAAGTATTTATATTCCACGTCAATCGTCTGCAACTTGACATCCAGATCGCTCTGAGTTATCGCCGGGAGCGGCACTGTTTGACGGGAATGGACTTCATTGTTCGAAATATCCGTGCCGTTGATTCCAATGTTGAGGATGAACCACTCGCCCACTTCCGGCTGCCAGGCACTCTGCTCCCATGAGATCTTGACCTTAACCCCGTTCTCGACCATATTGAAATTGATTTCCTGGTTGTCGGCGATTCCGACCATGACCGGCAAGGGGAATTTGGGCGATCCGTCGAACGGCGGAATGTTGTTACTACCCTCTCCGTCGACTTCGCAGGACCATGTGCTGGACAAGACGACCGTAGTGCCCCGCACAACCATGTACTGCAAGCCGTAGGTGTTGTCGGACGCGCCGGTGAAGGCATCGACCGGAATCGAGAAGCAAGACGGAAAACCCGAGGCAAACCCATTGTGGTTGGCAACGAAGAACGCGTTGTACAGCACTTTTATGGTCGGATTCTTCGCTCCAGCGAGGACGATTGGGAACAGAATGTCGCCTCGCTGGACCGTATTCGCCACAAGAAGACGTGGCACGCTGGCAATGACGTACGAGACGGAGGAGTCCAGCTTCAGCGTACCGCCCACCGCATCGTCAGCCGTGGGCGCACTCAACCAGGAGCTGACCTCGCCCGATTTCGGGTCACCGACGATCACATCGGCGATATCCTGATTCGAGTCGCCGATGGCTATGGTAAGCGTGTCGCTATACATGCCGCTGCTAAGATTCGAAGTCACATAAAACGTAAATTTCCCATTCTGATCGCTGTCGATCCACGCCCAGGTGTCTTTCCCGTTGTCGTCTTTAATCTTAGGTATCGGCGCCTGATTTGCATCCCAAAAATCAAAATTAGTTAAATCTCCGCTCTTCGACCCGACACACGCGGAAAACTGAACCCCGGTAATTGCAGTGCTGGACGCGTCGTCTTTGAAGACTTGATAGTCGCTGATCTTAATAGCCGCATTCTCGTCGAATGTCGACGTGTTTCCCGGAATCGCTTTGATGCCGTACAACTTGGTCGTCATGACGCTTGACGTCCCATAGCCGTAGTCAGTGCTTGGAGTCAGGTAAGTGCCGTTCAGTGTGAGGTCCGGCAGACCCGTCCCCGTCACCTTGACATTCCATCGACACTGCCCGATATCCGTCGTCGACGCTGTTCCGAACACGACGGCATTGAGCGTGTAGTCGGTATCGGCCGAAATCGATTGCGAGCTATTCGAGACGGAGTCCGGATGAACGAGCAAGCCGGTCACTTCGTCGTGGATCGGGTTAAAGAGGTCGTCCAAGGCGATTTGAAACGCAATTTGTTCGTAGTTAGCCGTCTGGAGATCCTTCGTTTTTACCGTGAGCGCGATCTTTTGTCCCTGATAAAGCTGATTATCGCCATCGGCGGGTGTCGCGCCTTGAACTGCGGGCTGAACGGGCTTCTCACCCGGCTTCGTCATTTTCGCCAGATTCACACTAGAATTCGATTCATTAGACATGGCTTCGCCCCGCGGCTTTATAAAAGCGCATTAAATGGATTTGAACACGGCTCCCGAATGAGTCCAATCATAGGCAAGCCCGATCTTCAACTCAAGAGCGAGATCCCCTGCGCCGCCCATTTCACGCACAGGCAATTCGGCAATTTTTCAAAAACCCATCATTTGGCGAATTCACAGCGAAACGCACCTGCGGCGCGCTGGCGCCATTCAAATCTCCGTGCGGGCAATCGTGCGTTCCATCGCCGCCGCGAGCGCCAGCACGGACGCGTGGGGCCACGACGGCGCCTCGATGTCCTCTTGAAGCCGAGTCGCCGCTTCCGCCACGTCGCGCAGTTGGAACCATGCAGCCGTACCGGCTATCGCGTGGGCGATATCGCGCAGCTGTTCGCGATTCGTGTCCGATGCGCACGCGCGCAGCCGGTCGAGATCGGCGAGAAGCGTCAGCTTCAATTTCCGTCGCAGTTCGCCGCTGGCGGAAGGCCGCTCTAGGCTAGCGCCCGGTGCAGCAAGCAGACGATAGCGTTCGAGCAACGCTCGCAACTGCTCGAGCGACAGCGGCTTCACGCACACCTCGTCGGCGCCCGCTTCGATGCAGGCCTCGCGACGCGCAGCGGTGGCGTCCGCCGTCAGGGCGATCAGGACGCAGTGGCGCCCGTCGCCGCGCTCGCGGCGACGGATGCTCTCGATCAGCGCCACGCCGTCGAGCAGTGGCATGGCGCAGTCGGTAATGATCATTTCGTAGTCGCCTCGCGCGTAGGCGGTCAACGCCTGCGCGCCGTCTTCAGCCGAATCGCAGAGAACGTTCAGGCTGGCCAGTTGCCTGCGCAGCACCTCGCGGTTGATGAACTGATCTTCAACGAGCAAGATGCGCCGCGATGCGCTGGCCGATGCATCCGCCGCGCGGCCCGCCGCTTGCGGTGCAGCTTGCGCGTCCGCCCCATTCGCGCACGATCCACGTGCGACGGGCAACCTCAACGCGACAGCGATTGTGGTCCCGTGCCCAGGCTCGCTCTCGAGTGTGATCGTGCCGCCCATCTGCTCGATCAATCGTTTGCAAATGGCCAGTCCCAGCCCCGTCCCCCCGTAGCGGCTCGCCAGCGTGCCGCGCGCTTGCGAGAACGGTGCAAACAGGCGCGCTTGATCGTCGCGCGAAATGCCGATACCGGTATCCGTGATATGCACGGACAGCGTCTGGTGGGCGGCCGTTTCGGCCACCACGTCCACCCTGATCGACACACCGCCTTGGTCGGTGAACTTCACCGCGTTGCTAAGCAGGTTCAGCACCACCTGACCGAGCCGCTGCGCATCGCCGATATGCCGCGGCGCGACGGCCGGCGAAACGTCCACGTGCAAACGAAGCCCTTTGCGCTCCATATCGGGTGCAAGCAAACCCGCCGACCGTTTGACGATGTCGGCGATACACATCGACGCCGATTCGAGCGATTGCTCGCCGCTTTCGCTTTTCGCGTAGTCGAGGATGTCGTTCAAAATGCCGAACGAAAGCTCCGCCGCGTTGCCGGCCATCTCGACGAGATAGCGATCGTCGGCCGAGAGCCCCTCGTGGTTCAGCAACTGCAATATGCCGACTATCCCGCTCAACGGGGTGCGAATTTCATGGCTGACGGTCGCGATGAACGAATCGCGCGCCCGCGCCGCCGCCTCGGCCTCGTGCTTGGCCGCGATCAACGCCGCGTGCGCTTCCTTCGCCTCGGTGACGTCGTGCAGATAGCCGCTCCATTCGACGCTGCCGTCCTCGCACGCCTGCGGTGCAGCTTCGACGTAGAACCACGCCTGACGGCCGGGCTGCCGCTCGACCATGAATTCGTCCCTGACGCTCGCCAAACCGCGCGCCGAGCGCAGAAACATCTTCGTGAGCCGACGCCGATGCGAGGCATCGAGCGCCCGCGCGAATGCGGTGAACGTATCGGTCGAGACCAGCCCGCTCGGTTGCAGCAATTCATCGGCTCGACGGTTGGCGAAGACGAGTTCGAAACGCGGGCGACCCGCGCCGGTAAGTCTCAGCTGAAAGACGACGGACGGCAGCGACTGCGTCAATTGGACGAGACGCCTTTCCTGCTCACGTTCGCGGCGCTCCATGCGCCGCAGGTCGGAAACGTCGACGAAGGCGCACAGCGCCGCTTCGCGGGCGTCGTCCTCGCCGCTACACGGACGCACCCAATACACCGCTTCATGCACTGCGCCGTCGGGCCCGCGATAGCGAAATTCGCCCTGCGCCGAACGCCCGGTGTCAATGACTTCGCGCGCGACGCTGTCGAGCACACTGTCGTCGATGCCGCGCGCAGGGCCGGAAGGCGGCGAGGCTACGCCGACGATGTCTTCAGCGCGCGCGCCGACGGCGCGCGCGTAAGCCGGGTTGACGGCCAAATACCGGCCTTGCGAGTCTTTCACGAAAACGGGAATCGGCACCGTGTTCATCAGCAGCGTCTTGAAGCGCGTCTCGAATACGAGATCGCGTTCGGTTCGACGACGCTGGCGCACTTCCTTGCGCAAACGCAGCATATTCGAAGACAGCAACGCGACGAAAACGAGCGTCAGGGCGCCGACGGGAGCGAGGACCAGCCAAAGGGTGCGCGGCGCGACCCCAAACGTGAACCGCGTGGACAACCAGCTGTTCTGAATGTGCTCGCGTTCGACTTCGGGAATGGCCTGAAGCACGCGATCGACGAGCGGCACCAAGCGCGCGTACGCCGGGGCAATGCCGAACGACAGGTCCTGAATACTGTCGACGGGGGCAGCCACGCGCAGCGCACCCGCGTAGCGCTCCCGCACGATCCGGTCGACCACGCCGAGGTTGCCGATGTAAGCGAATGCACGCCCCTGTGAGACAGCTTTGAGTCCGTCTTCCGCGGAACCGACCGTCAGGGCGTGGATGTTCGCCAAGCGACCGAAGCGACCGCGCGCGATCTGAACGTCGCCCACGACCGCCACTTCCGCGCCCGCGAGATCTTCGATGCCGCCGATGAATGGTGCCGTCTCCCTCGTGACGATCACGAGCGGATAGCGGACGTACGGACTCGAGAAAGTGAAACCCGGCGCCAATCCGTCGGACTTCGACGCCGCCACCACTAAATCGATTCGACCGTCGTTCGCCAACCGAACCGTTTCCGCCCAGGAGCGCGTCGGCGCCAGGCGAAAACGAATATGCAACGTATCGCGCAAAAAATCGAGGTAGTCGGCCGATATGCCGTCGATTTTCCCTTGTGCATCGACGAACGCCATCGGCGCCCATTGCGGATCCACTCCTACGCGCAGCGGGGGCAACGATTCGAGATAAGCGCGATCGGATGGGGACAACGGCAGACGCAGATCCCAACCCACGCGGGTCGGGTCACTGTGTTTTTCCTGTTGGCGGCACGCGCCGATGCCCGCCGCCGCGAAGACACATGCCACCAGCAGGCCGGCCATCCGCGCAACACGCGACCATCGCTCAGCTGTCACGGTGCAGAGAGATCGTGATTTCGACAGTATTCGAATAATTCCTTATTCGTCGAGAGACCTAGCTTGTGTTGCGCGCTCCGCTTATGCGCACTGACGGTCTTCACGCTGCGATTGAGCCGCTGCGCGATTTGGCTGGCGGTCAGGCCGTGTGAAGCGAATAAACGAATGACTTCGAGTTCGGCCGTGGTCAACTTCGCTTCGTGACCGATGCGCGGCCCTATAAGGTTCATGTTCTCGAGCAGTGACTCCACACCCGGACCGACGTAAGTGCGTCCTTGTCCCGCAGCAATGAGCGCACAATGCAATTCATTGACGCCGCCCGCTTTTTCGACGATGGCTTTCACGCCCTTCTCGAGCAGCTTGTTCAAGATAGCGGCGTTGCGCATGGCCGTTAGGACGACGATCGGGACCGTGGGCTGAATGCGCCTCAAGCGATCGATTAGCGCAATGCCGTCGCGCGTGTGAGCACCCGGCATCGACAAATCGGTCACGATGACATCGCAGGTCTGCGCTTGCACGATTTCAATCAGTTCATCGGAGGTCGCCGCTTCGGCGATGACCCGCCCGATACGACCCGCCTCGATGGCGAGCCGAATGCCGTATCGGACCAGGGCATGGTCTTCCGCCAGTACAATCTGCAATGGTGTGTTCACGACGTTGTTTGCCTTTTTCCTCGACCGGGACCGTAC
Source organism: Trinickia sp. (assembly GCA_035492395.1). Lineage (GTDB taxonomy): Bacteria > Pseudomonadota > Gammaproteobacteria > Burkholderiales > Burkholderiaceae > Trinickia. Next base: position 5,998 of record DATJJH010000243.1, on the reverse strand, counting down.
TCGAGTGCACTCGGAGCGCACCTGTAGCCACCGCTGCCGACCTCGCCCATCACCGACGATCACGGCTCGCGCCCCTGCGAGCGCCACGCCGCCGACATATATCGAAAATTGTAGTCACGGCCGGCCAATGCGAGATTGTAAATACACTACGCATAGCACCGCCTAAGAAAATTCTCGAATAATGAGACGCTCAGGCGATTCGGCCGGTATATGGGTCGTTTTTTGCTGCGGCCGCCGCGCGCGCGTGCTTATCCAATTTTCGTTCTGAGGCGAACGAGGCGATCAAAGCGTCGAAATCGAGCACCCACTCGCCATACTCCGTGACGAGCACGCAGTGCCCCTGCTTCAGGGTGTCGTCGATCTCGGTTGGCCAGGGGATCGCGCGCGCTGGCGGGGCCGACGGCGCGTCATATGCAGCACCACATTCAGTCCGAAAAGCTGACGCATCGGCCTCGCACAGGCGAAGGCGTGCCCCACGCGCCGGGCCGGCCGCGAGCTTTAGCTGCTCGCAAACAATCGAGAGCCGCTGCTGCGCCGGCAGTGCGGCGCCGATGTGCGTTAACGCCGCGTCAAGCGCTCGGTCGAGTGTCGTTTCCAGTTGCGCGGTCAGCGATGCGTGCGCGAGTCGATACAACTCCTCCAACGCCCTCGCTCTCGCGACGAGCCCCGACTCCGCATCGCATTCCCGCGCACGCCGTGCCGCCAAGGCCTGTTCACCGACCTGGCGCGCCGTCTCGCGCGCTTCTTCGATCATCGCGCACGCCGCGCGGCGGGCGCGTGCAACGACCGCGGCGATGTCGCGAAGACGCGCGACTTCCTCGCACGTGTAGACCTGCTTCCCCGGCGGGCAATGTCCTTCGTACGCAAGCGCAATTCGGCGCGCGATAAAGCTCATCGCTCGCCTCTCGTTGCGCAGCCCGCGGCAAACTGGCGTACGGCGGCGCGGCATATCGTGAGACAGCGGCCGACGTCGATACGGTCGATCGACAGCACAGGTTCGTGCCGGCAGAGGGTCTTGGCGTTCGGCGCATTTGCCGTATCGAGCGCCCTGGCCCGCCCCGGTGCGACAAGCATCGCGAATCGCGATTCCGCGTCGGGCCAGGCTTGCCGCGCCATCGCGCAAAGCACGTCCACCCCGCAGGCGTGCGGCGCAAGCGCGACACCGCGTACAGGACGGCTAAGCGAAGGCGGCGTCAAAAGAGACGCACTCATGCAATTCACCTCTCGATATTTCAGCGCATCGGCGCTCGCTCGATCCGACCGCGCCGCGCGAAGCAGCACGTCGGCTGCGCCCGCCCGGGCCAACGCGAGGTAGCCAAGCGTCGTAGCGACGCGATGCAGCCGCGCCGGCTGCGTATCCAGCAGATCGAGCCAACCCGGATCGCTTGGCGCGCGCCATCGCTGACACAAGCCAAAGCAATTCACCCAGCCGCTATAGACGAGCCGCTCTGCATGGCGATCGAACGCCAATTGCGGCGCGCCGTACAGGGCGCGCCACACGGGCGCGGCAAATCGCCACGGCTCGGTCCAGAACGAAGGCATGGCGTCAATTGGCGCTGGAGTCACGCGGGCCCTCCTCAACGCTTCCCTCGCCGCCGCGCCGCGCCCATCGCCGCCGCACGCGGCGAACTAACCGATCCAAGCCGTAGCCGAGCGTCATGCTTCCGAAAACGAGCGCAATCAAACTCGATGTCGCACGATCGACGTTTCCTCCCCCCGAAGCCGCGGGGACATGCACGAGCGGGTGCTCGGGCACGAGCAGAACGGCGACGCGGCGATCGTCCGCACCGGCCAGCCCCGGCGCGCCGTTCTTGACGAGGCTCGCGATGCCGGGAACGAGCGGCGAAAGATCGACATCGGGACGATGCTTGACGAAGACGGAAGCCGAGGCCGCCGTGAGCGGCAAGCCCGGAGCCGGACGCTCGGGCGGCACGAGGCGCACGCGCGCAGCAACGACCCCGTCGATGTCCATGATCGTCGCCTCCAGCGCTCGTTCGATCGCGTGGATGCGCCGGGCGAGCGCTTCGTGTGGCGTCGGCGCAATGCCGGGCTTGCCCAACGCCTCGTCCATCGTAGAACGCGTCGGGCGCATCAAGCCTGCTTCACGCATGGCTTGCATCGCGCGAGTCAGGTCGGAGCCCGCAACGGAAAGCATGACGCCTGATTTCTCGGACCGGCGATCGACCTCGATACCCTGTGCGCGCAGCGTGGCCGCGATTTCGCTGGCCTTGCCGACATCGGAAACCCATTGCAACTCGATCTTGCGTTCGCAGCCCGACAGCATGAGTGCCGCGGCGATCCACCACCCACAAGCCAACGCGGCGCCCCGCGACGCCGGCCTCGATTCCATTCCCATACGAGGGTCAGCCGGACGCGGTCAATTGCTTCAGCGCGCCCGTCGTGACGCCGACGAGCTTGGAGGCTGCCATGACGCTGATGTTGTACGCCGCCATGGCTCTCGCCTGCCGATGCATCGTGACCGCCAGCGTTTGGGCGTCCGTACCCGAAGCCCAGGCTCCCGCCAGCGCATCGGACGATCGCTGGGCTTCGAGGCGCTGCCGCCCGATGTCGTCGAGTTGCCGCGCCAATGCGTCGAGCGCGGCCCCGCGAGGCGCAGGCGTGAGGACCGGCGCGCCAGCCGCGGCGAGTGCTTGCCGCCGATCGATTTGCGTCATGACAGCGCCGAACGCACCACCGTCATCCGCCACCACCGCGTGCGCCGACGGGGCGCCGACGCGCGATGCGCCGCTTTGCGCCCATTCGATTGACGGCGTCATCATGGTCGCAGATGCTGGACAACGCCGCGCAGCGCATTGATGAGTTCCGTCTTGACGTGTCCGTCCATATACGTCAGGGCGTATTGACCGTCCACTCTCCGTTTTTCCAGCGCGAACGCGATGCCCGATTGAGCCGCCCATTGCGCGGCACGCCCCTGATCCGCCGCTCGCGCGGCGAAACCTTCCAATACGTCGATCATGTATCCAACCCTTCCTTAACCATCAATGAAGCATGCAGGCGCACGGTACCCGCCGAACCACGCCAAAACGCCTCAAAAATGAATGCTCTGCGCGGCCTTGATGCTGGCGTTCTGCACCTTCGCCCCGGAATCGAGATGGCCGCTCGCAATACTGTTGGCGGTGTCGGCCAGCATCTTGCGGATACTGGCTTCGGTCTGCATTTCCATCGTTTGCAATTGCATCGCTTCCTGCCTTTTCAACGCGCGTTCCATCGGATTGAGCCCGGAGCCGTTCGACAAGCCGCCCGAGGCCGCGCCCGATGAATCGGACAGTGCCGACGCAATCGACGACGCCAGCGCCCCCGCCGCGTAGATTGCCGGAACTACCGCTGCCATGGTCATGATTCGCCCTCCGTTCTGTGGTCGTATGGCGCCCCTGGCCTTGCGTCGATCAATCGATCGCGTGCCGGAAGCGGGAGCTTAGTAACAGCGGTCGTGAAGCGGTTCCATGGCCTGTCCGAATTTTTTTGTCGCACGCGCGACGAGCAGGCGATTCGGGCAAATCGAGCGTTACATCGTCCTATTTATCGCGCTAGATGCGCCGTCACTCAACGAAGACGCCATCATTCGCGGATTCCCATGCCATGAGTGTTCGATCCCACGATGATTGCCACTTGCTCGAACGCGGCCGCTTCGTTGCCCACCACCGATCGGTCCTTGGAGTTCGATGACTGGTACCGCGCCCACGGCCGCGCGATCTACCGATTCATCGCACGTCGCGTGCGCAGCGCGCAAGATGCCGAGGACATTCTACAAACCACTTATTTGGGCGCCTGGGAAAATCTCGCGTCTTATCGCGGAACCGCTCAACCCAAAACCTGGCTGACCGCCATCGCCCTCAACGTGTTGCGAAACCACGTGAGCCGCGCGTCCGACTACCGGTTCGTCATGGAGCGAATCGACGATCATGAAAACGCACTCATCGATCTGCGCGCGCCCGAGCGTTGCATGTCGGTCAAGCAATCGTTCCTGACGCTCCTCGAATTCGTGCAGTCGCTTTCGCCCGAGCAGCAACGCATGCTCGAGCTGCTGTTCGTCGACAACGTCAGTTACGTGGACGCCGCCGCTGCACTCGGCGTTCCCGTCGGCACCGTTCGGTCTCGCCTGTCGCGGCTGCGCGCCAAGTTGGAACGACACTTCGCTCGCAGGGGGGCGCTCTGATGTCGTCTCACCCGCGCCCTATCCCATCGCCGGCGAATGCCACCCGCCGTGTCGCTCATCGCAATTCATTGCTTGCACCATGACGCCCCTATCCGCCGAAACGCAGCTGCTGCACGCGCTGCGCCATGCAGACCGCCTACGCGAATCGTTGTCGCCCGAGAATCCCTCGCAGTGGCGCGACTACGTCGAGTCGCTACGCGGCGTATCGCTTGCGAACTGGACTGCAACAACCGACCTGCAGATGAAGTTTTCGCTGCTGCGCACCGTCATCAACGAGATTCGATAAACCGTATGGGTCCATGGACGCTCCCGCGCGCTGACACGTGGCGGTGCTTACTTGCCACGCTGGGCGCCCTCGTCTTGGTCGGCGGCGCCTGCGCCAACACCGATCAAGGCGGACTCGATGCACCGTACGCGGTTCAGGCATCGAATCAAGCGTTGACCGAGGTGCTGGATCGATTCTCCGCCGATCACGGCTTGACGCTAAGAACGAGCGGCCATGCCAAACCCGGATGGCGGACAACCAAACTGGACGGATGGTTGCGGGCCTCTTCAGGACGAGCATTTCTCGAACAGCTAGCGCATGCGCATGGCTTTTCATGGTTCATCGTCGAGCGTACTTTGTACCTCAGCGGAACGCACGACTCGTCCGTCGAGCGCATTCCCTTGAACGGCCTGCGCGCGGATGATGCGCGCGCTGCGCTCGAAGCCGTCGGCATCTATGACGGGCGATTCGGTTGGGGAGCGCTCGCCGGCCAAGACGTCGTCCTCGTCGGAGGGCCCCGCGCCTATCGGGCCATCGTCCGTCGATTCCTCGCGGGCCAGTCGGCCGCGAGTACAGCCCGGGCCACGTTCGATCCGATGTTTTTCCCGCTGCGCTTCGCGCGGGCCGGCGATACGTCGCCACCTAGCGGGGCCATGGCGCGCCAGGGCGTCGCCACGTTGCTGCGCCAAGTGCTCGCGCGGGAAACATCGGCAGCGCAACCGGCGCTCTCGAGCGCGCCGCGGGTGCAGGCGCCGCCCCCCTTACCGGGCGTGGAGCCTTCCCTCTCGCAGTGGATCGGGTATCCGTCACCGGCGGCCGTCCCCCCGCTCCCCACAGTCGCAGCGCCGAGCCTGCCTTTCACAAGCGAGGGCGCCGGGTCGAAAGCGGCGCCCGTCGGCATCATCGCGGACGACCGGACCAACACCGTCATCGTGTGGGCCGATCCGGCGTTCCGACCGGCTATCGAGAAACTGATCGAGGCGTTCGATCGCGCTTCCTCGTTCGTCTCGATCGACCTCTTCGTCATCGAGTCGGACGGGACCACTGTGGATGCGCTCGGCAAGGCTGGCGAGTCGGCGTACGCTTCGTCGCCGGCCGATTCATCCACCCTCGACGATCGATTCGCCGCAGCGATCGCCGCCCACCGCGCTCGGCTACTCAATCGCCAAACGCTCGTGGGGCCGTTGGGTGGACATATCACGCTCACGATCGGCGGCGAGACCGTGCAGACGCCCTCGCCGCCGGGAGAGGCGAACGCCGCGCAAGGCAACGGGCGCAACGGCAACCGCGGCGACCGCCTCGATCTCGTAGCCCGCGTCGTGCCGTCGGAGAAAGCCGGCGTCACGGCCATCGCAGTCGACATCGACCTGCTGTTGACCCAACCCACGGGGCTGCCCGGGCAAACGTGGACGAATTCGAGCGGCGTCAAGCTCGACACCGCTGTCACGGTAGACAGCGGCGCGCCGCCGCGCTTGATTGCGAGCTACCCGGTCGCCACCGCGCGCGCCGAGCAGCGAGCGATTTTCATCCGCGCAAAAGCGCTATAAAAGAGAGTC
>DATJJH010000242.1:0-7402 GCA_035492395.1 Trinickia sp. | reverse complement strand
ATGCGCGAGTCGTCTCGGGGCCGTTTCCGGTTCATGTCGCGCCTGTGCCTTGCAACGCGGCTAGCTTGGCCAACTCCTCGTCCCGCAACGCCCGCCGCAAAATCTTCCCAACGTTCGTCTGCGGCAACGCATCGCGAAATTCAATGAGCTTGGGCACCTTGTAGCCCGTCAGATGCTTGCGGCAATGATCAAGTATCTCCTCGCGCGTGAGCCCCGGCGCGCGCGGCACGATGAACACTTTCACACGCTCGCCTTGCGCCTCGTCGGGAATGCCGATCGCGGCGACTTCACGTACGCCCGCATGCATCGCGATGACGTCCTCGATTTCGCTCGGATAGACGTTGAAGCCCGACACGAGAATCATGTCCTTCTTGCGATCGATCAGCTTGATGAACCCGGCCGAATCCATGACCCCAATGTCGCCCGTCGACAGCCAACCATCCGCGTCGATCACCTTCGCCGTTTCATCGGGCCGCATCCAGTAACCTTTCATGACCTGCGGGCCCTTCACGCAAAGCTCGCCCGGCTCGCCGATATTGGCCCAACTGCCGTCGTCCTTGCGAAAGCGGACGATTGTCGAAGGCGCGGGCAGCCCGACCGATCCGTCGAATTCGCGTAGGTGCTTCAGATCGACGGGATTGAGCGAGACGATCGGGGAACACTCGGTGAGGCCGTAGCCTTCGACGATGGGTTTGCCGGTCACGGCTTTGAACCGCTCTGCCACCGAGCGCTGCGTGGCCATGCCGCCGGACATGGCGAGTTTCAGATTGGAGAAGTCGCGCTTGCAGAATTCCTCGTTTTCGAGAAACGCCTTGTAGAGCGTGTTGATCGCGAGAATGCCCGTGAATTTCTCGTTCCGAAGAATATGCATCACGCGCTTCATGTCACGTGGGTTGGCGATCAAGATGTTGCGACCGCCGAGGCCGAGGAAGATCAACCCGTTGATGGTTAGCGAAAGGATGTGATAAAGCGGCAGCGGCGTGAGCACCGTTTCGCTCTCGCTGGTAAGTTGGCTTGCCGCCCAGGCTTTGGCCTGCAGCAGATTGGCGATGATGTTTCGATGCGTGAGCATCGCGCCTTTGGCGACTCCGGTCGTACCGCCTGTGTATTGCAGAAACGCCAGTTCGTCGTGCGAAACGAACGTCGGCGCGTAAGGCGACTTCGCGCCTAGCGCCAACGCGCGGCGCATGCGTACCGCGTTCGGCAGACGATACTTTGGCACCATCTTCTGCACGCGCTTGATCACGAAATTGAGCAGGCGTCCCTTCAAATTGAGCCCTGGCTCCAGCAGGTCGCCAAGCGCGGTGACGACGATATGCTCGACTGCTGTACCGGGCAGCGCCTCTTCGAGCGTCTTCGCGAAGTTCTCGAAGACGACGATCGCCTTGGCGCCGCTGTCCGTCAGTTGATGCGCGAGTTCGCGCGGCGTATAGAGCGGATTGACGTTGACGACGACCGCGCCGGCTTTCAGTACGCCGAACAGCGACACGGGATATTGAAACGTATTGGGCAACATGATCGCGACGCGGTCGCCGCGTTTAATGCCGATCCGCTGCAGGTAAGCCGCGAACGCTTTCGCTCGTCGCGCAAGCGTATCGTAGGTCATCTCGGAGCCCACGCTGACGAACGCCGTGCGGCCGCGAAATTGCGACGTGCATTCGTCGAAAAACTGGGCGACCGATGAGTACTCCGTGACGTCGATCTCGTGCGGTACGTCGGGCGGATAGGAGTGATACCAAATGCCGTCTGTATCGGGGGCAGCGGGAGAAACGAATGCGGAAGGCTCCCCTGATTCCGGCGTATTCGAATCGAATGCGGCCGGTAAATCGGATGCGTCATGCGCATCCGGCAACGCAGCCGGAATGCCAAGATTGCAGCCCGTGGCGCCTAACCCCGACCGCTGCGCGATAGGTTGCTCCATTTTGTTGTCTCCCAGGTTGTCCTCGTCATTGCGATCGATGCGTTTTGTTGATCTTTATTGAAGCGTCGATGACGATCAACGATCAGTCATCAATGTAGGTTAACGCGGATCAATGTCGAGCGACATTAATCGATGCGCCTGCGACGGATGCGGTTGAGTCGACCTGATGATTGGATTCTTCGAAATGAGGCTCGTCAACCCGTTCACCTAGAGGTAATGCGCTCGAACGATCGAAGTCGGCAGGGAAGTCGTCCACCTTGATGAGCGCCGCGCCGTCTCGCGCATAACGCTCGAGCGTCTCGCGCTCACGGCTGTCGATCAGCCCCTGCGCTTCGGCCGCGCGCGCCCAGCCCGGCAACTCGGCCAAGCTTTGCGGCATCGGCCGCGCTTGATCCGCGCGAACCGCCGCGCGCAATTTCGATTCGATTTCGGCCACGGCCGGGCATAGCGCCAGCAAGCGCTCGCCGCATGCAATCGGATCGTCGCCATCGGCTTGCGCGGGCACGTGCGAATCGGCGAGTAGCCGATCTCGTGCACCGCACGGCGTTTGCAGGAGCAGGGCGATCGTGCTCGTTAGCCCATCGGATGGCGGACGGCGGCGCAGACCCAGCGGGAAAGCCAGGAACCGAATGACCGCGGCGGCAAACCGGTTCGGATAGTTCGCGAAAAGTCCTTCGAACGCCCGCTCCGCTTCGAGCAACGCATCCTTCACCCCCCAGCGAACGAACGGCAGATCCTCGGCGAAGGCGCCTTCGTCTTCGAACCGCTTGAGCGTGGCCGACATCAGCACGAGCTGCGAGAGCACGTCGCCCAAGCGCGCCGATAGCCGCTCGCGTCGCTTCAAGGCGCCGCCGAGCAGCAACATGGAAGCATCCGCCACGAACGCGAACGCGATGCACAGCCGCGTGACGGCGCGGTAATAGTTCGCCAAGACAGGACTCGCCGCAATCGGCTTCCTGATGAATGCGCCGCAGGTGAATCCGTGCACGAGACTGCGCAATGCGTTCGAGGCCAGAAAGCCGGCATGCCGAAACAGCGCATGATCGAAGGCGATGAGCGCGCGTTCTTCATCGTCGTCGCGCGCGGCCGTCAACTCCTTGAGCAGATACGGGTGACACCGGATCGAACCTTGCCCGAAGATGATGAGCGAGCGCGTGAGAATGTTGGCGCCTTCGACCGTGATCGACACCGGCAATTGCTGATAGGCGCGCGCCAGAAAGTTCGAGGGGCCGAGACAGATGCCCTTGCCGCCGACGATATCCATTGCGTCGTTGATGACACGCCGCGAGCGCTCGGTCACGTGATATTTCGCGATGGCCGACAACACCGCGGGTTTTTCGCCGAGATCGACGGCTTGTGCGCAAAACCGTCGCATCGCATCCATGACGTAGAGATTGCCGCCCATGCGCCCGAGCGCTTCGTGAATGCCTTCGAACTGACCGATCGGTACCTTGAACTGCTTGCGCACCGCGGCATACGCGCTCGTGCCGCGCACGGCGAGCTTCGCGGTGCCGACGCCGGCCGAAGGCAATGAAATCGCACGGCCCGCCGCGAGGCATTCCATCAACATGCGCCAGCCGTTGCCGACTTGCGCCGGGCCGCCGATCACCCAATCGACGGGAATGAAAACATCCGTGCCGGAGTTGGGACCGTTTTGAAAGACGGCATTGAGCGGCCAATGGCGGCGGCCGATCGAGACGCCCGGGTGCGAGGTGGGAATGAGGGCGCAGGTAATGCCGGGCTCGTCGTCGGGGCCGAGGAGATGATCCGGGTCGCGTACGCGGAACGCGAGGCCTAGCACGGTCGCGATCGGGCCCAGGGTGATGTAGCGCTTGTCCCAGGTGACGCGAAAGCCGAGCGTTTCGCGGCCTGCGTAAGTTCCTTTGCAGGCGATGCCGACGTCGGGAATGGCGGCCGCATCCGAACCTGCGTAAGGGCTTGTCAACGCAAAGCAGGGAATTTCCTCGCCGCGCGCGAGCCGGGGCAGGTAATACGCTTTCTGTTCCTCGGTGCCGTAGTGCGACAAGAGTTCGGCGGGCCCGAGCGAATTGGGCACCATGACCGAGACCGTCGCGGCAGAGCAGCGCGATGCGAGCTTCATGACCACTTGCGAATGCGCATAGGCGCTGTAGCCTTTGCCGCCGAATCGCTTGTCGATAATCATGCCGAGGAAGCCTTGCTGCTTGATGTATTGCCAGGCTTGCGGCGAGAGATCCTGCCAGTGCGCCGTCGTTTCCCAATCGTTGGCGAGATCGGCGAGGGCCGCGCATTCGCCGTCGACGAACGCGCGTTCCTCATCCGTTAGGATGGGCGGCCCATGCGCGAGCAGCGCGTCCCAATCGGGGCGGCCCTTGAACAACTCGGCGTCCCACCATACAGTGCCTGCTTCGATCGCATCGCGCTCGGTGGACGACATATCGGGCAATGCTCGTCGGAATAGGGCGAGCAAGCGTGCGCTGACGAGCATGCGCCGCAGGGGTTTGATCGCCATGACGAGTGCCGGTATGAGGAGCACGACGCCTAGGACGATACACGCGGCAAGGCCTGCCGCGTCGGTGGCCGCCACGGCGGCGAGCCACACGCACAACGTGCCGAGCCACCAAAGCGCGGCGGCTTCGTTGAAGATCAGAATTGCGCCCGCGACGATGAGCGCCACGACAAACCATGCCATGACCGTTCCTCCGGGTGGCGCGCGTGCGCCGTCCGTTGTTCGACGTTAGAGCGCGGGGCGCGGGCCTTCCTGCTGCTGCGGGGCAGGTGCGCCGGCCGGCGGCAGTGTCGGAGCGGGCGCGAGCGTGTGGTCGATGCGACCGTCGTTGCGGACTTCGTCGTGCGCATCGTGGCCGTTGCCATCGCCTTCATGCAGGGTGTCGTGCTGCGCGTCGCGGTTCGGCTGCGATTGCACGGACGGACGCGATTGCGCATCGAGCGGGCCGCAGGCCGTGATGCCGACCGCGGCGTCGTGGCCGTCGTCCGCGTCGCCGAGTACGGCCGCGAAAGCCGCGAGCTGCGCCCCGTCGGGCAGCGGGGCTTTCAAGGCGGCGACCATCAGCGAGGCGAGTCGCGCGATCAAATGCAGATCGCTGATGGCTTGCCTCTTGGAGAACTCGGCGATCAGGTTGTCGGTGTCCGCGCCCGCGAGCACGCCTGAGAGCGCTCCGATGGCGAAGTGCAGGCGCCATCCCAATTCCTCTCGCGGCAGGTGCGGCAACGCGCGTTGAAACGCGTCGAAGAATCGCTCGGCGACGGTTGCGTAGTGCCCGTTGAGGAAATCATGAATGAAGGCGGACGGATCGGTATAGGCGCGCCCGAGCAAACGCAAGAATGCGGGGCCACCGGCGCGGGTGTCGCGCGAAAGGCGTAGCGCCGGAATGAACATCGCGCCCAGCACATGCTCGCAAGTCAATCGATCGCCGAGCTGGGCATCGAACCGCTCGAGCAGTTTCAAACGTTCGACGTTGAGCTTGTCCAGCCGGCGCGACAGCATGGCGTGAATGAGCGCTTCCTTGCTGCCGAAGTGATAGTTGACGGCGGCCAGATTGACGTCGGCGCGTGAAGTGATCTGACGCAGCGACATCGCTTCGTAACCGCATTCGATGAAGATGTCCTCGGCGGCGTCGAGGATGCGGGCCTTGGTATCGCCGGTGCCGCGGCTTGGTGTTCGAACAGCCATGTGCGCCTCCCTCCCTGTGTACCGAGCGTGCGCTTTCGTGCCGACTCGGTTTGCCTGTTTCGCAGTTGCCCGAGAGAATGCCTGAGCCATCGACCAAGCGCGCGATTCAGCGCTGGTTTGAGTTCTGCCCAGAACGATTACTCCGGTTTGCTATCGAGCCCATGCCGGTTGCCCGGCCGCGAACAAGCGATTCAAGCCTCTGATTGAAATTTTGTTATTTTTAGCACGATAAAAACGCTAGGAAATCCGAGCAAGCGTTGTTTGTCGACGGACTCCTCTAGAGGGAGTCTAGACGTTGTGGCGCGCTGCGGTGCAGCAAGCGGTGTGTGGGCGGTGGTGTGGGGGAGTTGGGAAGAAAGGCGCGCTTATATGGGTGCACGCCTTTCTTCGGTGCTGCCGTTGCTGAGTGTTAAGCCGTGGACGATGCGACTTGTTCCGCGGACCGTGTCATGTCGATACCGCGTTTTTCGGGCCCGAACAGGATGAACACGGCGATAACCACCGACGCAATGCCTGCGACGACAGCCAGCGCGAAGGCATAGTTGTTGCCGTTGCTCACCGCCACCGACGCTTGCATCGTCGCGTTGATCGATGCGATCAGGTTACCGAGCTGGTAGACGAGGCCGGGGAACGTCGCGCGCACTTCGTCGGGCGAGATCTCATTCAGGTGGACGGGAATGACGCCCCAGGCGCCTTGCACCGAAATCTGCATGAGGAACGCGCCGACCGCGAGCAAGACGGGGCCGCTCGAAAATGCCCACAGGGGGAGCACGGGAAGGGCGATCAACGCGGCGATGCAGATGGCGCGGCGACGGCCGATTTTTTCAGAGAGCGAGCCGAAGAACAAGCCGCCGACGATCGCGCCGATGTTCAGCACGATGGCAATGATCGATACCGTATGCGGATCGAAGTGATGCTGCTCGCGCAGGAACGTCGGATACAAATCTTGCGTGCCGTGCGAGAAGAAGTTGAAGGCCGTCATCAGGATGATCGAATACAGCGCGAGCTTCCAGTTCTTGCCGATGGTAGCCAGCAGGCTCGGGCGCTTGTGCTTTTTCGTATCGAGCGCTTTCCACGCCGGTGATTCCTGTACGTTGCCGCGGATGTAGAGCACGAGCAGCGCCGGCGCCACGCCGACAAAGAACATGCCGCGCCAGCCGACGTATTGATAGAGCACGCCGAAGACGATCGAGGCGATCAGATAGCCGCTGGGGTAGCCAGCTTGCAAGAGGCCCGAAACGATGCCGCGCGATTTCGGCGGGATGGTTTCCATCGTCAGGGCCGACCCGACGCCCCATTCGCCGCCCATGGCCACGCCGAACAGCGTGCGCAGGACGAGCAGCGTCCAGAGGCTGGGGGCGAAGCCGGAGAGCAGCTCCAGTAAGGAGTAGCAAGCGACGTTGACCATCAACGTGGGCCGGCGGCCGAATTTGTCGGCGAGCCGGCCGAAGATCAACGCGCCGATTGGGCGCGCGGCGAGCGTCAAGGTGATCGCGAAGGCGACTTCAGGGATCTTGGTATGAAATTCGGCCGCGATGTCCTTTAAGACGAACACCATCAAGAAGAAGTCGAAGGCGTCGAGCGTCCAGCCTAGGTAGGCAGCGATCGTGACGTTGCGCTGTTCTTTGGTCCATGTCATTTGGGTGGTTCTCCTTTTTGTTTCTGGAATCGGAGCGCGGGAGCTTTCCCGACGGGGGATCGCGGGACGAAAGGGAAGGCGGCACGATGCACCCCCGGGGGTAGATGAAGTGTACGCGGTCTTAAAACGAACGCAGGGTTTGGGGGGCGGGTATACGTGCTAATCCCTA